>CAXNDN010000049.1:0-6278 GCA_964201295.1 Candidatus Planktophila sp. | reverse complement strand
TTTGCGGCGCGAAGTTGATCAGCAGTAAGTCCACCCATCGGCTTCCAGGGATTCCACAGAACGCAATCAGAGAGAGATAGACCCAACGACAGTACAGCGGTATTGCGACCTAAATGTTGATCCGGTAGGAAGAGGATTTTCTCACCTTTGCTTAACGCCCACTCCATACTCTTCTGAGCATTTGAAGATGTGCAGATGGTTCCACCATTTTCGCCAGTAAAACTCTTTATCGCAGCAGATGAATTCATATAAGTAACTGGAATAGTTTTATCGGCAATTCCAAGTGCCGATAGTTGCCGCCAACATTCTTGTACTTGATTGGCGGTAGCCATATCTGCCATTGAGCAACCGGCTGCTAGATCAGGCAAGATAACCTTTTGGTTTGCCGTTGTTAAAATATCCGCGCTCTCTGCCATGAAATGTACTCCGCAGAAAATTATGTACTCAGCTGTTGATTGCGCAGCTGCTGCTTGTGCTAATTTAAATGAATCGCCTGTGATATCTGCGAAGGCAATTACCTCATCGCGTTGATAGTGATGGCCAAGTATCAGAGCACGATCGCCTAAGGCTGCGCGCGCGATCTTTGCGCGAGAGATTAAATTCGGATCGCTGGCTTCAGGTAATTCGCCAGTGCAAGAGACGCCTCGTTCAGATTCCAAGTCTTGGCCCCGCCCAAGGAGCAACAAGTTGGTGAGCGCGCCGCTTTGGGATGTGGACATGCCACCATTCTCGCGCATGAGTGGCGTTGCTGTCGCATCGGCGCAGTGGGGCAGGTAGGCTAAAGCCATGACTACTGAGACAACTGAGACAACCACAACTTCAACATCTATCTCTCTTACCGATGTAGCCGCCGCCAAGGTGGCCGCCCTCCTCGCTCAAGAAGGTCGCGATGACCTTTACCTACGCGTTGCAGTGCAACCAGGTGGATGCTCTGGTCTTCGTTACCAGCTCTACTTCGATGAGCGCAATCAAGAAGGTGATATCGCTCGCGAATTTGGTTCTGTAAAAGTTGTTGTCGACAAGATGAGTGATCCATACCTAATGGGCGCAACTATTGATTTCGTGGACACGATTGAGAAGCAGGGCTTCACAATTGATAATCCACAAGCACAAGGCTCTTGCGCTTGTGGCGATTCATTTAATTAAAGCTAAGCGTTTACTTTTTAATTTCGCTTTATGAAAATTGGCGTTGCAGGCTCGGTTGGTCTTGACCATTTAATGACATTTTCCGGAAAATTTACTGATTCACTTGTCGCCGGATCTCTAGAAAAAGTTTCTCTCTCCTTTTTAGTTGATGGACTGGAAGTCCGTCGTGGGGGATGCGCGGCAAATATTGCATATGGCATGGGTGTCTTGGGATTAAATCCAATCTTGATTGCTGCAGTTGGTATTGATTGGCCAGATTACGACGCTTGGCTGATGCGCCACGGAGTAGATACATCTCACGTTTTAATTTCCAAGACTTTGCATACTGCACATTTCATGGTGACAACTGATACCGAGCTAAATCAAATCGCATCTTTCTTTCCTGGTGCGATGTCTGAGGCGCGCCATATTGAGTTAGCGCCAATTATGGATAAGACCGGCAAACTCGATCTACTTGTTGTATCTCCTGATGATCCAGAAGCGATGCTGCGTCATACCGAAGTCGCCCGTCAAATGGGTATTGCAATCGCTGCCGATCCATCCCAACAAATGGCGCGTATGAATGGCGAAGAGATTAAGCAGTTAATTACCGGTGCAACGTATCTATTCTTAAATGAGTACGAACTGGCGCTGGCAATTCAAAAGACGGGCTGGAGTGATCGCGAAATTTTGGAGCAGGTAAAGTTTCGCATCGTGACTTTAGGTTCTGAAGGTGCCCGTGTTGAATCATTGCAAGGCGAAACGATAAAAATTAGTTGCCCAAAAGAGAAGGGCAGAGTTGATCCCACTGGTGTTGGTGATTCATTTAGATCCGGTTTTGTCGCCGGTCTGGCTTGGGGCCTAGGACACGAAAGATGTGCACAACTGGGCGCAATGATTGCGACCTATGTAATTGAAACTACCGGCACCCAGGAATATCGATTTACCGCTGCCGAATTTATTGACCGTTTTTCTCAAGCTTATGGCGCTAGCGCTGCTGCTGAGATTCAACCGCACTTATTAAAGCGCTAATCAAACCCTTAATCTCTGCCTCACTACTGTCTGCGTGAATAGTAATTCTTATATTTCCATCTGTCGGCAGCCCCATCGCCGATAAAACATGGCTCGGCTGTAGATTCATAGCTGTGCATGCCGAACCAGAGTCAACTGCAAATCCCTTAGCCGCGAGAGTACGTAGCAACTCTTCACCATTTGCCTGAGGAATAATGAGAGAGATTAAGTGCGGCAGCGCTCGATCTAAATCCCCAGCAATGATCACTTTAGGTACTGCTAATTTTATTGCGGTGCGAATCTCTTCGTTGAATCGCCGAATTTTTAGATCATCTGGATGAAAATTTTCTATAGCAACAGCGCTGGCTAGCAAAAGTGGCAGTGAGTAAGTGCCGTAAGTTCGACGAGTACTTGAGATATGGGGGAGTGGATTGGTCCAATGCGCAGCCTTATTTATTGCGACAATCGCTAAACCAGCAGGACCGCCCCAACTTCGTGAATCGAATGTTGCGCTACCCCAATTCTCAGGCAGAGGAACTCGCGCACCACTTGCGGTAGCGTCAACTGCAATCAATAAGTCATCGGGCATTTCACTTGGGAGCGAGTTGATCGCCCCCGTTTCACCATTAGCTAGTTGAAAAGCAAGGACTGAATTACTTGATAGCACAGCATTCGCAAAGTTAATCCGGCCATCGCCAAGTAATGGAATCTCAGTAATTGCGCCTTGATGTGCGCGAACCGTTGCAATAACCCCACTGCGATCTCCTGCACCAAAGTGCAGCGATTTTGTAGGAGTTAAAAACCCAGCGAGTGAAAGCAAGTAACCAAGTCCGACTTCCCCTGTAATTTCAATCTGATCTGGTGAAAGTCCGAGACGGTTAGCAATCGATTCGACTGCGTTATTTCGCATAAGCGCGGCTCGATTTGGGTGCTGACCAATCTTCTTCGGGTCAGCCCATCCAGATTCGAAGGCAGCCAAGAGCGCCTCTTGAGCCAGCGGATTTAGTGCCGTCTCTGCTTGGAAATTTCCTGTGACTGGAACCACCCCGCGAACGCTACTAGCCAAGGAGCGGATGAGGGAAATGCAGCACTATCCTTAGCCACATGTCTGTTAGTCGAATTCGCCCATTTTTACGGGCGATACTCCTCGCGCCCCTGACGCTCTTATTAACTGGATGCGCCAAGGTTTCTGGGCTTGGGTTTGAAGAAGGCGTAACCAGCGTAAACGATATTTCCCTCTCACTGTGGCAAGGTGCCTGGATCGCAGGCGCAGTCGTTGGGGTCTTCACGCTTATATTAATTTTATGGCCTGCAGTATTTCATCGCGCCAAAGTAGGCCAGAGCGAATTTCCAAAACAGACGCAATATAACGTCCCGGTTGAAGTTGCTTACACGATAATTCCATTTATTATCGTCGCAGTTCTATTTTACTTTACCGCCGTTAAGCAGACGGAAATAGTTGAGAAGACGAGTAATTACAAACACGAAATCCTGGTCGACGGATTCCAGTGGTCTTGGCAATTTTCCTACCCTGAAGCAGGGCCGAAAGCTGTAGTTACCGGAACTCCTGCCAGCCCACCAACCCTCTACGTTCCACTTGGTGAAAAAGTTCGTTACACAATTGCATCTAATGATGTGGTCCACGGTTTCTGGATCCCAGCATTTATGATTCAAATGCAGAACTTGCCGGGTGTGACCAACTATCTCGAATTTACCGCCAACAAGCTCGGTACTTATCCAGGGCGCTGCAATATCCTCTGTGGCCGAAATCATTCACAAATGCTTTTCTCAGTAAAAGTGGTTACTCCATCTGAATACAAGACTTATCTAGAGACTCTGAAGGCGAGTGCGGCATGACAACTTATGCAGAACGTCCTACCTTAAATGTGACAGCAACCGCACCTTCTCCCAAGGGCAAGAATTTTGTAAAATGGGTCACCTCAACCGATCACAAGACGATTGGTTATTTGTATTTGATGACCACTTTCGCCTGGTTCTTAATTGGCGGTTTATTGGCCCTATTCCTGCGCGCTGAGTTAGCGCGCCCAGGTATGCAATTTCTCAGTAATGAGCAATATAACCAAATCTTTACAATGCACGGAACGATCATGCTCTTGATGTTTGCTACACCGCTCTTTGTTGGTTTCGCCAATGTGATTATGCCGCTGCAAATTGGCGCGGCCGATGTCGCTTTTCCGCGATTAAATATGTTGTCTTTCTGGCTCTTCTTCTTCGGCAGCCTGACAGCGGTCGCAGGATTCTTAACTCCAGGTGGCGCCGCATCATTTGGTTGGACTGCTTATGCACCGCTAGCCAACTCAACTTATTCACCAGGTATTGGTGGCGACCTTTGGGTGATCGGTCTTGCAGTATCCGGCCTTGGAACAATCTTGGGTGGCGTAAACTTCATTACAACAATTTTTACGATGCGCGCACCAGGTATGACGATGTTTCGTATGTCGATCTTCTCTTGGAACGTATTGCTTACCTCAATACTTGTACTGCTTGCCTTTCCTCCACTGGCAGCTGCGCTTCTGGCGCTGGAATCAGATCGTCTCTTTGGCTCACATATCTTCGATCCGGCAAATGGTGGAGCGATGTTGTGGCAACACTTATTCTGGTTCTTCGGTCACCCAGAGGTTTACATCTTGGCGCTGCCATTCTTTGGTATCGCTACAGAGATCTTGCCGGTATTTAGTCGCAAGCCAATCTTTGGTTATAAAGGTTTAATTGCTGCGACTATTGCTATTTCTGCACTCTCTGTTGCAGTCTGGGCCCACCATATGTTTGCAAGCGGTCAAGTGCTGCTCCCGTTCTTCTCATTTATGACATTCTTAATTGGTATTCCGACTGGCGTAAAATTCTTCAACTGGATCGGCACAATGTGGCGGGGCCACGTAACTTTTGAAACTCCGATGCTTTGGGTAATGGGCTTCTTAGTTACATTTTTATTTGGTGGCATCACAGGAATCATCCTGGCTTCGCCACCACTTGATTTCGCTGTCTCAGCCTCATACTTCGTCGTTGCGCACTTCCACTACGTTCTCTTTGGCACGGTGGTCTTTGCAATGTTCGCTGGATTCTATTTCTGGTGGCCAAAGATGACCGGCCGGATGTTAAATGAGCGCCTGGGCAAGATTCACTTCTGGACTCTCTTTGTCGGTTTCCACATGACCTTCTTAATTCAGCACTGGCTAGGTATCAAGGGTTTCCCTCGTCGCTATGCAGATTATCTAGCAACTGATGGTTTCACTGGAATGAATATGGTTTCAACTGTTGGTTCAGCGCTGTTGGCCCTTTCTATGATTCCGTTCTTTGTAAACGTTTGGATTACCCGCAACTCTCCTTTGGTTAATTGCGCTGATCCTTGGGGCTATGGGTCATCGCTGGAATGGGCGACCTCTTGCCCGCCACCTCGCCACAACTTCTTATCTATGCCGCGTATTCGCTCAGAGCGCCCAGCTTTTGATCTACATCATCCGCACATTAAGACGGAAGGTCACTAGTGAAAACTAATTGGAGCCTCTTCGTAGGCCTCTCCATCTTCTACGTCATTATGGCGATTATTTATTACTACGTAGGCGGTGAGCCAGTCGGTATCACCGGAATGATCTTGGCTGCGTGCTTGGCCGGCATGGTTGGTTTCTATATCTGGTTTACTGCAAAGCGAATTGGCCACGATCTTCCCGAAGATCGACCAACTGCTGAAATCGCAGATAGCGCCGGCGAATTAGGTTTCTATAGTCCTCATTCATGGTGGCCACTTCCGGTTGCGCTAAGTGCGATGGCTATGGGTCTCTCATTAGTTATCGGTTGGTGGTTAACCCTTATCTCACTGGGCGCTCTAGTAATTAGCATTATCGGTTTCGTTACCGAGTACGAGAAGCCACTAGCTGAGAACTCATCTCACTAATATTTTTTCTCAGGGATCAGCGCTATGGATAAAGTAAGAGCTGAAATTCTCAACTTTGATTCACCGCTAATCGCAGCTGCTCGTATCGTCATTGAAGCACCCGCCCAACAGATCTTTGATCTGATCGCCGACCCCCGGTGCCACCCGCTCTTTGATGGTTCAGGGACGCTGCAGGGGAGTATCTCGGGACCGTTACGTTTACACCTGGGCGCAAAATTCGGGATGGCTA
>CAXNDN010000048.1:0-6324 GCA_964201295.1 Candidatus Planktophila sp. | reverse complement strand
AATTCCCATCGGTTGTTCTGGTACTGATCTACCGCAAGCTATTGGTCTCCCGGTCGCCGCCAACCAATCTTCGGAATCTCCAAAGATTGAAATTGGTTCTGGTAAAAGTTTGTAACCGTTGCCAACAAAGGTTGAAATCAAAAGGTTTGCAGGTTTTTTTACTTCTTGCCACGCGGAATCAAAACCCGGTTGGGTAATTACTCTTAAAGGCACATACGTGCTAGTACTTTTCTCTCGCCATTGGGCCCATAGACTGCCAATTTTATTAACGACCTTCTCGTGCGAATTTAAAGCTTTCGGTGTTTCTTTCTCTCCGCTTGTTGGTTTTGGCAAAACCACGGCAATACCCTTACTCCAAATTAATTTGTTTTTAGATTTGATGCAATTATATTTAAACCCTGAGACAACAACTACCTCCCCTAGCTTCTTGCAAGCTCCTCCTGTTTTGACGGCTGAGATTCCAGCCGGCGCGCTCAAAATCGAAAATGCAATTGAAAGGCTAATTACGAAAGCCACTCCCTTTTGTAGGCTCAATTAAATCTCAACCCCGATGTATTTGGTCTCGAGGAATTCGTGGATTCCATCGAAGCCACCTTCGCGACCTAAACCTGATTGTTTAACGCCACCGAATGGTGCAGCTGGATCTGAAATAAGGCCGCGATTGATTGCGACCATTCCGGATTCGATTGCTTCGGATATTTGAATAGCGCGCTTTAGATTTTCGGAATAGACATAACTAATTAGTCCGAAATCAGTGCTGTTGGCTAATTCAATAGCTTCGGCATCGGTATCGAAAATTACAACTGGCGCGACTGGACCAAAGACTTCATGGTTAAGAATTTCAGCCTTCTTATCTACTTCTAGAACTGTTGCGGGATAGAAAGCACCTGGACCATCTGGGGTTTTGCCGCCAGTTAGAACCTTTGCGCCTGCTTTGATGGAGTTATCAACGAGATCTGCAATCTTGTTGCGCTCTTTAACGGAAACACTTGCGCCAAGTTGAATTCCAGCATCACGACCGCGACCCATTACAAATGCGCCCATTTCAGCTGCAAACTTTTCCATAAACTCTTTAGCAACTGGTCGTTGCACGTAAATACGATTTGCGGCGGTGCATGCGGCGCCGCCATTGCGCATCTTGGCGAGCATTAGACCTTTTACCGCTTCATCAATGTTCGCATCATCCATCACAACGAATGGTGCATTACCACCGAGCTCCATTGAGCAGCGGATTACATTGTCGGCAGCTTCTTTTAGAATTATGCGGCCAACTTCAGTTGATCCAGTGAAAGAAAGATTCTTAACTCGCTTATCGTGCAACATTTTTGCAATTGCTGGTCCGGTAGGAGTTGGCAGAATTAAATTGACGACGCCTTTTGGAACTCCGGCGCGATCTAAAATATCAACAATGGCGAGCGCAGTTAGTGGTGTTTCACCGGCTGGTTTTAAAATCATTGTGCAACCTGCAGCAATCGCGGGACCAATTTTGCGCGTAGCCATTCCAGCTGGGAAGTTCCAAGGGGTAATAAGAATAGAAAGGCCAACTGGTTGATGCGTAACAAGAATTCGCTTGTCACCACTTGGTGACATTCGGAAATCACCGGCGATACGTACTGCTTCTTCAGAGAACCAACGGAAAAATTCGGCGGCGTAGGCAACTTCACCTCTCGCATCGGGCAGAGCTTTTCCATTCTCTTTCGAAATTAACTCGGCTAAGTAATCTGCTTCTTGCGTCATAAGTTCAAATGCTTTGCGCAGAATTTCACCGCGAACTCGTGGAGCAGTCTTGGCCCAGGCTAGTGCGGCGCGATCGGCGGCGGCTAGCGCGGCTTCAATTTCGGCATCTCCGGCGGTGGCGACTTTGGCGATTACCGAGCCATCACTTGGATCAATTACATCCAAAGTGCCGTTTCCATCGACCCATTGGCCATCTATATATAACTGAGTGCGCATAAGATGAGCATACTGAAAAGGCAATTAGACGCGCTAGCCGCGGTAACTGAAGGAGTTCGTGTGCCAAAGTCTTGGACAGATGGTGCGCCACAGCCTGTTGCACTTCAGGACCATGCTCACCTAAAGGATCCGCTTAGTTACAAGATTAAGCGCCGTCTCCTGGGTAATCCACTTAATAGACATTCTTTAGGTCATCAGCGTCTATCAAAACGATATGCCTTAGGCATTCTCTCATCTGACTGTATTTCATCTTCAGCTTACGGCAGCGAACAGATTCTTATCGCACTCTTGCCAGCATTTGGTTTGGCAGCATTTGCCATCTTGATGCCAATGACGGCAGTTGTATTAGTAATTCTTTTGATTATTACACTCTCCTACCGAAATGTAATTGATGTTTACACAAAGACCGGCGGTGCGTACATAGTCTCGCGCGATAATTTCGGACCCGTAGTTGCACAAATTGCCGCTGTAGCGCTAATTCTTGATTATGTTGTGACGGTAGCAATTCAATCCGCTGCTGGAGTCGCAGCAATTATTTCTACCTTCCCATCACTTGAGCCGTGGAAAATTCCGATGATCTTGCTAGTTATTGTTTTACTAACATACGGAAATCTGCGTGGTGTGAAAGAAGCAGGAAAGGCCTTTGCTTTCCCAACTTATTTCTTCGTCGGTTGCATGTTGATTGTTTTCGGAATGGGTTTTTGGCGGCTCTTTCAAGGAACTCTTCCAGTTCTTGCCACAGATTTACCTGGCGCTGTTGAAGTAGGACAAGAGCAAGGACTCTTGACGGCCGCAGCCATTTTTATCCTATTACGCGCTTTTGCTAACGGTGGATCCTCACTTACTGGTTTGGAAGCGATATCAGATGGTGTTGCGCTATTTAAAACTCCAGAACACGTAAATGCCAAGAGAACGCTCGTAATTATGAGCTGCATTCTTGGCACACTTGTACTTGGTGTTTCTTACTTTGCACATCATATTCAAGCTATGCCGTATGAATCAGGAACACCAACTGTTATTTCACAGATCGCAAAGACTGCAATGGGCGATGGAGCCTTCGGAAGCTTTATGTTTATTATGGTTCAACTGGCAACAATGCTCATTCTCTTTGCTGGTGCAAACACTACATACAGCGCCTTCCCGTTGCTCTGTAACTTTGTGGCATCCGATGGATATCTCCCACGTCAATTAACAAAGCGTGGTCACCGTTTAGCTTTTTCAAATGGAATTTTATTACTCGCTGGCGGCGGAATTGTTCTGGTTTTAATCACCGCTGGCTCAGTCGAACATCTAGTCGCCTTCTATGCCCTCGGGGTATTTACCGGATTTGCATTGGCCGGATTTGGCATGACAAAGCATTCGATACGCGTCAAACCAAATGGTTGGAAGATCCGTGTTGTCATCAACTTACTCGCTGGATCTATCTCTCTCATAATTGTAGTTATTTTCTCGATTGTTAAGTTTACTCAGGGTGCTTGGCTAGTTTTGTTAGTTGCACCAATAATGGTCGTAGTCTTCTTACGCTTGCGACGTCAATACACACGTGAGCAAGAAGCGTTGTCAGTTAGACAAGAACAGGAGAGAGCGACAACTATTGTTCGTCACAATGTAACTGTCTTGGTTGATAACGTAGATATTGCAACAGTCGGCGCAGTTAGGTACGCGCGAAGTCTTAAGCCGCGTAATTTGAGCGCTGTTCACTTTGTTATTGATGATCGTCGCGCTGAAGTGATCAAGAACGCCTGGGCGGCATCTGATGCCTTAGATGATGTAACCCTTGAACTTATCGACTGCCCAGATCGCCGTCTGGCAAATGCTGCAGTTGATTACGCAATCCGAATGACCGAGAAGAGCGACATTGAATTAACCTTGCTTCTTCCACGTCGCGCATACTCTGGTTTCTTGGGTCGACTACTGCATGATCAGACTGCTGAAGAAATTGCTGCGCCAATTTCGCAGCTCCAACGAGTTGTCGCAACGATCGTTCCATTTGACGTTGATCGCATTACATCTGGCTCACAGTTAACTGTTCCGCTGCGGAGCGATGTGAAAACTGTTGCGCCACCAGTCCCACAATTTAAACCAGTGGAAGATGTGGCAAAAAACATTGAGCCAATGAGCCACTATGCAGAAGATATGACGCCGATCGGTGAGATTAAGTGGCGAAGCCGCGCTCACGTGCAGGGTCGCGTAACTTCAATCAAGAGCGCACCCAGTGGTTCTGCGCCGCTTCTTCAAGTTGAAGTCTGGGATCAGAGCGGCGGAGTAACTCTGCAATTCTTGGGTCGACGCGAGATTGCCGGCCTAGAAGTGGGCTCCCAGCTTCGCGCCGAGGGAATGGTCGGAGAAGAAGAGGGTGCACTAACCATCTTGAATCCGTCTTATCAATTACTGGTTTAAATCAGCGCTGGCCTTCAAAAAAATCGCTCAACAGCTTTGCGCATTCAACTTCACGAATTCCAGCGGTTACATTCACTTTATGTAGCGCCCGTGGGTCTCTAATTACATCCCAAATAGAGCCTACTGCGCCCGCTTTTTGATCCCAAGCGCCAAAAATTAAATTTGAAATACGGGATTGTGCAATTGCACCTGCACACATCGCACAAGGTTCTAAGGTGACAATCAAAGTAGCTCCATCGAGTCGAGAATTTTGTAGGCGGTTTGTTGCACTTCTAATGGCAACTATTTCGGCGTGCGCAGTTGGATCGCTATTTGCTTCACGCTCATTTGAACCGCGACCAATGATTACGCCATCTGCATTGATAATTATCGCACCGACTGGAACATCGCCAGTAGAAGTTGCTTTCCTTGCAATCGCTATCGCCTCATCCATCAACGATTCCGGTGTTTGGTTAGAAATTCTTATAACTCCAATAACTCAGCGAATTGTTCTGCAAATCCTAAGCGGCTTGCGATCGCTTCTAATTGTTCATCCGGAAATAACTCTGCATCATCGCAGAGCGCAGAAAGTTCCATTTGATTTACACCGAGATCTGCCAAAATATCTAAGTGGCCAACTGGAAGTGGTTCTTCATCTTCCTCCGGAGAATCCAAATCACAGAGTTCCAGAAAATCCGCAGCGACTGAGTAATCCATGGCACAAGTAACATCGCTTAAGAACATGCTTATGTGAGATCCTAAAACTCGAATCAACATAAAGAATTCTTCATCAATTGCCAACAAGGCGATTGCTCCACCGTTGGTTTGTTGCGACTTTAGGCGATCAATAATGTGAGGTAAGTCATGTGCATCAGGTAAGAGCGCTAAATTCCAGCGCCCGTCCTCGTGCCACGCAGCAACTGCGATATCTACCTCGTTCACGATTGCATCCGTCACATCCGCCATATTCCCACTCATTGGACGAGTTGGAAACCCCTGTAAGGTAGGAGCCATGAAAGTTCACGTCGCCGACCACCCGCTGGTTACCCACAAATTGACCGTTCTGCGCGATGAAAAAACTGATTCCCCAACATTTCGCCATCTCGTTGAGGAACTTGTCACCTTGCTCGCCTATGAAGCAACCCGCGATGTGCGCACCGAAAAGGTTTCGATAAAGACTCCGGTGACGACTACAACTGGCTTGAAGCTTTCTGACCCAAGACCAGTGGTTGTTCCTATTTTGCGAGCTGGGCTCGGAATGTTAGAAGGAATGACGCGTCTAATCCCAACAGCTGAAGTTGGCTTTCTCGGAATGGTTCGAGATGAAAAAACTCTTAAGGCGAGTACCTACGCCAATCGCTTGCCAGAAAATTTGTCAGGACGCCAATGCTTTGTCTTAGACCCAATGTTGGCAACCGGCGGAACATTGGTCGCCGCAATTAACTTTCTAATCGAACGCGGCGCAGATGACATCACAGCAATTTGCATTCTCTCTGCTCCTGAAGGAATCAAGGTACTTGAAGATGCTTTCGCTAATTCGGGTGTGCCAATCACACTTGTCACGGGCGCACTTGATGAAAAGTTAAACGAACGCGGATATATCGTTCCTGGTTTGGGCGATGCTGGTGATCGTCTTTACGGTGTTGTCTAAATGGCATCAACTTCTCCTGGCTACGGAATTACCATTCGCGTTGAAGGCGCTCCCGAACTTCAACCCGTTGCGCTAATAACCGCTGCAATTACTGGTGCAGGAGCAACAATTACCGCACTCGATGTTGTTGAGTCGCTCTTAGAAAAAGTTGTTATCGACGTTACTTGCGACACGATAGATGTCGATCATGCTGAAGAAATAACTAAATCTTTGACTGCGCACGCCGGTATAACGGTTCGCAAAGTTAGTGATCGCACTTTTCTATTGCACCTTGGCGGAAAGCTAGAAGTTCAATCAAAAGTCCCGCTAAAGACGCGCGATGATCTCTCTCGCGCTTACAC
>CAXNDN010000047.1:0-6484 GCA_964201295.1 Candidatus Planktophila sp. | reverse complement strand
CGCTCCACCGTTGGACTTCTTGGATACAACTAAAACCGTGTCGTCGCCGGCAATCGTTCCTATGATGCTTTTGATACCTGAATTATCCAATGAGCTCGCTAAAAATTGCGCTCCCCCGGGTGGAGTTCGCACGACTGCAAGATTCCCGGATGATTCAACTGAGAGAATTAGATCGGCCGGTAACGGCATAGATTTAGAGATAGCGCCATCAGAAGTCGTCCCAATCTGATAGATAAGTTCGCCGTTTTCATTACGCGAGCGAACTGCGCCAACCTCTTCGAGATCGCGGCTGGCGGTCGCTTGTGTGACCACAAAGCCCGCCTTCTTTAAAAGTTTGACCAGATCTGATTGTGAGTGAACCACTCCCGCTTTGATTAGCGAGATCGCCTTAGATCTACGAGCTGATACGGAAGATGAGTTAAGGACCTTAGCCACGATCTACCTCCTGCATGCACTGGGCAAAGATTGTTATGAACTTATCAATCTGGACTTTAGTAACAATTAGCGCTGGAGCAATTCGGATCGTCTCCTCGTTCGCAGCATTCACTAGAATTCCGCGATCAGATAACTTAGCCGCCAGATTCTTTGCATACACACCATCGAGCACGATTCCAAGAAGTAAACCGCGACCTCTGACCTGAGTGACTCCTCTGACAGCGCCCAATTTGATCTTCAGCCTTTTCTCATAACTCTTGACCGTTGATAGTAAGTTTGTCTTGGTTATAAATTCAATCACGGCGAGACCTGCAGCAGCTGCGACAGGATTGCCACCAAAGGTTGTACCGTGTTCACCAGGTGCAAATTGCGGTGAGCTATTTCCTAGAGTGATCATCGCGCCCAGCGGCAAGCCACCACCGAGGCCCTTCGCCAAGGTGATTGCATCTGGACGTATCTTCTCTTCTTCATATCCAAACCAGGCTCCGGTGCGTCCTATCCCTGTCTGCACACAATCAAATACCAACAGAACTCCATACTCATCGCACAAATCTCGTAACTGTTTCAAATAACCAAATGGTGGCACGATTACTCCGGCCTCCCCCATTATTGGTTCCACAATAACCATTGCCGTCTTCTTGTTAACTGCTTTGCGCATCGCGCTAATGTCACCGAAAGTCACGTGCTTTACATTTTTAAGTAACGGTTTGAAAGGATTACGCTTACTAGGTTGACCGGTAAGTGAGAGCGCGCCCATAGTGCGGCCATGGAATGAACCTGTTGTAGCCACAATTCTGGAGCGCCCAGTTTTACGTGACAGTTTTAGCGCCGCTTCATTTGCTTCGGCACCTGAATTGCAGAAGAAGACGCGTGCGTTCTTATCAGCGGTTAGCTCTTGTAACTTCGCCGCGAGAGCGATTCCGGATGGATGGCTGTAGAAATTGCTGACATGTCCGAGGGTAGCGATCTGCTTGGAAACTGCCCGCACAATTACTGGGTGCGCGTGACCTAATACATTTGTTGCAATACCACCGAGAAAATCAAGATACTTCTTGCCCGTAATATCGGTGACGACAAGCCCTTTACCGGATTTCAGCGTTATCGTAGGTTCGCCGTAATTACCCTGCATTACATCAGACCAATTTATAACTTTCGTTTTCGATGTACTCACTTGGTCACCAACGTTCCTCCATGATTGCCCAACGCTGCCGCGAAGGCTGATGGATCGGTTCCATCGATGATTCTCACAGCGCTAGCGCCGCCTTTAATGGCATCTAAGCAAGCCTGCACTTTCGGAGCCATTCCGTGCGCAAAAGTTCCTTTGATCGCATCCAATTCTGAAAGAGTTATTTCAGAGATCAGCGATGAAGCGTCAGGCCAAGAACGATAAATACCTGCAACATCAGTCATAATAATTAAGCACTGCGCATCCAAAGCGCCTGCAATAGCTGCAGCTGCCAAATCTGCATTAACATTTAGCCCACCTTTGAAACTCTCATCAATAGCGATTGGTGAGATCACAGGTACCTGTCCGCCTTTCAGCGCATTCTTTATCGCCTGTGGATTAACTGCCGTGATAACTCCAACAAGTCCTAAATCAGCGGGAGTACCGTCTACCAATTTACGGAGCGGCTCGGCAATTAAGGATTCACTGGTACGTCCTGAAAGTGCTACTGCATTTACTCCAACTTTCTGAAGAGATCTAGCGACTCCTGGTCCAACTTCATCTGCAAGTACGCGTTCCACAACTTCAAAAATTTCAGGTGTCGTAACACGGAAACCACCGATAAATTCTGAAGTTATTTCTTCAGCCTTCAAAGCTGCATCGATCTGTGGACCACCACCGTGAACTATCACTAGCGCGACGCCACTTTGCTGCGCCACAGCGATGGCTTTCGCAAAAGCACCGTTTTCATCTTGCATCGCATGGCCACCAAATTTCACGACGATCATGTTGCATACGCCGAATTCTCGTGCACATAGTCATGGGATAAATCATTGGTGAAAACCGTCGCACTCGCCTTGCCCAACTTTAGGTCGATATCGATAGTTACTAGTCGACCAGTGAAAAAAACCTGGCTGCGATCGGCGAACGGAGCACTTGATTTTGCTACTGCAATCCCATTTAAGGTCACATCGATATCTAGGGGATTCAGTGAGACTCGCGCGGTACCTACGGCGGCGAGTACTCTCCCCCAATTGGGATCACCGCCAAAGATCGCGCACTTGAGTAAATTATTGCGAGCACAAGCACGGGCTACCTGCACTGCATCTTCCTCAGTCATTGCGCCAGATACATTTATGGCAACTGTTTTCGTCGAACCCTCTGCGTCAGCTATCAATTGTTGTGAGAGCGATCCGCACACCTGCATTAGCGCAGATTCAAAGTCATCTGGTGTCGGGGAATGGCCGCTTGCTCCAGAACCCATTAGTAAAACAGTGTCGTTAGTAGATGTACACCCGTCTGAATCAATACGGTTGTAGGTACGATCACAGACGCGTTGGAAGATCTCCTGCGCTCTATCAGGCAATATTGCATCGGTCATTACTACCGATAACATCGTTGCTAGCGCTGGCGCAAGCATGCCAGCACCTTTAGCAACACCTGATATTTGAAAATTATCACCTTTGAAATTAGCAATCTTGGCCACGCTATCTGTAGTCATAATCGCTTGAGCTACATCAGATAAGGCATCATCGTTCAAATCTTTCACGATTCGATCTATTCCACTAAGGATTTTTGCCATGGGCAGAAGTTCACCAATCAGACCTGTCGAACAAACAACAACTTCACCCGATGAGATTCCAAGTGACTGTCCGACGTGTTCTGCAGTTTGGTGGGTATCTGCGAAACCTTGTGGGCCGGTGCAGGCGTTCGCTCCACCAGAATTAAGAATTGCTGCTCTTACCATCTTGCCTTTGGTGACTTGCTTGCTCCAAATAACAGGTGCCGCAACGACTTGGTTGGATGTGTAGACAGCGGCAGCGTCGAAGTTGGGGCCGTTATTTACCACCAAAGTCAGATCTAGGGCACCGGAACTCTTTAACCCGGCTGCACATGAGGCAGCGGTGAAACCGTTAGGAAGTTTCATACGCCGAGGCCCGATCCAGTTAATCCCAGGTTTTCCGCGAAGCCACAAATAATGTTGGCGTTTTGAATCGCCTGGCCAGCAGCGCCTTTAACGAGATTATCAATCGCCACACTTACAACGAGACGGTTGGTATGAGTATCAACTGCAATTTGCAGCGCAACATAGTTACTGCCAAGAACAGAAGAAGTTTGCGGCATCTGTCCTAGTGGTAGCACCGTTACAAATTCTTCATCTTTATATGCATCTTGGTAGATCTTATGAGCTGCTTCGGTCGTGATTACGGAATTAAGTTTCATAGTAATTGTTGCCAAAATTCCCCTAGGCATTGGCGCCAGTATTGGTGTGAAAGAGACCTTGGCAGCAACTCCCGTCGCACGAGTTACCGCCTCTTCAATCTCTGGCGTGTGTTGGTGCACTCCCCCAAATTTGTAAGAGGTAAGGCTTCCCATAACTTCACTTGCGATCAAATTAATTTTAGCGCTGCGACCCGCTCCAGTTGTTCCGGATGCAGCGACAACAACAACATCCGTGACATCTGCAATATTTGCCGCCGGTGCAATGCCAAGGGCAATCGCTGTTGCATAGCAACCCGGATTTGCCACCTTGTTGGAATTCGCGATCAGAGCACGCGCTCCGGGAAGTTCAGGTGCACCGTAGGTCCAAGTTCCAGCGTGCTCTCCGCCGTAATACTCAGCCCACTTCACTCCATCTTCTAATCGGAAGTCTGCACCAAGATCAACAATCTTGGCTGCATCGTGTAGCGAGGAAATCATGCTTGCGCTTTCACCATGTGGAAGGGCTAAAAAGATGAGTTCGCAGCAATCGAAATCCTTGGCATCAAAAGCGCTGAAGGTTCTTCCGGAGTAACTTGTTAGATGGGGATGCACTTTGGTAATCGCCTCGCCCGCGTTTGAATGAGCAGTTACGGTACAGACTTCAAATTGTGGATGACCCGCCAATAGACGTAGCAACTCTCCCCCAGCGTAACCGCTAGCCCCAATGATCCCGATCTTCATAAGGAGACAATAGCATAATTATGCATCTTTATGCATAATTATTCAGAATTCATTAGTGCGAAGAACCGCCCCTGTTGCCTTCACGGCAGCTGCGACTGCGGATTCGCGCAGAGCTGAGACTTCTGCGCCAGTCAGGGTGCGATCAGATGCTCGGAAGGTCAGAGTGAAGGCCAGCGAAATCTTGCCGTCACCGATCTTGTCGTAGCGATCAAAGAGGATTAAAGACTCTAGAAGATCACCGGCGCCACTACGTAGAGCGCTTTCAACTTCTGCTGCAGCTACCTTCGCGTCGATAATCAGCGCAACATCCTGCACTGCAGCAGGCATGGTTCCCACGCGAGTAGGGCGAACAATTTGAGAGCCAGGAAGTGCGCTAAGTCCGACGGCAAAGGCAACGCTGCGTTCGGGCAATCCATACTTGGCGATAATTCGCGGGTGAATTTCCCCGGCATGAGCCACTGCTTTGCCATCGACAATTAACTCTGCACAGCGACCAGGATGCCAGGGGGCGTAATCAGAACGCTTAATACTCCACTCCAGATTACAAAGGCGCAGAATATCTTGTGCATAAGCAATCGCATCTTGCCAGGTAAACGTACTTGCCTTACCTTGCCAATTCTCGCCTTCGTTCTTTCCGACAAGCAAACCAGCGACATGAAATGCCTGAGGTGGCACGCTGGAATAAATAGTTGAAATTGTCTTCGCATCTGGACGAGAACCGATGACTGGTGATATCGCTGAAACTAATTTCTGCGAACTTCTAAATATTGATCCCATCTCAAAAATAGCAAAGTCTTTTGCACCTCGACTGATATTGCGTGCCGCAACTTCGATCAGCCCTGGCACCAAATGAACACGCATCAGCGGAAGTTCATCTGACATCGGATTGGCGATTCGGTACGTTGCTGCTCTTTCACCAACAAAGCCCATCTGATCAATGGTCTCCTGATTAGTAAAAGGAAATGTTTGCACTTCGGCAAGGCCACGTGCGGCTAGCATCGAAGCGATGGCGCGATGGCGCTTCTGTGTCGGAGTCAGGCCGGCGTGATTTGGACGCGGTGGAAGAACCGACGGGATCTTGTCATAGCCGATCATGCGAGCGACCTCTTCAGCTAAATCACTCGCCGTGAGTAAGTCAGAGCGCCAAGAAGGTGGATCAACCACGAATGACTTCTCATCAACATCGCAGCCAATTATTCGCAGAACCCGGGCAATCTCCTGCGAAGAAACTTCCATTCCAAGGATCTTTGGAATAAAAGCGGGATCTAGTTTTATAACTGGAACGTATCTAGGTTCTCCAGCTACAACAGTGGCTACGTGCTTTGCGGAACTGTTATCGGTTAAGAGTTGTACAAATCGTGCTGAAGCGAATTCAGCAAGGCAAGGATCTACGCCTCGTTCGAGGCGACGTGAGGCTTCAGAAGAGAGTTTGTGACGACGTGAATTCTTTGCAACACAAACGGGATCAAATCGAACTGCCTCCAGTGCGATATCAGTTGTGGTCTCCGATATTTCAGAACTTTGTCCGCCCATTGTGCCAGCGAGTGCCAGCGGTGACTTATCGTCACAGACCATTAAATCTTCTGGATCTAATTGACGTACTTGTCCATCTAAAGTGGTGAAGGGCTGCGCCTTACCAGCGCACTTGATGGTTAATCCACCAGAAATCTTTGCTCTATCGAAGGCATGCAGCGGTTGGCCAAGTTCGAGCATCACATAGTTTGTTACATCAACGACAAGAGAAATTGAGCGCATACCCATCTTCTCGATGCGTTGGCGCATCCACATTGGTGTTCTAGCCGATGGATCAAAGTTGGAGAGGGTGCGCAGGTAAAAGACTGAAGCCGTATTTGGATCTGCGATCTTTGCAGAGACTCCTGTTCCGTTATCTGCAAAGTTGAGATTCCGCAAAGCATCTACTGGATCAGTAAATTTAAGACC
>CAXNDN010000046.1:0-6531 GCA_964201295.1 Candidatus Planktophila sp. | reverse complement strand
GGCCTGCACTTTCCTTAAAAAAGGCTACCTCTCAGAGATTTACCCACACCCCGCACACAGGGATTTACACAGGAAAAGCGGGTTATCCACCTAGTTGTACACACCTTTATCCCCAACCGCTTTCGCTTTTGTCAGTGGCAGGTGGGAGGTTTCACCCGTGAGCATCGCCGAACTACCCAACAACTCCTCGCGAGCCAACTCTTCTTATAACAATTCGCAAAGTAATTTTGGCGCAGATTTTGAGCGCACTCCACCGCAAGATTTAATCGCAGAACAATCTGTTCTCGGCGGAATGTTGTTATCAAAAGATGCAATCGCAGATGTTCTCGAAATTTTGCGCGAACGCGACTTCTATCGCCCAGCTCATGAACTTATCTACGATGCAGTTTTAGATCTCTATGGTCGTGGCGAACCGGCAGACGCAGTCACTGTTGCAGCCGAGTTAACTAAACGCGGAGATATAGCACGCGCCGGCGGCGCACCCTATCTACACACTTTGATTTCATCAGTACCAACTGCCGCAAATGCGAGTTACTACGCAAAGATTGTTCGCGAGCACGCAATTATGCGTCGCTTAGTTGAAGCTGGCACAAAGATTGTGCAACTTGGTTACAACGTAGAAGGCGAAGTTGATGATGCCGTTGACCAAGCGCAAGCCGAAGTTTATGCAGTAACCGAGCGCCGCACTTCAGAAGATTATGTACAACTTGCAACCTTGTTACCAGAAGCACTTGATGAAATTGAAGCGATTCAAAAAGGCACCGGTATCGAAGGTGTTAAATCAGGATTCCGCGATTTAGATCTACTTACACATGGATTCCACCCAGGCAACATGATTATCTTGGCCGCGCGCCCTGCAGTTGGTAAATCAACTCTCGGTCTCGATATTGCGCGCCACACATCTATCCACGACGGAAAGACTTCAGTTATCTTCTCGCTGGAAATGTCTCGTTCAGAAATTACAATGCGTATGTTGTCGGCAGAAGCGCGCGTTGGTTTAAATAATATTCGCTCCGGTCAGTTAAGTGATGAAGAGTGGTCGAAGCTGGCCCGTCGTATGGGAGAGATCTCCGCCGCACCTTTATTTATCGATGATTCTCCCAACCTTTCCATGATGGAGATTCGCGCTAAAGCCCGCCGCTTAAAGCAGCGCCACGACCTTAAATTAGTCGTTATCGATTACCTACAGTTGATGACTAGCGGCAAACGCGTTGAAAACCGTCAGCAAGAAGTCTCTGAATTCTCGCGCCATCTAAAACTTATGGCGAAAGAGTTAAACGTTCCGGTTATCGCGATCTCACAGTTAAACCGTTCACCAGAACAACGCTCTGATAAGAAGCCTATGCTCTCTGACCTTCGCGAATCTGGCTCTATCGAACAAGATGCTGACGTAGTTATCTTGTTACATCGCGATGATATGTATGACTCACAAAATCGATCAGGTGAAGCAGATTTAATTGTTGCTAAGCACCGTAACGGTCAGACCAAGACAATTACTGTTGCGGCGCAACTTCACTTTGCCCGTTTTACAGACATGGCGCAGAATGTTGGCTCAGGCCGCGACTTCACTGCGCCGCAAGATCCCGCAGCTGGTTCTTGGAACGAATAAATTATTTAGCGTTTGTCTTTGTGCGATCCGCAATATAGATACCAACTAAGACAATTGCACCACCAAGTAATTGGATTACACCCCATGATTGCGCCAACCAAATCCATGCGAAGACACCGGCAATAACCGGCTCCAACATTCCAATTACACTTGATGTAGATGCGCTCAATCTGCGAATTCCGTTGACAACAAAGAGGTAAGGAACCATTGTTCCAAAAATAATTACATATGCGATCAATAACCAACCGGGAGCGCTGTACTCTGCAAAACGCCCCTGGAGATTGATTTCTGCTGTAAATATCTGTGTTGGAAAAGTCCAGATTGGCAGAAATATTGACCAGAAGATTCCGGTAACGCCCAGCCCCCAGACGATCATCGCTTGCGCAGATCTCTTCTTAGCTTGGGTTTCACTCATTAAGAAGTAAACCGCTAACGCAATTGCAGCACCAAGAGCTCCCAAAGTTCCGATTAGATCAAAGGCGAAGCCTTCCCAAACCTTAGCTACCAGAACTAAACCAATTAAAGAGAGGGCGATCGCTCCCCACATATCCTTGGCGACTCTGCCTTTACGTACAAATTTGATCCATAAAACGATCCAAATTGGAGCGGTGAACTCGATGATCAAAACCAAACTAAGAGGAACGCCTTGTGAGATGCCGATGAAATACCCGAGCTGCACCATCGCAAAACCGATAACTCCATAGACGATCAAAGTCGGAATTTCACGCCGTTCGGCCTTTAGAGAATTACGGTCTTGAATCAAAGTAACTAGCAAGAGTAAAGCGAAGGTGCCTAACGCACGGACCTGAGCCAAGCGGAAAGTGGACATGTGGTCCAGGACCAAGGTGACGACTACACCATTCATTGAGAAGAAAATTGCACCTAAAATTAAATACAACTCGCCGCGGTGCTTATTGAGCATTGACGGAGCCTATCTGAATCTAGGCCTATCTGAATCTAGGCCAATCCAAAGTTAAAAGGCGTTCTCCGAGATATTCATAATCGAATTATCGGTACCTTCGACGATCTTGCGATCAGCGGTGATATGAGGCAGATAATTTGCGACGAAGAACTTAGCTGAAGCGATCTTTCCAGCGTAGAAATCCTTATCCTTTGCTGAAGCGCTATCAATGCGGCTAGCTGCAATATCTGCTTGGCGCAGCAACAACCAAGTTGTGATTATGTCACCGACCGCCATCAAGACACGCGATGTGCTCAGACCGACTTTATAAATTTCAGGCGCATCCTCTTGTGATGCCATCGCGTGGCCGACCAAAACGCCAACCATGCCATTTAAATCACCAAGTGCTTTTAGTAACGCTTGCTTCTCGTCTTGATGTGCACCACCGGCTTCGGCAAATGTTTGGATCTCTTTACCGAGCGCGCCCATTGCTTTTCCACCATCTTTAACAACTTTACGGAAGAAGAAATCTAAACCTTGGATTGCTGTGGTTCCTTCATACAAGGTATCAATCTTGGCATCGCGAACATATTGTTCAATAGGCCAATCTTGAGTAAAGCCTGCGCCACCAAAAGTTTGTAGTGATTCGGTGCCAAGAAGTGTCCAAGATTTTTCAGATCCGTAACCTTTGACAACCGGCAGAAGGAGATCATTTAGCGCCTCCATGGCTTTCACTTTCTCTTCATCTCCGGCAGCCTTCGCCAACTCGATTTGATCTTGAATCGATGCGGTGTAGAGAACGAGGGCGCGCATACCTTCAGAGTAAGACTTTTGTACCATCAGAGAACGGCGCACATCTGGGTGGTTAATGATTGATACGCGCGGACTAGCTTTATCGTTCATTACCTTCATATCGCCGCCTTGTACGCGGACCTTGGCATACGAAAGCGCTTGCTGATACCCAGCCGCTAAAGTCGCAATCGCTTTGGTACCAACCATCATGCGCGCGAATTCAATAACTTTAAACATCTGCGCGATTCCTTGGTGAACCTCACCCAGCAAATAACCAACAGCAGGCTCTTTCTCGCCAAGATTTACTTCACATGTCGCTGAGACGTTAAGTCCCATTTTATTTTCTAAAGATGTAACAAAGACACCATTGCGTTTTCCTAGATCACCAGTCTTTAGATCAAACATAAACTTCGGAATCAAAAATAGTGAAAGCCCTTTTGTACCGGGTCCGCCACCTTCACGACGAGCCAGAACGAAGTGCATAACATTTTCATAGAAGTCGGCATCGCCAGATGTTATGTAACGCTTTGTGCCAGTGATATGCCAAGTGCCATCTTCTTGTTGCACTGCTTTACTGCGACCAGCACCAACATCGGAACCCGCATCTGGTTCAGTCAATTGCATCGTGGCGCCCCAATGGCGATCAACCATTAACTTCGCCATCTGCTTCTGATCTTCAGTGCCAAGTACATAAGCAACCTGTGCGAAGGCATAACCAGATGCATAAAGATGAACTGCTGGGTTTGAACCAAGGACCATTTCAGCAATCGCCCAGCGAACCGGTGCCGGAACTTTCGTTCCACCTAAATCAACAGGCGCATCAAGGCGCCACCATTCGCCATCTATATAAGATTTGTAAGATTTAATAAAACTTTTTGGCAGAGTTACATTGCCAGTCGATTTATCAAGAATTGCACCAACGCGATCGCCTTCGACGAAAGAAGCGGCGAGATCATTTTCAGTAAGGCGCTTCATCTCCTCCAACATGCCCATTGCAGTTTCGCGATCGAGTTCACTAAATATGGAAGTCCCCAGAACTTTTTCAGTTCCAAGTAGGTCAAAGAGGCAGAATTCGATATCGCGCAGATTGGCGGTGTAATGGCTCATAGGTAAATAATGCTACCCGTCAGTAACTTAAGCAAGCCTAGACGCTCACTTTGGCTTACTTTCCCGCTCGGTCAGATAGGCTCACGCCGTGCTACTCAGTGATCGCGATATCCGCGCCGAAATTACCGCTGGCCGCGTATCCGTTGAGCCCTATGAAGAATCGATGATCCAACCGTCCTCGGTTGATGTCCGCCTCGACAAATTCTTCCGCGTCTTTGAAAACCACAAGTACTCCGTCATTGATCCATCGATCGAACAGTCAGAGCTCACCCGCGAAGTTGTTGCCGATGATGGCGAAGCATTTATCCTGCATCCGGGAGAGTTTGTGCTGGCTAGTACTTACGAAATTATCACCTTGCCCGATGACATTGCAGGTCGCTTAGAAGGAAAATCTTCACTTGGTCGCCTCGGACTTTTAACACATTCAACTGCCGGTTTTATTGATCCTGGTTTTTCTGGACATATCACGCTGGAACTTTCCAATGTCGCCAACTTGCCCGTGAAATTATTTCCAGGAATGAAGATCGGCCAACTCTGTTTGATCAAACTCTCTTCACCTGCCGAACATCCATATGGCTCTGCGATCTACGCTTCGCGCTACCAAGGTCAGCGCGGGCCAACCCCCAGCCGTTCCTTTATGAATTTCCACCAGAGTAAGATTAAGTAACCAGCAAGGGAATACCACCTTCGCTTAAGGGGTTGGAGTAACTATGGAAATTATTATCGCGCTCGCCGTTGTCGGCTTACTCGTACTTTTCTTTATCGCCCAATACAACCGGTTGATCCGCTTAAATATTGGCGTCGATGAATCATTTGCGCAGATTGAAGTGCAGTTAAAGCGTCGCTCTGATTTGATCCCTAATTTAGTTGAAACCGTTAAAGGTTATGCCAAGCATGAACAAGGTACTTTTGACGCGGTTGTCACCGCTCGCGCAAAGGCAACCACCGCATCAACCGTTGCAGACGTTGCAGCTGCTGACGGTATGTTGACGCAAGCACTTCGTGGTCTGCTCGCAGTTGCTGAGGCGTATCCAGATTTAAAAGCATCTTCTAACTTTCTCTCACTGCAAGAAGAGCTTTCAACCACTGAAAATAAAGTCGCCTTTGCCCGCCAGTTCTACAACGACAATGTCCGCAATTTAAATACTGCAGTAAAAACCATCCCAACCAGTTTCTTTGCCGGTTTTGCAAAGGTTTCAGAGCGTGAATTTTACGAAGTCGAAGATCCACAATCACGTAATGCGCCAAAGGTTACTTTCTAACGCATAATGGCAACGCACGATTTTCGCGCACAAGAGAGCGCAAATAAAGGTAAGACCTATCTACTTCTTGTTTCGATGGGCTTGCTAACCGGACTTGTTGCATATGCAGCTCTAACATACTTTGGTGCTGGCACATCAACATTTTTGGTGCCGCTAGCAGTAGGAATTTCCCTGATCGGCGTTTGGGGTTCGTTTTATGGTTCCGACAAATTAGTAATCAAAATGACCGGCGCCAAAGTAATTGAGCGTGAAGATAATCCAGAACTCTTTAACGTGATTGAAGAAGTAGTTATTGCCAGCGGTCTGCCGATGCCGAAGGTTGCCATTGTTGTTGACACCGCACCTAATGCATTTGCTACTGGCCGCGATCCAGAACATGCGTTGATCGCCTTCACAACTCGTATTTTAGAAGTTATGGATCGCGATGAATTACAGGGCGTGATTGCGCACGAGATGTCTCACGTGGCTAACCGCGACACTTTGGTCTCTGCTGTCGCTGCAACTACCGCTGGCGCAATTGCAATATTAAGTGATTTCTTAATGCGCATGATGTGGTTTGGCGGAGGACGTCGTGACCGTAATAGCAACGCTAACCCAATTATGTTGGTCGTTTCTTTATTCGTTTTAATTCTCGCACCAATTGCGGCAACGCTGCTAAAGAGCGCGATTTCACGCCGCCGCGAATCTTTAGCGGATGCAACTGCAGTTTCCTTTACACGAAACCCAGCAGGTTTACGTAAAGCGCTAGAAGTCTTAGCGGCGGACTCAACTGTGGTGCATCAAAAATCAAATGCCGTTGCTCATATCTGGATCGAATCACCGTTGGACGGGAAAGCAGTTTCTAAGATGTTTTCTACACA
>CAXNDN010000045.1:0-6540 GCA_964201295.1 Candidatus Planktophila sp. | reverse complement strand
GTCATCACCAAAGCCGATGCACCTGCTGGACGTGGAAGAGCTTTGCACTCGAGTCCAGTCGCGGTCTGGGCTGATACAAATAAGGTAAAAGTTTTCAAACCAGAGTCAAAAGAAGATTTGGGTGAGTTGGTCAAAGGCTTAGATCTCGTAGTAACTATTGGTTATGGATTGTTGATACCTGCAGAAATATTGGAGATACCCCGACATGGCTTTATTAATTTACATTTCTCACTCTTACCTCGTTGGCGCGGTGCGGCGCCTGTGCAGAGGGCGGTTGAGGCTGGCGATAGCTTTACGGGAGTAACGGTATTCCAACTAGATGCCGGAATGGACACTGGCCCGATACATCAGTCTGCGCAAATCCCTCTGCCATCATCTGCTACTTCCGAAGATCTCTTTCATATATTAGCAAAGTTAGGTGTTGATCCGGTGGTAAAGACGTTAGATCAAATCTCACGAGGAATAGAACCATCTGCGCAAATTAAAGAGGGAGTTACGAGGGCTAATAAATTGAGCAAGGAAGAGGGCCAAATTGACTGGAACTCTGATGCGGAATCTATCCTTCGTAAGATCCGCGCCTTTGATCCCAATCCAGGTGCGTGGTCCCAATTTCGTGGACAGATCCTTAAGATAAATAAAGCACGGCTATCAAATGAAAGTGCACCAACTGCTGCACTCAGATCTAAAGGGAAGTCAATCTTTGTTGGAACATCAACTTCGGCGCTAGAACTTTTGGAAGTAACTCCAGCGGGTAAATCGCAGATGCTAGCCACGTCGTGGGCTAACGGAGCTCGCCTTAGCGTTAATGATTTGTTGCAGTAACTATGGTTGAAGCTAGACGTAATACCTTTAAATCTCCCAAGCCTGATGCCGTACGCCTGCTTGTTTATGACATTCTGCGAGAGGTGAATCGCTCCGATGGATATTCAAATTTACTTCTTCCTCAAGCGCTGACCGCTTCAAATTTCGAGCAGCGCGATAAAGGTTTTGCCACCGAACTGCTATACGGAACGCTACGCATGCAGGGTCGGCATGACTATATTGCAGCGCAAGTTTCAGATCGCTCCTGGAGTGAAGTAGATACAGGGATAGTTGATGTGGTACGACTTGGCGCCCACCAGCTATTTGAGATGCGAGTTCCATCTCATGCCGCAGTTTCAGCGACAGTTGAATTAGCGCGTCAAGTCATCGGTGAATCGAAGGCCTCATTTGTGAACGCCTTGCTTCGCAAGATGAGTGCAAAAACCTTGGAGCAATGGTTAGAACCGGCTCAATTAATATCAGATCCGATAGAGCGCTTATCTATCCTCTATTCGCATCCGCATTGGATTGTCTCTGCTTACTTTGATTTACTTCGCGACTTCGCAGAGGTTGAATCTCTCCTTGCTGCAAATAATCTGGCTGCGACTCCCACAATTGTCTGGTGGCCGGGTAGATCTAGTGCGCAGGAACTTATCGCTCTCGGTGGCGAACCCACGAAGTATTCAGATTATGGATTGAAATTTGATAGCGCCCCCTCAACTCTCGAAGCGGTTCGCCATCGCAGGGCCGGCGTGCAGGATGAAGGATCTCAACTTGTGGCGCAGATCTTCGCCAAAGTCGTATCAGAAAGCGATGACTGGCTCGATCTTTGTGCCGGTCCTGGCGGTAAAGCTGCACTTCTATCTTCTTTAGCAAAGGAGAGCGGTAAAAAGTTTACAGCTAACGAAATATCCGCACCGCGTGCAAAGTTGGTCGAGCAAGTTATTGGTGGTGCGCGAGTTTTAGTCGGCGATGGACGTAAAATAAATACATTGGGGGAGAAGTTTGGAGCGGTCTTAGCAGATGTGCCGTGTACCGGACTTGGAGCCTTACGCAGACGACCCGAAGTTCGATGGCGTCGCAGCGTTAGCGATCTACGCGAATTGACACAGTTGCAGCGAGAGCTCTCCGATGCCGCTATCTCAGTGTTAAAAGATGGTGGCTTCTTAGGCTATGCGACATGTTCTCCACACTTAGCGGAAACTAGCATCGCAGTAAGCGATATCTTGCGTAAGCATCCGGAACTAGAGTTAGTAGATCTTCAGCCCTACCTGCCGCCAGGGCTAAATCAAGCGTTACGAGATAAGTCGTTATCTTTATGGACTCATCGCCACGAAACGGATGCGATGTTTTTGGCGGTCTTTCGCAAGAAATTCGTGGAAGAGAAATAGAATGGTGCTGTGTTCAACGACCTACGAATAATGCCCAGCATTCTCAACGCTGATCACACAAATCTGAGCGCAGAGATTGCGAAGATTGCAGTTGACTCAGATCTCATTCATTTAGACATTATGGATAATCTCTTTGTTCCAAATCTAACTTGGGATTTTGCCGCGGCTGAGAAAATTATCGCTGACTGTCCGATTCCGGTCGATGCTCATCTAATGATTAACGATGTCGATCGCATCGCCCTTGATTACGCTCACGCCGGCGCCGGTAGCGTAACTATCCATATTGAGGCGGCTCAGACTCCCGCACAAACTTTTAGGAATTTACGTAAAATCGGAGCGCGTGCTGGAATGGCGCTGAAGCCTGGTACAGATATTGAAAACTATGCAGATCTCTTAGATGAGATTGATATGTTATTGATTATGACTGTTGAACCTGGCTTTGGTGGTCAGAAATTTATGGCAGATATGATGGATAAGGTTCGTAAATCTAAGGCTTTAATTGGCGATAGGCCTATATGGATTCAGGTTGATGGTGGAGTTTCTATGGAAACTATCGCAATCGCAAGTGAGGCGGGCGCGGATACTTTTGTCGCTGGTTCAGCGGTATTTAACTCACCAGATCCGGCCGAGATGGTGAAAATGTTGCGACATCGTGCAAGTGATCTCTAGTAAACTCAAGGTATGAAATCTTTCGATCAGCTCTGGGATGAGCTTTCCCAGAAGGTGGCATCTGGGGATCCAACCTCAGGCACCGTCGCTGAGGTAAACGCGGGTGTCCATGCGATCGGAAAAAAGATTCTTGAAGAAGCTGGAGAAGTTTGGTTAGCGGCAGAACACGAAAGCGATGATGCTTTGGCAGAGGAAATTAGTCAACTTATCTATCACCTGCAAGCGCTGATGTTGGCCCGTGGATTAAATCCTTCAGATATTTATCGCTACCTATAGAAACGAGTTGCAGTGCTAAAGATCGCCGTTCCCAATAAAGGTTCACTCGCTGACGCATCTACCGCAATTCTAAAAGAAGCTGGATATCGACAGAGAGTGGAATCACGAGACTTAGTATTGACCGATTCAGAAAATGGCGTCGAATTTTATTATCTGCGTCCGCGCGATATCGCGTTATATGTAGGCTCAGGCGAACTCGAGGCCGGTATAACTGGAAGAGATTTACTGATTGATTCCGCAGCAGATGCGAAGGAGATTCTGGCGCTAGATTTTGGTGGTTCGACCTTTCGCTTCGCCGGACCTGCAGCAAAGAGTTGGAAGGTGGAAGATCTTGCGGGAAAACGCATTGCAACTGCATATCCCGGTCTAGTTGAAAATTATCTCTCTAAAAGCGGAATCACAGCTACCGTTGTAAGGCTCGATGGCGCTGTCGAAAGTAGCGTACGCCTCGGAGTCGCTGATGTGATCGCCGATGTCGTCAGTACAGGTAATACCTTGCGCCAAGCAGGATTGGCAATCTTTGGAGATCCAATATTACAGAGTGAAGCAATCCTTATTTCACGTCAGAGTATTGGCTTGCCGGGTGAGTTGGAGATTCTCTTGCGTCGCCTGCAAGGTGTAGTAACTGCAAGACAGTACGTTCTGCTCGATTATGACATTCCAAAGGTTAGTATCGATAAGGCCTGTGAAATTACGCCAGGTCTAGAGTCGCCAACTATTTCTCCATTGCAAAAAGAAGATTGGGTAGCAGTGCGCGCCATGGTCTTACGTAAGGATACCAACCGATTGATGGATGAACTTTGGGCGCTCGGAGCACGGGGAATATTAGTTACTGATATTCACGCGTGCCGTTTATAAAGAGTCCGAATTCTCAACTTCTTCGCGGGTAATTCCAAGTAGATAGAGAACTGAATCTAGATATGGTGCAGATACCGAACTGTCGGCGGCTGCCTTTACCGCTGGCTTTGCATTAAAGGCGATTCCTAGACCTGCTAGTGCAATCATATCTAGATCATTTGCGCCATCTCCGATGGCGATCGTCTGCTCCAGTGCAATTGAATGAAGAGCGGCAAATTCCCGTAAGGCATCTGCCTTTCCAGCGCGGTCGATAATTGGCCCAGAGAGCGCGCCAGTAATTTTTCCATCAACGATTTCCAAATTATTGGCTCGCATATGCGCAATTCCTAACTCCGCCATTAAGGGAGCGATAACTGCTTCGAAACCACCAGAGACGAGCGCGACGTGATGGCCTAGTTTATGCAAGGTACGAATTAGCGTGCGAGCGCCGGGAGTTAAAGATATCTCGCTCTGAACTTCCGTTAGCACTGATGCGGGCATTCCTTTTAACAGAGCAACCCGAGCGCGCAAACTATCTGCGAAATCTAGCTCGCCACGCATCGCTGACTCCGTTATCGCGGCTATTTCTGCGCCCTTACCCGCCTTAGCGCCTAAGAGCTCGATAACTTCCTGCTGAATTAGGGTTGAGTCAACATCCATAACCACCAGTTTCTTCGCCCAGCGCATTAGCCCGCCGGGAGAGATTGCGATATCAATCGCGTTTTCAATTCCAATCCGTGCAAGTTCGGTTCTCAACTTGCTTTGTTCAACACCGGAAACGGCAAATTCGATAGCGGTGACGGGATAGCTTGCGGTGCGGTGAATCCGCTCAATATTTCCACCGTTGACGGCTATGGTGCTGGCGACAGCATTTATTGCGCTCGGTTTAAGTTCTTGCGCAAGAACTACAACGTGCAGCAAAGATTTCTTAACATCGATATCGGAAGAGCCGCTCACTTCAAAGGCAGAGGCGATATCCACGCCAAGTGCCACAGCACATTCTTCTAAGTCGCACTCAATTGCTTCAGCATGCGCCGGCGCACAAGAGATGAGGACAGTCAAAATGACTCTTCCACGTATAACGACCTGTTCAATATCTAGGATGTTTACTGCGAAGGGGGAGAGGGTTTGAAAAAGGGTTTCAGTTATTCCGGGCTTATCTACTCCGGAAAGGAGGATAAGACCAGTAAATTGCTCACTTTTATCCTTGTCGGCCATAGTGAGGATAAGATTAGCGTGAATCACAGGCGATAAGACGGGCATTTAACTCAATTTGCCATTGATTAACGCTATCTTTTTCATCTATGGAAGCAACGGGCGAATTGACGGTCCTATCAATGCACGGGGTAACAGTTACCCGTGGAGGACGAACAATATTGGGCCCGATAGATTTTCAGATCCGCAGTGGCGAACGCTGGGTGATCCTTGGTCCTAACGGTGCAGGTAAATCGACGCTATTAAATATCTTAGCCACTCGGGTGTTTCCTACTTCTGGAGTAGTAAAAATTCTTGAACAAGAGATGGGAAAAGTTGATCTCTTTGAACTGCGCACTCGCATTGGAGTTTGTGCCACTTTGACAGCGGAGAATATTCCAGATGATGAACTGGTACGTGATGTAGTGCTCACCGCAGCCTACGCGGTATTAGGTCGATGGAATGAAGATTATGACCTCTGGGATGAATCTCGCGCAGTGGCGTTGCTAACCACTTTCGGGGTACGCGACTTGGCAGATCGACGCTATTACACGTTAAGTGATGGTGAAAAAAAGCGCGTCCAGATCGCGCGCGCTCTAATGTCTGATCCCGAACTTCTTCTATTGGATGAACCAACTGCAGGACTTGATTTGGGGGGACGCGAAGATTTATTACGTCGCTTTGCCGCTTTTTCCACGGATCCATTGGCTCCTGCAAGCATCGTCGTCACTCACCATATCGAAGAGATTCCGATCGGCACTACACATGCTTTAATTATTAAGAATGGGACCATTGCTGTTTCTGGTCCGGTTGCAGATGTGATTACCACCGAGCACATGAGCGCGGTCTTCGGAATCAATATCGAGGTAAATTCGGCAAATGGAAGGTATTTTGCACGAAGCTTATGAAGTTTCGTGAGCAGCTACATTCATCTTGGCGAAAATTATTGCAGCAGGATTTAACGGTGTTAGATGAGATTGAAGAGAAGATCGCACTCGAAAAATACTTGCCAGATCATAGTTTGGTAATGCGTGCGCTATCTTACGATTTTAGCGATGCGAAGGTACTGATACTCGGTCAAGATCCCTATCCCAACCGGATTTATCCAACCGGATTAGCGTTCTCTGTTCCATCTGATACGGTGAAAATACCTTCTTCACTACAAAATATCTTTAAGGAACTGCACTCAGATCTAGATATTAGAACATCTGGAAGTGGTGATTTATCGCCTTGGGCCAACCAAGGAGTTGTCCTGCTAAATCGCACCTTAACCTGTCAGTCCGGTGAAAGTAACTCACATATGGAACTTGGTTGGAGAGCCTTTACTGAGCGCTGTGTTGAGTTACTGGCCCAGGCCGGAGCAATCGCGATC
>CAXNDN010000044.1:0-6589 GCA_964201295.1 Candidatus Planktophila sp. | reverse complement strand
ACCACCCTTGAACAACTATTACAATTTAAAAGAAAACGGCAACGACGGCCACTCGATTAGTCTTTAGAAAGCTCTTGGCTCAGCTTTACCCATTTCGCTAATAAATTTGTGGCAGCACCGGAATCAACTGCAGCGCTAGCCTTGATCAGGGACTTTGAAATACGTTCTTGTAACGACTGACTTGAATCTCCATCAAATGCCGCGATAGCGGCTGCGGCATTTAGCAAGACCGCATCGCGGGGTGCGCCTTTTTCTCCTGCAAAGATCGCCTTGGTGATTGCAGCATTCTCGTTGGCATCTCCCCCGACGAGTGCGGAAATCGGAGCGTTGGCTAATCCAAAATCTTTGGCATCAATGCGATCGCTAGAAATTTCACCGCCGCCAATCGTTAAAACTGATGTCGTAGTCGCAAGAGTAATTTCATCTAAACCGTCATCACCACGAAAGACAAAGCCCTCGACGCCACGATCTGCAAGTACTTGTGCCATAACCAGGTGCATTCTTTCGTTGGCCACACCGATCGCGGCGGCTTTTGGCCGGGCAGGATTTGCTAATGGTCCCAAGATATTAAAGACGGTGGAAGTTGCCAGCTCTTTACGAGCGGGTGCAGCAAAACGCATCGCGGGATGAAAAATGGGTGCAAAACAGAAACCAATACCGAGCTCGGAAACGGTCTTGGCTACTCCCTCGCCATCCAGGTTTATCGCGACGCCAAGTGCTTCCAGTAGATCCCCTGCCCCAGATTTTGAGGATGCCGCTCGATTGCCGTGCTTTACAACTCGCGATCCGGCGGCGGCGGCGATGATTGCTGCCGTAGTTGAAATATTTATAGTGTGCGCGCCATCTCCGCCGGTGCCGACGGTATCGACGGCGCGTTCACCAATCACTATTGGCGCGCAGTGGTTATACATTTGCGCAACTAGCGCAGCGACTTCTTCGGCGGTCTCACCTTTATTTTTTAGCGCAAGTAAGAATTGCTTCAAAACTTCTTTCTCGGCGCGGTCTTCCAGTACTTCGCGCATCAAATCCTGCGCTTCTTTCGGCAAGAGATCTTGGCCGCTCTCCATCTTTGAGATGGATGAAGCCCAATCGACAGGGCTCATTTTCAAACCTTTACTTAGCCGATTGCGGCTGCAGAATTTGTTCGCAGTAAATCCGCAACCGTATTTGCTAATGTAAATGGATCGATTGGATGGATAACGCTTGCCTCAGCACGTGACCAAGCCGCCAGCCAAGCATCTTCGCGTCGTCCCGTAATTAAAAGTACTGGTGGGCAGTTAAAGACTTCATCTTTTAGCTGACGAGCAACGCCCATGCCGCCTTCTGGAACCGCTTCGCCATCTAGGATAAATAAATCAGCACGAAGCGCGCCAGAGGTGCTCTTGCGATCTACGAAAGCGCGAAGCGCCGGAGCCGTTGCAAACTCTTCTATCTGATGCTCTGGCAGGTCATCGGCAACGCGCTTTCCGAGGGCTGCGGTTATGGCAGAGCGCACCGAAGAGTCATCGGAATACACGATGATTATCGGCTTGCGTGATGTAGACACAGGGCAAGTCTAATCAATGGCCCGGCCTAGAACTGCCAGATTTCAAGGTCAATAAAGCGTGACCCGTTTCACCTAAAAACGGTTGATTTAAGGGTCAGAACTCAACCGCCAAATAGAAAGGAGAGCGCACTTTCAGGGATACTTACTCCTATGACCAGCTCAACCCTCGCGACACCTCACAAGATCAATCGCCCAAATCTGGTGGCGGTTGGAACTATCGTCTGGCTCTCAAGTGAGTTGATGTTCTTTGCTGCGCTCTTTGCCATGTATTTCACCACCCGCGCGGTGCAGGGTCCGACGATCTGGTCAGAATCTACAGAAGTTTTAAATATCCCATTTGCTGCGCTCAACACCACGGTGCTAGTTCTCTCATCTGTAACCTGCCAATTTGGTGTATTTGCGGCAGAACGTTTCCAAGCTAAGCGCACTGGGTCACTGATTAATTTTAAGTCTTGGGGAATGCGCGAATGGTTCTCGCTAACTTTCTTAATGGGCGCTTTCTTTATCGCCGGCCAGATTTACGAGTACGCCCACTTGGTAATGGAAGGCGTGACGCTATCTTCGGATGCATATGGCTCCGTTTTCTATATGACTACAGGTTTCCACGGATTACACGTGACCGGTGGCTTGATTGCATTTTTGATTGTGATGGTTCGTATCTCCAAAGCGCGTCGCTTTACTCATAACCAAGCAACTACGGCGATAGTAGTTTCGTACTACTGGCACTTTGTCGATGTTGTTTGGATTGCCCTCTTCTCAGCGATTTATTTAATTAAGTAAGTACAGACAAAAAGGAAACGGAAAATATCTTGAAGCATCTCTCTAGATTTCGCCGGCATCGTGCGGTGGCTCCTCTTCTCTTGGTTCTGGCTTTATTTTCAATCGGTACAACATTTTCAGTTGCAGGTGCAGCCACCAGTACGCCGCTAACAGCTGCGGAACGCAGCGCTCTGATTGATGAGGGACAGAGAATATTCCTCAAGGGTTGCTCATCCTGTCACGGCTTAAATTTAGAAGGTTCTGCAATTGCGCCCTCTCTGATTGGCGTAGGCGCAGCATCGGTAGATTTCCAAGTAGCAACCGGTCGTATGCCAGTTGCCGATATGAGCCAACAGATCGTTAGAAAAGATCCGGTTTATAACGAGAAGGAAGTAGAAGCACTCGCCATATATGTGGCATCGCTTGCCCCAGGTCCAGAAATTCCTGGCGAAGAGCACTTAAATTATGAACGCGATGGATCATCTGCCGAAGGTGGGGAACTCTTCCGCACCAACTGCGCGATGTGCCACAACTTTGCCGGCCAAGGTGGCGCACTAACACAAGGTAAGTATGCGCCAACGGTAATGGGTGTAACGCCTCGCCATATTTACGAAGTGATGATCACTGGGCCGCAGTCAATGCCGGTTTTTTCAGATAAAACAATTACACCAGAAGAGAAGTTGTCAATTATTAAATGGATCAAAGCTGCTGAAAATGAACCGCAGTTAGGTGGAGCATCACTCGGTCGAGTTGGTCCAGTTACTGAAGGACTTTTGGTTTGGACACTAGGACTTGGCATGCTCGTGGGCGTTGCAGTCTGGCTAGCGATGAAGGCGAGATAGATAAATTATGTCTAATGAAATTGAAGCGATAAAAGATCCAGGTCTTCCCGCGCACGTTCATCGCCGCGCCGATACAGATCCCAAGGCGGCTAAGAAAGCAGAGCGTCAGGTCGCGATTCTCTTTCTATTATCCGCACTCGGGACCATCACTTTAATTGGTTCATATATCTTTATTCCGCAAGATGTGTTTATTTTCTTTCCTGTCCTAGGCAATACCAATGCCCACCAACTCTTTCTCGGACTTGGCATGGCCGCATCCCTTTTCTTTATTGGAATGGGTGCAATTCACTGGGCTAAAACTTTGATGCCTGATGAAGAAGTAATTATTCAGCGACACGAGTTTCGTTCATCAGATGAAGATCGTGCCGATTTCATTAAGACTGCAAAAGATGGCGCTGCTGCTGCCGGTTTAGGCCGCCGTTCGCTAATTAAGCGATCACTCGGTCTCTCCCTTGGCTTGGTCGGACTGTCGCCACTTATTTTGCTCGGTGATCTTGGCCCACTGCCAGGTGATTCACTTACCAAAACTTCTTGGAAGACCGGAACTCGCTTAGTCACAGATCCAGGTGATCGCCCAATTCGTCCGGAAGATATGGAAGTTGGCGCCGTTGCGCAGACCCTTCCTGCGATCGCACCCGGTGCCCATCGCAAACTCTCGGATATTGCAAAAGATGCGGTGTTGCTTATCCGCTTGCGCCCTGAAGAATTTAACTTAGATGCCGAACGTTTATCCTGGACACACGAAGGAATTATCGCCTTCTCAAAGATCTGCTCGCATATGGGCTGTGCCGTGGCCTTGTATGAGCAGCAGACCAAACACCTTCTCTGTCCTTGCCATCAATCAACTTTCGATGTTACCCGTGCGGCGAAAGTCATATTTGGACCATCTGCTCGCCCCCTGCCTCAACTCGCGATAACAGTGGATTCCGAGGGATACTTAGTCGCACAAAGTCCATTTAACGAACCGGTAGGACCTAGCTTCTGGGAGCGCTCATCATGACAGCACGTGAAAGAATCGCAGGCAGCGTAGCAAATTACGTTGATGAGAGAACTGGCGCTGCCAAATGGATGAAGAAGAATTTAACTAAAGTCTTTCCTGATCACTGGTCCTTCTTGCTTGGTGAAATCGCGCTTTACTCGTTTGTAATTTTGTTGCTATCTGGCACGTTCTTAACATTCTGGTTTGATCCTTCACAACGCGAAGTTATCTATGACGGTAGCTACGAACCGCTGCAAGGACTTGAGATGTCTGCTGCTTATGCATCAACTCTTGATATCTCCTTTGAAATTCGCGGCGGATTATTAATGCGTCAAATTCACCACTGGGCTGCGCTTATCTTTATGGCAGCAATCGTTGTCCACTTAATGCGCGTTTATTTCACCGGTGCATTCCGTAAGCCACGTGAGTTCAATTGGATCATCGGCGTTGGATTACTTACCCTAGGAATCGTCGAAGGTTTCTTGGGTTACTCACTTCCTGATGACTTGCTCTCTGGAACCGGTATTCGCATCGCAGAAGCAATTATTCAAGCCCTCCCCTTAGTCGGTTCTTATCTAGCATTCTTCGCTTTCGGTGGAGCATTCCCTGGTGAAGCATTTATCCCACGTATTTACACAGTTCACGTATTGCTCTTACCTGGTGCATTCCTTGCGCTCATCACTGTGCACTTAATGCTGGTCTGGTATCAGAAGCACACTCAATATCCAGGTCCAGGAAGAACTGAAAAGAATGTTGTTGGCTATCCCCTAATGCCTGTCTACATGGCGAAAGCTGGCGGATTCTTCTTCATTGTCTTTGGTGTCACTGCATTTTTAGGCGCCGTCGCTTCAATTAACCCCATCTGGTTATACGGTCCTTACACTCCAGCTCAAGTTTCCGCTGGTTCACAACCCGATTGGTATATGGGTTGGCTAGATGGTCTGGTCCGAATGGCGCCACCACTCGAAAGTTATATCTTTGGCTACACAATTTCATGGAACATTTTGATTCCAGGTTTGATCGTGCCCGGCATCCTCTTTACCGGAATGGCGCTCTATCCCTTTATTGAAAGTTGGATTACTGGAGATAAGCGCGAGCACCATATTCTCGATCGCCCGCGTAACGCCCCTAACCGCACCGCACTTGGCGTAATGTCGTTAACCTTTATGTTGGTTGCGTTAATTAATGGTGGAAACGACATTATTGCTACAACATTTGATCTCACAATCAATCAGATCATGTGGTTCTCGCGCATCGGTATCTTTATTCTTCCGCCGCTCGCCTTTGTGATTACCAAACGTCTATGTCTATCGCTACAACGCGCAGATCGTGATCTAGTGCTGCACGGACGCGAGACTGGACGCCTGGTAATGATGGAGCATGGTGAATTTGTAGAAGTCCACGAGCCGATCTCTGCTGAAAAAGCTTGGCTGCTAACTCAGCACGAACAGAATCCGGCGCTTGAGTTAGAGGAGAGCGATCTTCGTGGTGTACGCCGCCCTGGAGTTCTCAAAAATAAGTTACGCGCTCGAATGAGTAAGGCGCACGCAGTCGCTATTCCAAAGGCAACTGCAGCAGATCTCAAGGAGATCGAACACCACTAACTCTCGCAGAGAGCCTTAAGTTGGACCAAACTCTTCGCCATCCACTTAGGATTGCGTTCTAGAGAACCGGTTGCATTTAACCATTTACCTGCCAGCCACAGAATGTTCTGGGCATCAAAAGTTTCTTTCACTTCAGTCTTTCCGCCTCCGAGATCTCTAAGTTCATAGCTCCATCTCCACTTCATAAGGTGAGACCAGGAGATTTTGCGCCCCTCTTCAAAGGCGACAACTGTGTTGGTGATGCGATACGGCACCTTTATCTTCATAGCCATCCCGAATTTAGCACCTAGGTGAAGACGTAACGGTCCCGAGATACTCCCCTGCAGCGTCCCTGAACCATCAAAGAGCGGGTGGCACCGGGGGTCGGCGATCAGATCAAAGATCTGTTGGGCGGGTGCGTCAATGACGATACGAGCAGCTGCGATTAGCGGTGAATCAAAGTTGAGAATTTCAGCTCTTACTTTATCCATTGCGCTAATTTAGAGAAAAATAAGGCTAGTGAGAAGCGTTATCAGGTAGCGGCTTCTCGTACTCGGTAACAAAACCGATAATGCTAATTACTAGAGCGCCCAGTGAGATAAGAGTTAACCACCAACCGATAACTAATGAGAGACCCATAGCCATCGCACTTAGCGCAACCGGAAGTGGCCACCATGAATGAGGGCTATAGAAACCTAACTCCCCTGCGCCCTCAGCAATTTCAGCTGTTGGGCGATCCTCGGGAAGATCATGCCCGATTCGCTTTGCAGTAAACCAGATATAGAAACCAACCATGCCGGCCAAGCACGCAGCCAAGATCATTCCGGTGATACCGACTGGCTCACCGCCTACGTAGTAATAAATAATCGCCATAATGACG
>CAXNDN010000043.1:0-6739 GCA_964201295.1 Candidatus Planktophila sp. | reverse complement strand
GAAAACTATGTAAAGTTCATGAAGTTAAAGAAAATGAAAGATGTAATTATTGTTACCGACCCATTTCACTGTCGTCGCGCAATGACGATGGCTAATGATTTAGGCGTTGTCGCAACTTGTTCACCTGTCCAGACAGGGCCGAACTCCTTAGATAATTCTGGAAAGCGCTATTTAATTCGAGAAACTGGCGCTTATCTGTCTTATGTGAGCCTAGGTCGCCGCGGCATTCATATCAGCGATCATTTAGGGTAGGGCTATGAGCGGGGCGAAAAATTACAGTGAAGCAGATCAAGAACGCTTCCTATTTGAACCTGCCAAACGTGCAGGGCGTACCGAATTTATGCGAGATCGTGCGCGTGTAATTCACTCGGCAGCGCTTCGTCGTTTAGCTGCAAAGACTCAAGTAGCGGTTCCTTGGGAGAATGATTTTCAACGAACCCGACTTTCACATTCATTGGAATGTGCGCAAATTGGTCGTGAACTTGGTGAGTCACTAGGTGCAGATCCCGATCTACTTGAAACAGCCTGCTTGTCACACGATTTAGGCCATCCACCTTTTGGCCATAACGGTGAAGAAGCTTTGGCTGAAGTTGCCAAAGAATTTGGCGGCTTTGAAGGAAATGCACAGAGCTTTCGCTTATTAACCCGAATTGAAGCAAAGACCGTAGATAAAGATGGGAAGAGCGTTGGCTTGAATTTAACTCGCGCATCCCTCGATGCGGGAACTAAATATCCTTGGCCGCGCGCGATCAATCCAAGAAAGTTTGGCGTCTATGATGATGATGTTGAGATCTTTAATTGGGTACGCCAAGGCGCACCTGCTGATCGCAAATGTATAGAAGCTCAGATTATGGATTGGTCCGATGATTGTGCATATTCAGTTCACGATTTAGAAGATGCCATCTTTGTGGGCCAGGTCAAGGTAGAAAACTTCGAACGCGATTTCGACATTTTGCACAGTGAAATGCAATCCGGATACGGTTCAACTGCAACGAAAATGGAAGCAGCCGGCGCACTAGAGCGGCTACAAACTCTCTCTTGCTGGCCACGTTATTACGATGGAACGCATAGATCGTTAGCCAGGCTAAAAGACTCGACATCTCAATTGATCGGGCGCTTTGTATTGGCGGCAGAGTTAGAAACTCGTAAAGTTCATGGTGATGGACCACTTGCGAGGTATTCTGCTGATTTAGTTATTCCGCGTGAACAACAGGTGGAAGTCGATTTCCTAAAGGCGATCGCTGGCCATTACTTAATAAATGCTGCGGCATCGCAAGAGCGTTACGCCAAACAGCAACTATTAATTAAGGAGTTAGTTGAGATGCTCCATAAACACGCGGACACAAATTTAGATTCCATCTTCGCTAAAGATTGGGCGGTTGCGACAAACGATACCGAGCGGATGCGCATCGTTATTGATCAGATCGCCAGCCTGACTGATCCAGGCGCATATGCCTTACATGCTCGCCTGAGCGCGCTCAGATAGCATTGGCTCATGAGCGGACGGATTAAAGAAGAGGATGTTACATACATCCGCGAACGCGCTCCTATAGATGAAGTTGTCGCTGACTATGTTCAACTCAAGTCAGCCGGCGGCGGACAGAAGAAGGGGCTCTGCCCTTTTCACGATGAGAAATCACCATCATTTCACGTAACCCCAAGTAAAGGTTTCTTCCATTGCTTTGGCTGCCAAACAAGTGGCGATGTCATCTCATTTGTAATGAAGATGGATCACTTAAGTTTTACCGAAACGATTGAGCGTCTGGCAGATCGCATTGGTTACCAACTTAGATACGAAGAGGGTAATTTTACACCGGCACCAGCTGGCAATCGCTCTCGTTTGATTGCCGCAAATGCGCTAGCCGCCAAGTTTTACCAAGATCAGTTAAATACCTCACCAACTGCAGCCCACGCTCGCGAATTAATGACTAAGCGCGGCTTCGATAAAACAGCATGCGAAACTTTCGGCGTTGGTTATGCACCAGATGAATGGGATGGTCTGACCAAATTCTTACGTGCTGAGGGTTTCACCATTGATGCACTTGAAACTGCTGGACTTTCCAAGATGGGACAGCGCGGACCGATTGATAAATTCCGGAACCGTCTTACCTGGCCGATCCGCGATATATCTGGTGATGTCGTTGGTTTTGGTGCACGTAAATTAGCAAGTGATGAAGAAGATCAAGGCCCTAAGTATTTAAATACTTCTGAGACCCCAATTTATAAGAAGAGCCAGGTTCTATATGGACTTGATATGGCTAAGAAAGAGATCGCCAAGAAGCGCCAAGTTGTCATTGTTGAAGGCTATACAGATGTGATGGCGGCGCAGCTTGCGGGGATTACAACTGCAGTTGCAACTTGCGGAACCGCTTTCGGGGCAGACCATATTCGAATTATTCGTCGACTTTTAATGGATGATGATGCTTTCCGCGGTGAAGTTATCTTTACCTTTGATGGCGATGCTGCGGGACAGAAAGCAGCGCTACGCGCATTTAGCGAAGATCAAAAATTTGTGACACAAACCTTTGTTGCAGTTGAGCCAGATGGGTTGGATCCTTGCGATTTGCGTCAGCAAAAGGGTGATCTTGCGCTCCGCGATTTAATTGCAAAGCGCGTTCCATTATTTGAATTTGCTATTCGTTCCGAACTCCGACTTCATAAATTAGATAGCGCTGAAGGTCGCGTTAACGCGCTAAATGCAACTGCCCCACTTGTTGCACAAATTCGTGATAAATCTCTGCGTCCGGAGTACGGTCGCTTACTTGCCGGTTGGTTAGGTGTTGAAGTTGAGTTGGTGACTGCCGCAGTTAATCAAGGTTTAAAATCGCGCCCACAAAGTAATAACGCTGCGCCATCAGATGAGCCAGTTGCCAGCGTTCAATGGCGCCCTAATCCACAAGAGCCACGACTTATTCTCGAGCGCGAAGTATTAAAAGCTCGCCTGCAAATGCCGACTTTGATTTCAAATTGGAGCAAGATCGAAAGTGACGCATTTACCCATCCTGCCTATGGCCAATTAGCTTTGATTATTACCGCTCTGCCAGAACAGAGTTCGGTTGAAATTTCAAATATAGATGATGAAAATATGCGTTCACTCTTTACAGAGTTAAATGTTGAACCAATCCGCGCCGATGGCGAGGTGACCGGTCACTATGTTGAAAGTATTGTCGCAAGACTTCGAGAAGTTGCAATTTCGCGAGCTATCGCCGAATTGAAATCTTCGCTGCAGCGACTTAATCCAGTTGAAAATGAACAGGAGTACAACACAGCATTTGCCGCTCTGGTCGCCCTTGAAACCACCCGTCGTGGGCTACACGACCTAGCGCTTCGCTCGATTTAGACCGAAATCGATTTCGACCCCAAGCGTCTCGTGCGCTAGAGTGTGCGCCTGCACGATAAGTTAATCAGTATTGCCCCATAGCTCAGTTGGTAGAGCGCCGAACTGTTAATTCGGATGTCCCTGGATCGAGGCCAGGTGGGGCAGCTCCATTTTTAGAGCCAAAGAGGTTACTTTTTGCACATGAATTTAAAAACTTCTTGGCGAAATCAACTCTGGCCGCTGCGTCTCTTGCGGGCTTGGCTTGGTTTCACCTGGATTTATGCGGGTTGGGATAAGGCGAGCGACCCGGGCTTTCTAACTTCAGGTTCACCCACTTTTATTGGGACACAACTTTCTGCCTTCGCCACGAATTCACCAATTGGCTTTGCGATCGATAGCGTCTTAGAAAATGCCACACAAATTGGCATCTTTGTAGCGTTGGCTGAGTTCGCAATTGGTGTAGCAACCTTGCTTTGGATCGCACCGACTTGGGCTGCCTTTGGTGGTTTTGCGATGTCGCTGACTTTATGGCTAGCTAGCAGTTGGCACGTTAAACCTTATTTCTTAGCTAGCAACTCTGCTTACACGATTTTATGGCTTACCTATTTTCTATTTTTATATGGATCTCGCCGCAATAGCAAAGTATCAGTTGATCGACGGGGGTTCATAAGAGTTTCAACTGTCGTCGCCATCGCAGTTGTGGGTGGGGTAGTTGGAAAACTACTTTCAAGGACGACGTCAGCAACAACCAGCGCTGGAGCGGAAGCAGGTAGCAAGAAAATTATTGAAGGCGCCACCATCAAGGTTGGGGCAACCCATAACTTTATATCTAAAGCTGGAACTCCAGCAGTTCTCTTTCGCACCAAAACTGGCGTATTTGCTTACTCAGCGGTCTGCACCCATCAAGGGTGCACAGTTGCATTTGATTCTGCCTCAAAAAAACTGCAATGTGGCTGCCACGGTGCAGTCTTTGATCCCTTTAGCGATGCGAAGGTAGTAACTGGGCCAACTAATCAACCCCTGGCCAAGATTAAAGTCGCCACAGAAGGTGCCTGGATCGTAGAACCGTAATAAAATTTACAATCAGTTCACAGGAAACTCTAAGCAATTAAAGGGATGATCAAACAATGAGAATTAATCAGACCCCACTTAAAGTCACGACTGCCTTTGTTTTCGGGGCGATCATCGCTGGCTCGGTAGCAACCGCTGCAACCAATACGGTCGCGAGCAGTGTTGTGGTTTGTGCCGATAACCGCACTCAGGCACTGACGCTGGCTAAAGCAGGGGTTTGTGCAAAGAATAAAACTGCTATTGAAATCGGCGGTAATTCGATAAATGCTAAATCTATCTCAGCACTTGTGACTCCATCGGTTGTCTCAATCTCCGTAAAATCAACTGCTGGAAGTGGAACCGGTTCTGGCTCTATTTATAAGACCGACTCAACCGCAAGCTACATTATTACCAATAACCACGTAATTGAAAGCGCAGCCACAACTGGCACAATAAATGTTGAATTCGCTGATGGATCAGAAATTCCAGCCACAATTGTTGGACGCGATCGTGGGTATGACATCGCGGTTCTATCCGTTAAAAAAGGAAACCTGCCAGTTATTTCGATTGGTGACTCCTCTAAAGTTAGCGTTGGTGATGAAGTACTTGCAATCGGTTCGCCACTTGGGCTGGCCAACACAGTAACCCAAGGAATTATTTCGGCGCTAAATCGACCAGTGACTACTGGCACAACAGATTCAACATCTTATGTAAATGCAATTCAAACTGATGCAGCGATTAACCCCGGAAATTCTGGAGGTGCACTTGTTGACTCGCAAGGTCAAATTATTGGGGTTAACTCAGCAATTGCAACCTTAACTTCTGGCGGCACAAGCGGAAGTATCGGGCTGGGTTTCTCTATTCCTATCAATGAGGCAAAACGAGTTATCGATGAAATTATTGCAACCGGTAAGTCAACCCGTCCAGTATTGGGAGTTATTTTCGCAAGCACATCAACTGATAATCAAGCCAAGATTGCTGAATTGAGTCCAGGAGAAGGTGCACAAAAAGCGGGAATAGTTGTTGGATCAATCATTACGTCGATTGATGGAGTGAAGATTGCAAATCGCGATGCTGCGATAGTCAAAATCCGCTCATATGCACCAGGAACCGTTATTACCGTTGTCCTAACTCTGCCCGATGGTTCGAGCAAGAGCTACAAGGTCACACTCGGCTCAGCACCCGCAATTTAATTGACGAATGACGCTAGGACACAAATGTCTTTGTTGCATCTGACAAGGTAACCTTTGCCTATGGCGCTCTTTCGTTTACAAATCTCGCTACCTGATCGACCAGGTGCGCTTGGCCTATTGGCCTCAGCGATTGGCGCAGCCGGCTGTGACATTAGAGGTTTAGAAGTTATCAAATCTGAGGACGGTCGCGGTTTTGATGATGTAACTGTTGCGGTGCCCGGATCTGACCCAACAGATCTATTAGAAGTTCTGGGATCTATCGGCGGCGTTGAAGTTATCTCTGTTACAGCGGTGGAATAACCACATCTCGTAATTGTCCGGCAGATTGCTCAGGTTTTAAATCCATAATAAATGCGCCCATCGCAGATTCGCTTCCTGCCAGATACTTTAACTTTCCTGGAGCGCGACGCACGCTGGTTATCTGCCAATGTAGCCGCAGTAAATCACGTCCTTCACGTACTGGCGCTTGGTGCCAAGTAGCGATGTAAGCCATTTCAATTCCAAATACCCCATCGAGTCGGCGCATAACTTCAAGTGAAATTTCTGGAAAGGCATCAGATTGCTCGGGGGAGAGTCCGGCCAGATCAGCAACTGGTTGCAGCGGTGCCAGGTGAATTTCAAAGGGATAGCGCGCAGCATATGGAACAAATGCCACCCAATAAGCATTCTTAGCGATGATGCGGTCGCCATCTTTCAACTCGCGCGCGACAACATCATCGAACAAGACGCGGCCAGTATTTTCGAAGTGCAATTGCGCAACCGCTAGCATCTTCTGTACGCGTGGCGGCAGGTATGGATATGCGTAGATTTGGCTGTGTGGATGAGAAAGTGTTACTCCAACTTCTTCGCCGCGATTTTCAAATGGTGCAATGTGATGGATATACGGCTCTTGCGATAGTTCGTGTACACGATCTTTCCAAGCTTCTAGTAAGACACGGACTCTCTGACTTGTAAGTTCTGCGAATGATCCGCCGTGGCTATCGGTAAAAGTTATAACTTCACATTTGCCCGCAGCAGAACCGGGATCGGTTTCAGTCCCGACCATATCTGGAATTGCCCAATCACCATCGGGGCGGCGCAGCGAAGGTGAACGATTATCAAAGACAACAACTTCGTAATTTGAATCAGGAATTTCTGTTAGAAGTTCACCCTTCGTTGGACAGAGCGGACACAATTC
>CAXNDN010000042.1:0-6758 GCA_964201295.1 Candidatus Planktophila sp. | reverse complement strand
CGCCCCACCAAAATACGGGGCGTCCCTTAATCTCTTTAATTTGTGCCGGTGTTCCAAGAACGCGAGTTGCAATATCGCTGGCTAATCGAACTACGTTCTGGCAAGCGGCGATATCTTCAGTTGGCGATTCACATCGCACCAAAGCTTCAATCGCAGCCAACATAGGGTCAAGTCTGCCGTATTTATCCTCATTCGCGCTCGTCATATCGCCGCCACCCCAGTTATGCGTGCAATTCTAAAGGTTTGAACCTCACCAGTGGCATGATCGCGCGCGAATAGCGAACCGGCAGAGAGTTTTAAGGGATCAATAATGCGATGTGAAACTAGACCATTGTTATCTGCGTAACCAATCGAAAGTGATGTTGCCGGCTGGTTTTGCAGATAATCAGCCAAAATATCTAAAGTTTCATTGGCGGTTGTGCGCGGAAGTGAACCCAGTGCATTGCTTGCGATATTGCGCAAGGTACTTTGGCGATGGCTAGATTTTTCTCCAGTGCGAAGTGCGCGCAGCGCTGCTTCTAACTGCAACTCATCAGGACGATCGAACTCACCAATGATTCTTGGTGGTCGGGCTTTACCTTTAGCGCGTTGAATTCTTGGACCGCTAAGTAGCGCTCCTTGCGAATCTTCTCCAGCTGGTAAATATCCAAAGCTGCGCAAAATAGACATTGCATCGGCGGCATCGTGTTGGCAGATTAAAACTTCAGGAGATATCTGTCGTAGCGATAACATCTCTAAACGTTTATCGCTAATAATTTGTGCGATCAAAGCCGGATCTTCACATCTAATAAATGCTGCGGTATTACCTACTCGCAATTTTCCATGTTTCTTTGCGACATCGGCAATTAAATATTCCAGCGGCTGTGGCATTGCCGTTTTAGAAGTTTTCTTTAAGAATGCCTTTATCTCATCCCCAGTACGACCGTGATCTAAACCACGGCGAATAGTTGCTTCGCTAAAGCGATAGACAGTTGCACCACCGCGACTTTCGATTTCAGCAAGAATTGCTAACTCTTGTGCGATCTCGTGCTCAAGTGGGCCTGGTGCAATTGCGGTGTGATCGCTCTGAATAAGAATGTGATCAACTGGTTTCGGAAGATCTTCGTTGATTTCATCTAGATCTGCACCGGATAGCAGCCCGATTCCATACTTTGAAATTGCGCCTTGCCCAGTTATGCCGAGCCATTCTGCTTCACGTAAGTTCCAAATTATGTAGTCACTTGGTATGCCGCCACTTCGCTTTGCTGGTGAATTCCATTGTGCTAGCAATAGCAGAGACTCAATTTTTGGTGCTGAACCTTGGCTTTCTTGCAGCAAGCGCAGCGTTAATTTACGAATTGGTGCAGCGGCTACGCGATCTAGTTCTGGGCCCAGTGGGGCAACGTTCTTCGATTCTTCTCTGCCGACTAAACCGCTCATACGTGAAGTAATCAGCCATTGCGAAACAAGTAATTGCCAGCGTGCAGATGGACTCTGAGTCAACCAGATATCAAATTGACTGGTGGGAAGAATTCGATCGTCGGCATCAATAGTTAAGAGTCCGGCTAAGTAAGCAAGTTCTGCAACAAAGGCAGCACAGTTGGAATCAACTCCGAGGTGGTGTGAAATTATCTTTAGCTCCCGCACACCTAATCCGCCCGAACGAAGCGCATCAGCTGGCTCTTGGGCCCAGAAATTTAGGATTTCTTCAGTCCAACGCAAGAAGGTTGAAACATTTGCAATCGCTGCAAGTTGAACGCTCTTACTATCTCGTTTATCACCCGCAAGTTCTGGTTCTTGAATAAAAAGTTCTTTATGTAATTTGCCGCCGCGCAAAGCAATTGCAACTTCGCGGGGCATTAAAACTGTGTGAGAGTTTGCCACTACTAAAAAGTTATTTTCTAATAGCCAAGCAACTCCAGCGCCAGGTTTCTTAATATCTGCGACCGTGCCTCGTGGCGGTCCCCACACCATGGCATCAAGTGCTTTCTTTGCCGCAGGCGGTGCTTGCTCTAACTTCTTTAAATCTAATTTCGCCATAGATTGTGGACCAACTCCGGCGATATCACTGCCAAGAACTTCGCGCACTGTAGTCGGTAGGTAAAGCCCATCTTTTCCTGTGTAAATCAGCCCGCGTTCGATTAGCCCTGGAATAAGAAAGAGCGCCGCCTTATCTGTAAGTGCGGTAACGCTCTTTTCGTTAAATGGTTCAGCAACAACGGCGCAAGCTTCTAAGACTTGATATTGCCAGGCATTTAGCGAATCAATCACCCGCGCCAGACTTGGCGCAGATGTCGCACGAACTGCCAGCGATGCAATATCAGGTGGTACTGGGGTTACTAGATCTGGCCGATAAGAAAAGAGTGAAATAAGGGCAGCGTCATCCAAGGTACGTAAGTAATCTGCAAAGGAGCGCGTTTCCATAACTTGCCTACATTACTGGCAAGTGAGGTTAGAGCGCGAATTGGCTTTTTAACTCAGCGGGAGTTACGGCGTGGGGTAAGCCTGGTGCCTAACCACGCGATGCGTGAGACCAATGGCCCCAGTAAGCGGTTTAGAAATCTCATCCGACGGTAGTCGTGAATTGGCCAGCGCTCTTGCAGGGCGCGAATCCGCAACTTTGCATCAGGATTTATTGCAGATGGATTTCCGACAGTTAGCAGAAGAGGTAAGTCATTATGGCTATCTGAATATCCAAAACAAGTTGCCAAATCAAACCCCTTCTCTTTGGCCAGCTGTTGTATCGCAGTAGCTTTCTCGCGGCCGTGTAAAAGAGGCCCATTCATAGCACCGGTGTAATGACCATCTTCAATTGCAGCTTTACTGCCAAGTGCTCCTGTAAATCCTAACCGTTCAGCAATTAACGTCGCCATATCTTCAGGTGCAGCAGTCACCAGCCAAACTTCAACTCCATCATTTAGATGTCGTTGGGCAATTTCAATTGTTCCTTCCCATAAAGCGGGAGATACATACTCATCATAAATTTCTTGGGCAACTGCGTTAATTTCAGTGACATTGTGCCCACCGATAAAATCTTGCGCTGATTTCTGAAAACGATTTATCTCATCTTGCTTTTCAGTTCCTGTTAAGCGAAATCTCAGGTTTGCTAATACAAATCGTGAAATATCCGATTTTGTAAAGAAGCCACGTTGGTACATGCCCCGGCCAAGGAAGTAGATAGTTGAGCCTCGCACCAAGGTGTTATCGACATCGAAGAAAGCCGCGCGCTGCGGTGTGAGTGGCATGTCACTACCCTAGCGATTCAGCGGGATATTGCCCTGCCGTAAGACGCTTTATGCTTAGCGCTATGAGTTCAACAGTCCATGTAATGCGCCACGGCGAAGTCGAGAATCCACAGAAAATTCTCTACGGAAGACAACCGGGCTGGCGTTTATCTAGCCGTGGACAAGAAATGGCAGAAGTATTGGGCCAATGGTCTAAGTCAATTGATTTAGGTGCACTTCACGTGTCACCCTTGCAAAGAGCCCAAGAGACCGCAGCACCAATTGCGAAAGCGCATGGAATTGCAATTACAACTGATGACCGCTTAATAGAGGCGGCAAATATATTTGAAGGCAAGAGCTTTGAAGTTGGAAATGGAATACTGAAGCATCCAGGTTCGTGGCGCCATTTATATAACCCTTGGAAGCCATCGTGGGGTGAGCCGTATGACCAACAAATCAACCGCATGCTCGCTGCGATCTTCGCCGCCAACAAAGCAGCTAACGGCAAAGATGCAATTGTGGTTTCACATCAATTACCAATTTGGATTACTAGAAGTGCAATTGAGGGGCGATCAATGTTGCACGATCCGCGCAAGCGCGAGTGCACGCTGGCATCGGTCACAAGCGTTCACTTCGATGATGATGGCGTGATATCTGGACTTACTTATTCTGAACCTGCTGCACATTTACTACCTCCAAAGAAATAATGGATATATGCGTAAGCCAATCTCTTTAATCGTGCTTACGCTTTTCTCTGCAATTTCGCTAACTGCCTGCGGTGGCGGGAGTTCAGCCCCTGAAGAAAGTTTTATTGAAGGCAGCGGGGCGGTAACCAAGATTGAAATTTCAAAGCGAAAACCAGCGCCCGCTTTATCAGGAATGACGCTTACTGGAAAGACTTTTACTTTTAACCCTGGTCAAGTCGCAGTTGTAAATGTCTGGGCATCTTGGTGCTCACCTTGCCGAGCCGAAATTCCAACCTTGATTGAGCTTTCCAAGCAATATCCTGAGGTGCAATTTATGGGGATATTGACCCGTGATAATCCCGCCACAGCAGAGGCATTTGCTCGTAGGTTCGCGATCCCATATCCAACCTTCATAGATGACTCACTTTTAACTGGATTTAAGGGCACTTTGCCGGCCAACGCCATTCCTTCAACGGTATTAATTGATAAGAGCGGCAATGTGGCGGCGCGTATTTCGGGGGAAGTAACTCTTACCTCATTAAGTAATTTGATTCGAAAGCTTGAAGCAGAATGATTGACTTCTTCGTAGAACAGTTACTCGGTGGATTCTTACTCGTTGCTTTTCCGATTGCGGTACTTGCTGGTCTAATCTCATTCATTTCACCTTGCGTACTGCCTTTAGTACCTGGTTATTTATCTTTTGCCGCTGGTTACTCTAAATCTAAAGGCCGAGTTTTTCTTGGCTCCCTGCTCTTTGTACTTGGCTTTAGCGTTCTCTTTATCTCTTACGGTGCGCTATTTGGAGGTATTGGATCTCGTATCGCAACTAACGATGAGACCATCACACGTATTTTGGGAGTTATAACAATTTTGCTTGGCCTTATCTTTATGGGTCGCTTTCCCATGATGCGCACGTTCTCACCCAAGGTCGCAACAAATGGTGGAATAATCGGTGCGCCTTTGCTCGGCTTCTTATTTGGAGTTGGTTGGACACCTTGCATCGGGCCCGCGCTTGCAACTGTGCAGACTTTGGCATTTCAAGAATCAAGTGCGGCGCGTGGTGCAATTCTTTCATTTGGATATTGCATCGGACTTGGTGCACCATTTATCGCATCAGGACTTTATCTAGATAAATCGGCTCGACTACGACGGTTCTTGACTAAGCGTGGAGATTTAATTTCCAAAATAGGTGGAGTGTTCTTAGTCTTGATTGGCATCGCGCAAGTGTTTGGACTTTGGACAGATTGGATGATCTCACTGCGCTCACTTATCACTGATTTTGCTCCGGTGATTTGATGACGACCGAAACAACACTGCCCGAATTAGGTGCCACTGGCTTATTCCGCTTTATGTGGCGCCAACTAACAAGTATGCGCACCGCGCTAATTCTCTTGATGATGCTGGGAGTGGCTGCGATCCCCGGATCATTTATTCCTCAAAGATCTCAGAATCCAATGGCGGTACGTCAGTACTATATTGACACCCCAGAACTAGCGCGCTGGATAGAAAGATTCTCAGGATTTACAGTTTATTCATCACCTTGGTTTAGCGCGATATATATCTTGCTCTTTATCTCACTAATCGGTTGTGTGCTGCCACGAACTTTTGAACATTTCCAGGCGATGCGCGCCTTGCCACCGATGACTCCACGAAATTTATCGCGAATGGAATCTTTCCAACAATTTGCCGGTGATGGAACAGAACTCACCAAGGCACAGAACTGGTTAAAGAAAGAGCGTTTTCGGGTGCGCAAGGCAGAAGGAAGTATCTCTGCCGAGAAAGGTTACTTGCGCGAGACCGGCAATTTACTCTTCCATCTCTCACTTATTCTAATTTTAATTGGAGTCAGCGTTGGTTCCTTATTTGGCATGCGCGGCGAAGCAATTATAAATAAAGGTGAGCGCTTTATTAGCCTTCCAACTTCATATGACAATCTCTCATTCGGAAAGCTAGTCAAAGCAGATTCACTGCAACCATTTATAATTGAAGTGATTGATTTCGTCGCTAAATATGATCCAGTAACCAATGCTGCTCAGGATTACACCGCAACAGTCCGAGTTACTAATCCAGGTGAAACTACATTCACCATTGAATCCCTCAAGGTGAATAGTCCACTTACCTTTGGAAATACACGCGTTTACCTTCAGGCCAATGGTTACTCACCGATAGTCACAGTGCGTGACTCAACTGGCCAAGTTGCTTTACAAGGCCCTATTCCATTCCTGCCCCAAGATGGCAACTTGAGCTCTATCGGATCGATAAAAGTTCCGGATGCTGATCCGCAAATTGGTTTCGTAGCCAGCTTCTACCCAACATTTGCGCGCGAAGGTGGCGAGGGTGGAATTTCAGTGTTCCCAGAAGCGCTAGATCCAAAGCTGCTCTTCTCGATTTGGGAAGGCGATCTCGGTTTAGATTCCGGAATTCCCCAATCTGTCTATCGCATTGATACCTCAAAGATGAAGCGAATCGCCCTTGAATCTCTAAAGCCGGGCGAGAGTTATGCATATCCGCAAGGCTCAATAAAATTTGAAACTTTTGTACCTTGGATAAACCTGCAAGTGGTCGATGATCCGGGCAAGAGTTATGCCTTGTACGGTGCAATCGCTGCGATTCTCGGCTTACTCGCCTCGCTCTTTGGCAGGCGCCGCCGCATTTGGATAAGGATCACATCATCTGGAGTTGTAGAAGTTGCTGGCCTGGCTAAGAATGGTGCACCTGGGTTAGAAGCAGAAATTGAACGCTTTGTTACGCACTTGAAAAAGGAGATGTAGATGCAGATTACTTGGGCTTATATCTCTAATTACTTTGTCTATTCAGCGATGGGCATCTTCGCCCTATCTTTCTTGGCACATGCTTTCGAAACTGCCTG
>CAXNDN010000041.1:0-6759 GCA_964201295.1 Candidatus Planktophila sp. | reverse complement strand
GCAACTACAAATAGAACTGCGAATCGACGTCCTTTGAAATCCAACTTTGCAAAAGCAAAACCTGCAATCGCCGAGAAAATAACTTGGGCGACCGCGATCGCAATTCCTACAACAAAAGTATTGGTGAAGGCCTGCACAAAATAGACACCTTCAGCGGTAAGTACTTTTTGAGCGACTTCAAAGAAGCGTGGGCCTGGGACTAACGATGGGGGGGACTTAGAAATCTCGGCATTTGTATTTGAAGCAACGACGAACATCCAATAGAAAGGGAAGATTGATAAAAAGGTCATTAGCGCAAGTACTAAATAATGTCGCTTCGGTGTTTTCTGCCACTTCGGTATATGACGCTTCATGAAGTTCCCTCACCAGAGATCTTGCGGGTTATAAAGAAATTAATCGCAGAGATGATGAGAACGATTACAGTGATCGCGATTCCGATAGCTGCCGCGTAGCCGTACTTATTATTTAGAAATGCCTGGTTATAAAGGAAGAGTGTCAAGGTTAAGAACTGCTTACTGGAACCGCCGTCAGCAGCGAGTTGTTGAGGCTCAGCAAATACCTGCAATCCGCCGATAGTTCCGACGATGAGCACGAAGGTAATAGTATTTTTCAGCGATGGCAGAGTCACATAAATAAACTGCTGCCACTTTGTGGCCCCATCACAAGAAGCCGATTCGTAGAGCTCATCCGGGATCGCCAACATCGATGCCAAGAAAATTAAGGTGTTATAGCCGACCCAGCGCCAGGTAATCATGGTTGCGATCTGTATATGGCTAGGAATCACGCCCTCAAGAAAATCAATGTTCTCTACCCCAGGAATTAGACCTAAAAGCCCATTAATGATTCCGTATTCACGCCCGAAGAGTTGTTGGAAAACAATGGTAATTGCAATTACTGAAGTGATGTTAGGGACAAGAAATATTGTTCGCCAAAATGACTTTCCTTTTAGCCGTCTATTTCGCAAGATCGCAGCGAGGCTAATTGCCATAATTATTTGTGGGAATGTGGAGAGCGCCCAAATGCTAAAGGTATTTCGGAGAGCTAACCAAAAATCAGAATCTTGAAGTAAGAATATAAAATTATTTAGCCCGTTGAACTCAGATTCACCAAGCGGATCCCATTTAAAAAATGCGATGTAAACGGAGTAAATAACAGGTGCAACACCAAAGACAAAGAAAATTAGGAAAAATGGTGAAATCGCCGCGTAACCCCATTTACCGTTAAGGGAAGGAACTCCCGGAGTTGGCTTTCGCTCCTGTTTTTTCCAAGGAGTAAGGGACGCTTTACCGCGCCCCTTACCTACCTTTATCAAAGACATTTAAAGTGCTCGTTAATTCTTAAGCAGTTTGTCTATATCTGAAATTACATTTGCATAGGATTTTAGTGAGGTCTCTTTTTTAGTAGCGACACGTCCGAGACCTGAACCAAATTTTTGGTCGATTGCGCGTTGCAATTCGCCCTCAAATATTGGCTTCAACTTGAGAACACCCTTTGTGTAAATCTGGCCTACCGGTGCATTGTTGAAGAACGGATCTTTGTAATCAAGAAGTGCAGCATCGTCGTATAGGACTGATGTTGATGGGAATAGCCCATAAGTTTTAAATACTTTAAGTTGCTGTGCTGGGGCTAAATACCAATTTAAAAAGTCATAAGCGGCTTGCTTATTCTTGGAGTAAGCCGGAATCGTGAGTTCAGTACCACCCTGGTTTCCGCCACCAACAGGCAAATCTGCAATATCCCACTTACCTTTGGTATCCGGCGCCTGTTGTTTAATGTAATCAAGCATCCAGGCCGGCGCCAAAATAGTGGCCATTGCACCCTTGCTCATACCAACATTCCAATCGGTTGAAAATTGACCAAGGCGGGCGCCGATACCAGCATCTAGTGCGGCAACTGTTGTATTCCATGCTTTTTTAATTTGTGGGTTGGTCTTGTATACCAATTTTCCAGCATCGGTTCCATCTGCTTGGTAGTACTTAGAAGTACCTTGGTTCATAACTGCCGCATAAATTGAACCAGCATCGTCAATAAAACGCTTTCCTGATTTCTGCTCAGCAGGGGTTAACTTTGCGACATAACTTTTTCCAACTTGAATAAACTTTTCCCAAGTTGGCCATAGCTTTCCAACTGCTACACGGTCTGTTGGCAAGCCAGCTTTCTTAAAGAGGTCTGTGCGGTATGCAACTTGCAATCCGCCGACATCTGTTGGAATTCCAATAACTCTGTCATTAAATGCGACGCCTTGTTCCCAGCGCCAAGGAAGATAATTACTTTTAATGTCATTGGCTGATAGGCCTGCTGCAATTCCTGATGCAACGTTGGTATCAGAGGTTTTCATTTCGCGAAGGTCTTGGAAGCAAGATGGACGATTTCCGGTGCGCCAGTAGCCTGAGTAAGGAACCTCAAAGGCGATAATGTCAGCAGGTCCTGATTTTGTTTGGCAGGAGAGCGTAGTTTTTTGATGAAGCGGATCGACGTCATTCTTGATTGGATTAATTTTAATTTCAGGATGAAGTTTTTGATATTCGCGTTGTAGGCCCGGCTGAATAACTTGGCCGAATGTCCAAATTGTTAGGTTGATCGTCTCAACTCCTTTAGCGGGTGCCGCCATAAGTCCAGCAGTGAGAGATGCACCCAAAAGCGCAGTGAGAAGAACTTTTGATTTAGCCAACTTGTTCATTTGTTGAGCCTTTCATTTGTCGTGCGGATAAATAAACGTTATAAAGTAAAAATCAGGGCAATGGCAGGGTTCTACTATTTCCGTGAAAGCGGTTTCAGAGTACTATATAAGCACCCTTTGAGTACACCCGAGGGGCGATATTTAATTAAAGTTTGATAACGATTGGAGGCGATGATGATGGGCAAAACAGGCGCTCTGCGCCAATCCAGTCTCGCCCTGGCCGCTGTCCTGGCTCTTTCTTTGATTGTAAATCCCAGCGCCGATGCGGCAGCTAAGAAGAATCTGAAACTTCTCTGGTCAGAAGAGTTCAATTCTAAAAAAGGAACAAAGCCTTCCTCGAAAAATTGGGCTCACGATATTGGTGGTGGAGGCTGGGGAAATTCTGAACGTCAGTACTACACCGATAAGACTTCTAATATCGCAACCGATGGTGATGGCAAATTAGTTTTTACAGCTAGAAGAATTTCGACTGCATCTTTGGATCAGGTAGGTACCGAACCGGGTACTGAAGCAATTCTTGATCGCTGCTGGGAGTGCCAATTTACTAGTGCACGGATAAAAACGGCTAAAAAATTAAGTTTTCAATATGGTCGCGTAGAAGCGCGGATGAAAATGCCCACCGGTGTTGGAACCTGGCCAGCATTTTGGATGCTCGGCGGAGATTTGCTTGAAGGTGGACGTTGGCCTGACTGCGGAGAGATAGACATCATGGAATTCCGTGGTGATATTTCCGATCGGACAACTTCAGCGCTACACGGACCAAATACTCCACCCGGATCCGGACTTGGAGCTGCCTATTTAAGTTTTGCACCGTTATCTGATGACTATCACACGTACGCAATTGAGTGGAGAAAGAATTCAATCGATTTTATCGTCGATGGTCGCGTGACAGGTACTTACTCATCAGCAGATACCGGCGCTCGTGGGTGGGTCTATAACCAACCGTTCTTCCTTATCTTGAATTTAGCTGTCGGTGGCACATACGCCGGTGAAGAGATCGATCCAGAACTGAACCAGGCAGAGTTCAAAGTTGATTACATCAGGTATTACTCAGTAAATGGCGTTGGAAAATTAACTAGAAAATAGGAACGAAAGGGATGGAAATGAAAAAATATAGTGGAGTAAATAAGTTCAAAATAGGCGCTTTCGCCTTCTTGGTGGCGACGACTTCTCTAGTTGCTATCCCGAGTTCTAATGCAGCAGATATCCCAACGGTAAAGCTAGTTTCTCCCGTCATTTCAGGCAGCAATAGCATTGACCGCACGAGTAATGATTTACAGATACCTGCTCAAAAGTGGTACCGCGAAGGTTCTAAATCACTAGTCATAACCTCACCAGAAGGCAAAGAGTTAACCCTTAAATTCTTAGTTACCAAAGATGGAACCGCCCCGTGGGCTGGAAAAGAATTAATTCTCCAAGTTGGCGCGCCTTACAGCGGATCTAATGGAACCTGGGATGCCTACGGAACAGAGATCGGACCACAGGCGGGAACTTGGTCGGATGCAGCAGCTGGTCAGGTAACAGCAACAACTGGCGCTGACGGATTTGCAACCTTTACATTTAAGAATAAGAACTCTGGTGCAAAGTACAAGGCTTCAGATGTTCTATCTGGCTCTTTTCAATTTAGCGATAATGCAAATCGCCGCTACACCCAATTTAAGCCAACAATTGCTGGTTTGGGCGATTACAACGAACCATATTTAATTAAAGACATCATCAACGTAGATATTGTTCAAGATGTTGCGGCAGTGACTCCGACACCATCGACTTCACCGTCTGCAACTGCAACACCAACTCCAACACCCACAGTTGTTGCACCCAAGTTATTGCCTTCAATGCGTTTAATGTCTCCGGCTTACGGACCAGCAAACAGCGTTGATACAACTGGTGACATTGCGCAGTTTTACTCCGCAAAGACTCGTGCGTATTACACATACATTGCTGCCAGCACAACGCTAACTTTAAAATATAAAGTTACAAGTGACGGAACAGCGCCTTTGGCTAACACCGAAGTCACTCTGCAAGTAAATGCGCAATACAGCGGCTCAAAGGCAAACTGGACATCAGGCACTACCAAGATTGCGCCAGGATCTGACTCGGCGCCAGGTGCTCAACTAAAAGCAACGACCAATACTGCCGGTGAAGTTACCTTTGTTATAAAAAACACAGACACAAAAGGAACTGAAGCCAAACCAGCATCACCCAATGCTGCAGCACCAACAATGGGCCGCTTATACGGAACATTTAAGCCAGTAATTACCGGATATGGAGATAAGGACGCTGACGTGGACCTGGTTACCTTTGATGTTTACGCTTCAGCAAAGGCCACAACAATCACCTGTATAAAGGGAAAGACAACCAAAAAGGTTACAGCGGTAAATCCGAAGTGTCCTGCTGGATATAAGAAAAAGTAATAACTAATTAGAAGTAAAACTCCCGGTGACTTGATCGCCGGGAGTTTTACTTTATGGTCACTTCTCCAAATCCATTTACCTGGTAACTGCGCACCCAATCAATTGACATCGTCGATGATTGCAAGTTTGCCGAAGAGCCGCTAAAGCTTTCACTGACGGCGTTATTTAAAATTATAAAGAAGCTCTTATCAAAGCTCCAGTAGCCAGGTAGCGCTTCAAAGTCTTTACGCGAAATTTTATATACTAATTTGTTGTCAGCATAGTAAGAAATCGAATCTGGCAACCACGCGAGGGCGTAAAGATGATAACTCTGGCTCACATCAGAGCCAAGATTGAGTTCTGCAACTTCATACCTATGGTTAGCGAGGCAGCAAACATTTGGAGCAAAATAAGTTGAATAATTTATTGCAGCGGTGGTCTCGTTAGGCACGTTACTGTGAATTTCAGTAATGTCCATTTCACCAGTAGTTGGCCAACCAACTTGATTAATATTGTCGCCGAGCATCCAAAATGCTGGGTGATTTCCACTTCCGGCCGGCATCTTTATACGAGCTTCAATGTAACCATATTGAAAACTTACTTTGTTGTGCGTATCAAAACGCCCACTCACAAATTTGCAACCAAAGTCACCCCGACAGATACCGGCATCTGCTGGTTTATTTGTTTCACTAACGCGCGTTGTCGTGATTACTGCTGCACCATCTTTACTGCCATCAAGTGTGATCGCAGACGGTGCGTAATACTGAGATTCAACGCCAAAACATGCACCTCCACCATCTGAAACCGGAACGCGATGGCAATTTCTAGCGCTCCAGTTCTTTGGGTTTATTTTTTCGCTTGTGCTCCCGAGAAAATCCTCGCTCCAAAGAAGATTGCCGATTTGCAAGCCTGCAATTGCTGGCTTCTGAGCAGCCAAGATCGCTGCTTTATCCGCCGCTTCTTTCTCTGCGATCGCTTTAGCATCGGCAATCGCTTTAGCCTCAGCAACTGCTTTATCTGCGGCTACTTGGGCATCGATTATCGCTTTATCTGCCGCTGTCTTGGCTGCAATTTCTGCCCAAGATAGAACTGGTTGAACAGGTTGGACAACTTTTTTAACCTGCAGGGTCCAAAGTAATTTCTTTCCAACTAATTTGCAGGTATATGTTTGTTTTGCAAAAGTAGTTGTGGCTGACTTCTTTTTACATATCTGGCCAGCAGGTGACTTTGTAGCGGCAGATACCGGTGTGAATTGCAATAAAGATAATAAAAGTACAAATGCCAAACTCTGCTTCTTATAATTTGACACTTGAACCCCTTGGTTGGCCGCCTTACGAAGCCCCAATTATATCAGCGCACATCGCGCGAAACGCTGCAGTATGCGCATCAACATCTGCGGCAGTCGTTGCCGGTGACATCAACGCCATATTGTGAAATGGGGTAATTAAAAAACCATCATTTAATAAACGCAAGTGAATATATTGCTCAAGTTCAAAGTCGCCAGATTCAGCAGCTTCGCGGCCAGTGCGTGGTGCCTTGCCTTTAAAGATGTATTCACCACGCGCGCCAAGACGATTGCAATGCCAATCCAAACCAAATTCAGCAATCGCAGCATCAACGCCATCGCTCCAACGATCACCTAGTGCAATCATCTTTTTAAATGCATCGGCCGTTAATACGTCGTTC
>CAXNDN010000040.1:0-6775 GCA_964201295.1 Candidatus Planktophila sp. | reverse complement strand
GTGACGGTTGTATTGGCCGCACCTGGTTATCCAGATTCTCCACAATTAAATGGAGAGATAACCAAGATTCCCACAATCGCAGATACGCAAATCTTTCACGCCGGCACATCACAAAACGGTGATGCCTTGGTCTCGACCGGCGGACGTGTTATGACGGTTACTGGAATCGGTGAAGATTTAACACAAGCCCGCGATCGCGCATATCGCGCGATCTCACAAATTGAACTTTCCGGATCTTTCTATCGCAGCGATATCGCGTTAAATGCGTCGGTCGCCGAGAAGGGCAATTAAATGGGGGAGAATAAGCCAGTGAGCGTCCTTGCAGATCGTTATGCATCAAAGGTAATGCGCGCCATCTTCGCACCAGAAGAGAAAATCACTGCAGAACGCCGGTTATGGCTCGCTGTCGCGCGCGCTCAAAACAAGTTAGGCCACACGATCGCAGATTCAGTTATCACAGATTACGAGAAAGTTCTCAATAAAGTAGATCTGGCATCAATTGATGCGCGCGAGAAAATTACTCGCCACGATGTAAAAGCACGGATTGAAGAATTTAACGCACTTGCTGGCCACGAAGTTATTCACGCCGGAATGACTAGCCGTGACTTAACTGAAAATATTGAAGCGCTCCAAATTAAGAACGGCTTAGAAATTGTCCACGGAAAAGTTGTTGCGGTTCTAGCCCAACTTGGCGAAAAGGCAGCGCAATATTCTGACCAACCAATTGCCGGTCGATCACACAATGTGCCGGCGCAGATCACAACTTTAGGTAAGAGATTTGCATCTGCTGCCGAAGAGCTGCTCTTTGCATACGAACGTCTGATTTCACTACAAGATCGTTACCCAATGCGCGGCATAAAGGGCCCAGTTGGTACGTCGCAAGATTCAATTGATCTACTCGGTTCTTCTAAATCTCATCACGCCCTAGAAATGGAGATCGCTAATGATCTCGGGTTCAATCGAGTTCTAGATTCCACCGGACAGATTTACCCGCGCTCTTTTGATTACGATGTCGTAACCACATTGGTGCAATTAGCGGCCAGCCCTTCATCTCTAGCCACATCAATTCGTTTGATGGCTGGCGCTGAACTCGTCACCGAGGGATTTAAGGATGGCCAAGTTGGTTCATCTGCGATGCCTCATAAAATGAATACGCGTTCTTGCGAGCGAATTAATGGGCTAAGCGTTATTTTGCGCGGTTACGCCTCGATGGTCTCTGAACTCGCTGGTGATCAATGGAATGAAGGCGATGTCTCTTGCAGCGTTGTGCGCCGCGTTGCTCTGCCCGATGCTTTCTATGCCATTGATGGCTTACTTGAAACAACTTTGACGGTTTTAAACGAATTTGGAGCATTTCCTGCAGTAATTCAGGCTGAGCTAGATCGCTATCTCCCATTCCTAGCGACAACAAAGATTTTGATGGCATCGGTTAAAGCAGGAGTAGGCCGCGAAGTTGCTCACGAAGTTATCAAAGAGCATGCCGTTAAAGCAGCGCTTGCGATGCGCGAAGGTAAGGCAAATACTCTCCTTGATGCGCTAGCTTCCGATGCGCGCCTGCCGTTAGATCGCGCCGCACTTGATGCGCTGATTAGCCAACCAATTGAATTTACTGGCGATGCTCGCCAACAAATTGCTCGAGTTGTAGATCGCATCGCCGCGATTACATCCGCGCACCCTGCCGCAGCGCAGTACAAACCTCACTCCATCAGGTGAGTGGCTTCGGTTTGGCTGGCGCACCGCCAGCACCTTCCATAAATGGTTGGCAGCACTTGCGCACCGGAAAAGTTCGCGATCTTTATACCAACGAAAACAATGAGATTTTATTGGTTGCATCCGATCGCATTTCAGCATTTGATTGGGTGCTTCCTTCAGAAATACCTAACAAGGGAGCAATTCTTACTCAGCTCTCACTCTTCTGGTTTGAGTTATTAGAAGACATTGTCCCAAATCACATTGTTAGCGATGATGTTCCATCTGCAGTATCTGATCGTGCAGTAATTGTTAAGCCACTGGATATGTTTGCAATCGAGTGCGTTGCTCGAGGTTACTTAACCGGTAGTGGGCTTATTGAATATAAAGGTAATCAGGCGGTGTGTGGAAATTTACTTCCAGCGGGTTTAGTAGATGGCTCGCAATTGCCAGAGACCATCTTTACGCCAGCGACTAAAGCAGAAATTGGTGATCACGATATAAATATTGATTTTGCAGCCGCTGCAAAAGTTGTTGGTACAGAAGATGCAGAGCAACTGCGTGAGTTAACGATCAAGTTATACGACACCGCAGCAGAGTTTGCCAACAGCCGCGGCATCATCTTGGCTGATACTAAATTTGAGTTTGGCCGCGATGTAAAAGGTGTAATTACCCTGGGCGATGAGGCGCTTACGCCTGATTCCTCTCGTTTCTGGGAGGCTGCCTCATGGAATCCAGGTAGCGCACCAGCCTCATTTGATAAACAATTTGTAAGAGATTTTCTTACCGCTAGCGGATGGGATAAGAAGAGCCCACCACCAGAATTGCCTGCAGAGATAATCGAAAAGACTGCAGCGCGATATGAAGAAGCATTTTTCCGCATTACAGGCAACAAGTTTTAAGAAACTAAAGGAGCAGCAAATGGCAAAGATCGTGGTCGATGTGATGTTAAAGCCCGAAATTCTCGACCCACAAGGAGTTGCTGTTTCTGCTGCACTGCCCCGACTTGGCTTCACCTTTGCCAAGAGCGTGCGTCAAGGACAACGTTTTGAAATTGAAATTGATGGCGAACCAACCCCGGCACAACTTGCCGAAGTAGAAAAAGCTGCCGAAAAACTCCTGGCCAATCCAGTAATTGAAACCTTTACTGTGCGAGTTGAGAAGTAAATGAAAGTTGGCGTCGTAACTTTTCCGGGCACGCTAGATGATCGCGATGCCGCGCGCGCGGCAACCCATGCGGGAGCTACTGCAATTTCGCTCTGGCATAACGATGCTGATTTAAAAGGTGTAGACGCTGTTATCTTGCCCGGTGGATTTTCTTATGGTGACTATCTTCGCTGTGGCGCAATTTCTCGTTTCGCTCCCGTGATGGAAAAAATTATTGACGCCGCAAATGGTGGCATGCCATTACTTGGTATCTGCAATGGATTTCAAGTTCTCTGTGAAGCACATTTACTGCCAGGTGCCTTAACCCGCAATCACGAGCTACATTTTCTCTGTCGCGACCAAAAGTTGGAGATAACAAATAACCAAACAGCTTGGACTACTTCTTTCAAAGTTGGTCAAGAAATTGTTATTCCGCTAAAGAATGGCGAAGGCTCATTTCAATGCGACGATGCAACTCTGGCAACTTTAGAAGGAGAAGGCCGCATAATCGCGCGTTACGTTGGTGAAAATCCCAACGGTTCACGCAATAAAATCGCTGGAATTACCAATGAGCGTGGCAATGTCGTCGGTTTAATGCCCCACCCAGAGCACGCCATCGATCCTTTGACTGGACCAACTGCCGACGGTTTAGCTTTCTTCACTTCCGTTCTAACCGCGATGGTGAAGTAATGGCGCTGGACACTGTTGCAATTGCCCAAGCAAACCCCGATACAAGTCAGCCATTTGCAGAACTCGGATTAAAAGGCGATGAATACGCCCGGATTAAAGAAATTTTGGGTCGCCGCCCCACATCTTCAGAGCTAGCGATGTATTCAGTCATGTGGTCAGAGCACTGTTCTTATAAATCTTCCAAAGTTCACTTAAAACAATTTGGAGACAAGGCTGTTAAAACTGATGCGCTCTTAGTCGGTATCGGTGAAAATGCCGGAGTTGTCGATGTTGGCCAAGGTTATGCAGTTACCTTTAAAATTGAATCACACAATCACCCATCTTTTATTGAGCCATATCAAGGCGCCGCAACCGGAGTCGGTGGAATCGTTCGCGATATTTTAACGATGGGTGCGCGCCCGATTGCAGTAATGGATCCACTTCGTTTTGGTCCAGCTGATGCGGCAGATACCCGTCGCGTTCTGCCCGGAATTATCGCTGGAGTCGGTGGATATGGAAATTGTCTAGGACTACCAAATATTGGCGGCGAAGTTGTATTCGATGAGACTTACATCGGCAACCCGTTAGTAAATGCTTTATGTGTTGGCGTGATGAAACATAGCGATATCAAACTTGCAAAAGCCGCTGGTGCCGGAAATCTAGTTGTCTTATATGGTGCTAAAACGGGGGGAGATGGCATCGGTGGAGTCTCCGTTTTAGCATCAGAAACCTTTGATGCAACAGGGCCTGCCAAACGACCAACGGTTCAAGTCGGTGATCCGTTCGTTGAAAAAGTATTGATTGAGTGTTCGCTAGAAATTTTTGCTGAGGATTTAGTCGTGGGTATCCAAGACCTTGGCGGGGCAGGCTTATCTTGCGCCACCAGTGAACTTGCATCAGGTGGTAGTGGTGGAATGAAGGTAGAACTCGATCGAGTTCCGTTGCGCGATGCCACCTTATCGCCAGAAGAGATATTGATGTCTGAATCACAAGAGCGTATGTGTGCGATTGTAGAACCCAAGCACATTGAACGATTCTTAGAAATCTGCAAAAAGTGGGATGTGACCGTCACGGTTATTGGTGAAGTCACTGATGGCGAACGGTTAGAAATTACTTGGCATGGTGAATTAATAGTTGATGTTCCACCGCGCACGGTGGCTCACGATGGCCCAGTTTACAACCGCCCTCTTGCCAAACCAGAATATGTAGATCGCGTCAATGCCGAAGTCATAAACGTTCCGCGTCCTGAGACTGCAGAGCAAATTAAGGAAACTGTTCTTAAATTAGCTGCTACTCCAAATCTGGCAGACAAATCCTGGGTGACATCGCAATACGATCGCTATGTTCAGGGAAACACTATTCAATCGCAACCAGATGATTCCGGAATGGTCCGTATTGATGAGAAAACAAATCTTGGCGTAGCAATCGCAACCGATGCCAACGCTAACTGGTCTTATTTAAATCCATATGAAGGCGCGAAGTTGGCACTTGCAGAAGCGGCGCGCAATATTGCAACTGCTGGCGCGAAACCACTTGCTGTCACTAACTGTCTCAACTTTGGTTCTCCTGAAGATCCGGGCGTGATGTGGCAATTTGCCGAATCAGTGCGCGGACTTGCAGACGGTTGTTTAGAGATGGGTTTGCCGGTTACTGGCGGCAATGTCTCTTTCTACAATCAAACTGGCGCAGTCGCCATCTTGCCGACTCCTGTGATCGGCGTACTTGGCGTGATTGATGATGTGCGCACGCGAACACCGATGAGTTTCGATCGCGCTGGCCTAGAACTTTACTTACTTGGCGATACCCAAGATGATCTCGCCGGCAGCGAATGGGCATATATGCATGGCCAACGTGGTGGAAATGCGCCGATCGCTGATTTGCAGCGTGAAATGCGGCTGATTGATCTGCTGGTTGCCGGGCGTACTTCACAGATTTTCACCGCAGCACACGATTTGAGTCAAGGTGGGCTTAGTGCAACTCTGACCGAGATGGTTCTGCGCCACAATGTTGGTGCCGTAATAAATATTGAAAACGTTGGGACAACTCTGATTTCAGAATCACCGGGACGTGTTGTCATCGCAATTGAACCCACAAAGGTAGATGCCTTACTCACATTAGCAACAAAGCAGAAGATTGCAGCCACAAAAATTGGAACAACTGGTGGATCAAGTCTGGTAATCAATGGTGCAGAAATTCCATTGAGTGAATTGCGCAAAGCCCACACCGAAACCTTTCCTAAGTTGTTTGGGTGATTATGCGCGATCCAGAAATACTTGAAGAAGTGAAGCTGACCTTGGCTGCGCTGGTCGCGCGCTCACCAGGTCGAGCAATCGAAGTACGCATTCCACCGTATGCCGCAGTGCAATGCGGCGAAGGTCCGACTCACACTCGTGGAACTCCGGCAAATGTTATCGAAATGAGCGCTGAAACTTGGCTGGCACTTGCCAGAGGTGAGCGCACTTGGGCAGATGCTATGGCAGCAGGACTGATCAACGCCTCCGGTGCGCGCGCAGATTTGACCGAGCTTTTGCCGATTAGGATAAAGCCATGACGCGCCGCCCGGATGGTTTACTAAACCACAACGTCTTAGATGACGATAAAGCTCCGCAAGATGCGTGTGGCGTATTTGGGGTTTGGGCTCCAAAAGAAGAAGTTGCCAAGTTAACTTTCTATGGTCTGTATGCGCTGCAACATCGTGGCCAAGAGTCGGCGGGAATTGCGGCAAGTGATGGCGAAAGAATTTTGATTTATAAAGATATGGGGCTGGTCTCGCAAGTATTTACCGAAACTGATTTAGCCAGCTTGACTGGTGATTTAGCGATCGGTCATTGTCGTTACAGCACTACAGGTTCGAGCACTTGGGTAAATGCCCAACCAACGCTAAGACCCACTAAATACGGCACTTTAGCGCTGGCCCACAACGGAAATTTAACCAATACCGGAGATCTCGCCGAGATGGTGCAGAAACTGGAAGGCGATGCTGGCAAGAACGGGCGAGGCGCAACAACTGATACTGAAATTATGACAGCGCTGATTGGTTTGCAAGATGAGAAAAATGTAGAAGCTAGCGCAATTGCAGTTTTGCCAAAGCTTGAAGGCGCTTTCTCGCTTGTTTTTATGGATGAAAAGACTTTATATGCCGCGCGAGATCGCCATGGAGTTCGTCCACTTGTAATCGGAAAGTTGGAGCGCGGCTGGGTAGTTGCATCTGAAACTGCAGCGCTAGATATTGTCGGTGCCGCCTTCGTGCGCGAAGTTGAACCTGGCGAAT
>CAXNDN010000039.1:0-6837 GCA_964201295.1 Candidatus Planktophila sp. | reverse complement strand
TTTTTAATAACAAGAATCAACTCATCGGTCTCTTGTGGAGTTAAAACTGCTGTTGGTTCATCAAAAATTAGAAGACGTACATCTTTACTGAGCGCCTTTAAGATCTCAACTCGCTGTTGAGTGCCAACTGGAAGGTCTTCAATATTGGCTGTTGGATCAACTTCTAGTCCAAACTTTTCGGATAATTCACGGACCTTTTGCTCGGCCTTCTTTATATTAATAAATAGTCCATCTTTTGGTTCATCGCCTAAGATGATGTTTTCGGTAACGGTCATAACCGGAACTAATTTGAAATGCTGATGCACCATTCCGACGCCACTTGCAATCACTGCCGCTGTATCTCCAGGGGCCATCTGGTTGCCATCTATGTAAATCTCTCCCTGATCAGGGCGAACTAACCCAAAAACAGATTTAACGAGAGTTGATTTACCTGCACCATTTTCACCCAAGAGAGCCACAATTTCTCCTGCAGCAACCTCAAAAGAAATATCGTTATTGGCGATAACTGAACCGAAACTTTTCGTTACGTTTTTTACCTGAAGTAAAGTTGCCATGGTTTATGCCTGCTCTCGCTCATACGGTTGTCCAGCTGCAGCAGGGCCACGAACTTTGCCGGCAGAAAATGCCAACACCACAATCGTTAAAACATATGGGAGCATATTTATAAATGGCCCAGGAATAGCGACCAAGCCATCGATCATTAGCTGGTTGGCAAATGCTTGCGCAAAACCAAAGAAAATCGCTGCCAGCAGCGCCCCAATTGGATTCCATCTGCCAAAGATCATGATCGCCAAAGCGGTAAAACCTTTACCGGCTGAGAATCCGCGATCGAAAGATCCCACTAGCTCGAGCGCCAGATAGGCGCCGGTAAGTCCACCAAATGCGCCAGCGATAACCACATTTATATACTTAAACTTCTTTACCGAAATTCCTGAGGTCTCAGCGCTACTTGGATACTCACCAATTGCTCTTGTACGTAGCCCCCAAGGCGTGTGATACATCGCAACGTAGAGTGCGAAGATAAGGATTAAACCAAAGTAAGTTATTGGACCACTTTGAAAGAAAACTCGTCCTAAGAATGGAATATCAGAAAGTCCTGGAATAGACCAGCGAGGAAATATTGAAGGTAGTGAGTAACCTTGTTTATAGAAAAATGAAGTTAAACCGGTCGCCAGAATATTTACGATTGTTCCCGCAATGATTTGATCCATTTTCCACGAGACTGTTAACAAGGCAAGCAAAAGCCCGGTAGCCGCACCACTAGCTATAGCGGCAAGAAGTCCCCAGATTAGGTTTTGGGATAGCGCCGCTACAAAGAATCCAAAAAATGCTGAAGTTAAGAGCGTTCCTTCAATTCCAATATTTACTACGCCAGTTCGCTCGCACATTATTCCGACCATCGCGGCCATGGCGAGCGGTAAGCCAAAAGTGATTGATGATGCAGCCACCGCGACAGTTGAAACTGAATTAACGGAATAGGCAAAAGCGATGGCAATGACGACAACAAAGAAGTAGAACGATTTTCTTGAGCGAAGCGCTGTAGTCATCATTTTAATTACTGCCCCAACCGCTTGTAACCTGAGCATTTGAATCGCTCTTGAGCTTAAAGATGCGACTAATTATTGGAGCAGTAACAAAGAATAGAACAATCGCAAGAATTAGATCAATGATTTCAGGGCTAACGCCTGCGGTGAATTGCATCGTTGGACCAGCACCGCGCATTCCTCCGAAAAGAATTGCCCCTGGAATAACAGCCAATGGATTTGCGCGGGCAAGTAGCGCAATTGTTATGCCATCAAAGCCAAGGCCTTGGTTGAAGGCGGGTTCAAATTTGCCGACCACGCCCAAGGTTTCAACTGCTCCACCAAATCCAGCAAGTGCGCCACAAGCGACCATTGCTAAAACTGTATTTCGCTTAACCGCAATTCCGGCATACCAAGCGGCATTCTTATTCTTACCAACAGTTTCAAATCTAAATCCAGTTGTAGTCTTCTTAAAGATCCACCAAACACCAACTGCGAGAAGCCCGCTGAGAAGAAAGCCGATCGGCAAGCCTGCGATACTGCCAATCTTGGCCGAGTCTGCAATTGCAGGAGTTTTGGCAATAATTGAACCCTCTTCCTTTAAGGGCCCATTGGATAAGTACTCAGCGAGCTGCAGAACAATGCTATTTAACATAATTGTTGTTATGACTTCGTGAATACCGCGGTATGCCTTGAGTGCACCGGCAATGTAACCAACGAGTGATCCAAATATGGCACCGATGATTAGGCAGAGTGGAACGTGGGCAATCATTGGCAGCCCTGTGATTGCATACCCAGCCCACGCCGCGGCAAGTGCACCAGAAATTAGTTGACCTTGTGCACCGATGTTGAATAGTCCAGCTCGCAGACCGATTACTACCGCCAACCCACTAATTGCAAGTGGAGTTGCCTTACCAAAAGTTTTAGCAAGACCTTCTTGAGTTGAAAATGCAGTGGTGAATAAACTTTCATAAGCCCTAATGGGATCTGAACCTTGGGTGATCATTAAGATCGCACCAATTCCGAATGCAATAACTAGTGCAATTAGCGGAGTGATCCAAGCACGAACTAACTTCACGATATACACCCCTGGCTTTTCAAGTAAGACCCAAATCTACCCGCCAAAATTACGCTGTCAACCACGTTTTAATGCACCAGTGATTGGATCAAATCTCGTCGTTCTACCACCATCTTTGAATAGAAAGCGATAAATAAAGCGGGGCAAGGGTTTAATTAACAAACCCTTGCCCCGCTTTAATTGCTTAGATTACTGAGCTACGCCAGTTGCAACTTCGCCGCTAATGATCTTTGCGGTTAGTGCTGCAACTTTATCCTTAACGTCAGCTGGGATTGTGGAATCAAAGTCGTGATAAGGAGCTGCTCCTACATCACCAAGGAAGTTTCCACCAGCAAATGTTCCAGCTACAACTTGGCCAATGAGCGCAACCACTCCCTGAGGAATGAGCTTCATAGCTGAAGTTACTAGACAGGCCTGAGCCTCTGGAACTGTGTCCCATTGATCAGTGTCTACACCGATGCAATATGCGCCAGCCTTCTGCGCTGTACGAGCTAATCCACCGTTACCGGTTTTTCCACCAGCAGAGAAGATCACATCGACATCTTGATCCAAGTACTGCTGGGCTGTTGATGCTCCCCAAGCAGGATCATTGAATGCATTTGCTCCGGTGTAGTAAACAGATGAAGCCTTAGGGTAAGACTTTCCTTGCTCTTGTGATGCGTATTCAACGCCAGCAACGAAGCCTTCAATGAACTTACGAACAGGTGGGATTGAATCTGGACCACCAGCAATCGCTGCAGTCTTTCCTGTCGTAGTTAGGTATCCACCGAGGTAACCAACGATGAAGCCAGCCTTATCTTCAGGGAAAATTAATCCGCTGTAGTTTGCTGAAGCTCCACCATTGAACTGGTCAACACCAATGAACTTAACATCAGGATACTTTTCAGCTGCAATTGTTGTAGCTTCAGCCATCAAGAATCCGACAGTTACGATCGCGTTGTAGCCAGCATCAGCGAACAGTGCGATGTTATCTGCGTAATCTTTTGGATCCTGGGTCTCCACGTACTTAGCAAAACCATTATTCTCAGTGGCTGCTTGTTGTGCGCCTTCCCAAGCTGATTGGTTAAATGACTTGTCGTCAACTTTTCCAATATCTGTTACAAGACCAATACAAAAAGCGCCTTCAGTTCCGCAATCGGCCTCTGTAATCGCCTTTTCTGCAGTTGAACATGCACTTAGTGCGAGTCCGAGTAGACCGGCTGCGGCAGTTGCCGCAGCAATCTTCTTAAATTTCTTAAACAATTGTGCTCCTCTCGAGGGATTAGTCGAATAACTAATCCATACTTTCTGGGTGAGGAAAGACTAGCCCAGTGCAGTTCCAACACAACCGCTCCGATAGATTAAATAAGTCACTCGTGTCGCAAGATAGAAATGCAAAGGTAAGGTTGAGGGTTAGGTCATATGATTGGCTCCGTGCCTGAATTCCTGCAATCTCCCATAAATACTTTGAGTCGCTACTTTGATTACCAAGGAATCGCAAGCCGATCAGAATTCTGGCTATTTGTTCTATTTTCCTGGATCAGCTCCTTCGCGGTTGGGTTGGTAGATGCGCTGGTACCGGGGGAAGTCTTGGGATCAATCTGGAATCTGCTTTTATTTATCCCAACCGTAACTTGTGCGATTCGCCGCATGCATGATGTCGACCACCGCGGCTGGTATTTACTAATTCCTCTCTACAACATAATTATGTTGGTCTTCCCTTCGCGTCCCAATAGGTGGCAAAGTTCTAATCCTGAAGAATTTAATTGGAGTGGCAAAGCTTAGATATGAAAAAGTTTGTTGCGATTATTTTGGCTTTCACTTTTTCGGTAGGCGTGCTTCCGGCACAAGCGTTAAGTAAAGGCACGTTCTATTTACAACTGCAATTAGGTTGTTACTCGGCCAATAAAGCGCCTGATAAAGCAAGCAAGTGGAGCGATACAAATTACAAAACTCTTTATTTGACTAGTTGCACATCGGCTCATCATTACGAAGTCTTCTACACCGGAAAGCTAAAGGCGAAGGATTTAAGTTCTGAGGCGGCAAAGAAGGAAGCAGGCGCGGCTTGCGATAAAGCAGCACTAAGTGTGCTGATGGGCCAGAAAGATCTGCCGCCTTCACTTACCTATGGTTATTTCTTCCCGGATCCAGGAGCGGAGGAGAAAAAATACGGCAAGCGAATTGTTTGTTTCTTCCGGGTGGCAGACCCCAAAGATGACAAATTAACTTTATCTATCAAGCGAACCTTCCGCGAAATTAGTTACATTTAATCGCTAATTAATCGCGTTCGCCAGCGCCTTTACCTAGATATTTCTTCTGCACTTTGCGCGCTTGCATGTAATTTTCATAGGCCTTTTGGGTCGACTCAAGGCTTGAAATTTCTGGGATAGGAACCTCCCACCAAGCTTCTCCACCTGGGGCGTATAACAATGGATCGCTATTTATATGGATCAAAGTCGCGGTTGGGTGCGCCTTAGCAACCTTCATCGCCGCAGATAGATCTGCGATCGCATTTGGGCTTTCGGCAATACGGATCACGTTCATTCCTAAGCTTTCGGCATTTGTCGCTAGATCTACTGGCAAGACGCTGCCAGTTTCGTGATTATTTGAGTTGGCATCACGGAAGCGATATTTAGTTCCGTATCTTTGCGAGCCGATATCTTCAGACAAGTGACCAATAGATGCGAAGCCGTGGTTCTGCACCAGCACCACAATAAATTTAAGGCCTTCGGCAACTGCTGTGACGAGTTCGGTATGCATCATTAAATATGAGCCATCGCCCATCATCACAACTGGCGTGCGCGATGAATCAGCACGTGCCACACCAAGGCCGGCCGCAATTTCATATCCCATACAAGAGAAGGCATATTCCATGTGATAACCCAATGGATCACGTACGCGCCATAACTTATGGAGATCACCAGGAAGTGAACCTGCGGCACCGACTAAAACATCGTGTGGGTCGGTTGCGGTTAGAACAGCCCCGATTATTTCGCTCTGACTTGGTTTCTCCAATTTTTGATCTACGAATGCGGCATCTACGATCGCATCCCAGTGCTTATTCTCATCAGCAATCTGCTTTGCATAATCAGCACCGACTTTAAATTTGGATAACTCTTGGATTAGCTCTTCCAGTGCTGTTCGAGCGTCTGCGACTACCGGAATAGCACTTCCGTGCTTAAAAGCATCAAAGGCAGTCACATTTATATTAATAAATTTCACATCAGAGTTTTGGAAGATGCTGCGTGATGCCGTTGTGAAATCGCTGTAACGAGTACCGATACCGATAACTAAATCAGCATCCTTAGCCAATCGGTTTGCCGCAGTCGTGCCAGTTGCACCAACTGAGCCACACATTTGTGGATGATCCCAAGGCAGCGAACCCATTCCGGCTTGTGAAACCCCAACCGGAATTCCAGTTGCTTCGACAAATTTAGCCAGCGCATCGTGCGCATCTGAGTAAATAACTCCACCGCCTGCAACGATAAATGGTTTCTTTGAACTAGCGATCGCACGAGCCGCAACTGCAGAAAGGCCAATATCTGGACGTGGCCGGCGAATATGCCACTCGCGATCAGCTAAGAATTCTTCAGGTACTTCAATTGTTTCTGCCTGCACATCTTCTGGCAGACAGATGGTGACCGCACCAGTTTCAGCAGGGTCAGTTAAAACGCGCATTGCACCAAGGAGTGAGCTAAAGATTTGTTCTGGACGATTGATGCGATCGAAGAATTTAGAGAGTGGCTTAAAGGCATCATTTACTGAAATAGATAGGTCATATGGTTGTTCAAGTTGTTGCAGCACAGGATCTGATACACGACTGGCAAAGGTATCGGCTGGAAATAATAAAACTGGCAGGCGATTTGTTGTGGCAACTGCTGCGCCAGTTAACATATTTGTTGCACCAGGACCGACAGATGATGCGCAGGCAAATGTTGAGCGGCGACGCTTCATTCGCGCAAAGGCTGATGATTCATGAACCATCGCTTGTTCATTGCGCGCCTGGTGGTATGGCATTAGACCAGGATCGGAAATAGAGAGTTGCTTTAGCGCCTGACCGATACCTGCCACATTGCCGTGACCAAATATGCCGAATACTCCAGCGATCGTGCGTTCGCGGTGATCGCCATCAACGGTGTATTGATGAGAAAGGAATTCAATAATCGCCTGCCCAACGCTCATCTTGCGAGTGGCCATAATTTATTTCACTTTCTCTTTTATCGTATTCGAATTAGTTCTGTGGGAATCCTAGATTGA
>CAXNDN010000038.1:0-7045 GCA_964201295.1 Candidatus Planktophila sp. | reverse complement strand
ATAGTGATGAAGGTGACCCAGAAACCCTGTAATTGCGCCCAGAAACTCTTAGCTCCTGGCTGGTCCACCTTTTCATATGCAACTGAAGTGATATCCACATCTTTAGAGATTTCTCTAGAGATTTGGGGTTGCACTGAATTTGATTCGTTTTGATCAGCCACGATCGCCTCCTTGGTTAGAAACGTTGATGGTTGTAATTTCTGATGGAAGTGAAGGAACTGCGAAGTTTGGTTCTGCCGCTTCTGGGTATTGCGCAGAATCACGTTTCTTCTTTGAATTCTCAAATGCAGTGGATATTGCGAGAACAATCAGCACAACTACGCCAGCGAAACCGAAGGTGATTGGACGCGATTGGCTAGTTGTTGAAATCACACGCAGAGTTGCAACTACCAAGATCCACAGAAGCGAGACTGGAATCAAAACTTTCCAACCAAATTGCATGAACTGGTCGTAACGCAAACGCGGCAAGGTGCCGCGTAACCAGACAAAGATAAAGAAGAAGAAGAGAACTTTTATAAAGAACCAAATTAGGGTGAACCAACCACCTAACCATTGTTCAGTAAAGCCAAGTCCCGGGATGGCGTGATATCCACCGAGGAATAAAGTTGTGGCCAGCGCTGAAACTGCAATGATATTTATATACTCAGCCAAGAAGAAGAGCGCGAATTTAAGTGAAGAATATTCAGTATGGAATCCACCGACTAGTTCACCTTCAGCTTCGGCTAGATCAAATGGGGCACGGTTTGTTTCACCGACCATTGAGATCGCATAGATAACAAATGATGGGAAGAGAACAAGTCCGTACCACCATGTATCTTGCTGGGCTTGCACGATACTTGAAGTCGACATTGAACCTGAATAGATAAAGACTGAGACCAGAGACAGTCCCATAGCGATTTCATATGAAATAACCTGCGCGCTAGAGCGCAATCCGCCAAGCAGTGGATAGGTAGAACCTGATGACCAACCAGCTAAAACGATTCCGTACACACCGACAGATGCAGTTGCTAATACATATAGAACGCCAACTGGAATATCAGTTAACTGCATAACGGTCTCTTCGCCGAAGAATTTAACTGGACCTGTCATCGGCATCACCGCAAAGGCCATAAATGCAGTGGTAACGCTGATTACTGGTGCAATAACAAATACAACTTTATCGGCCGCTGCCGGAATTAAATCTTCTTTAAGAGCGAGCTTCACGCCATCGGCCAGAGCTTGGATTAGACCAAACTTTCCGACGCGGTTTGGTCCTACACGCATCTGCATGCGAGCAACCAGGCGACGTTCTCCCCAAACAGACATAATTGTTAAAACAACGCAGACTGCGAAGACAATTACCGCTTTGAGGGTGATGATCCAGCCCGGATCATCTAGTAATAACTCTGCATTATTCATGCCTTCACCACCGTTACTACATCGCCATGCACTGCATTGAGTGAAATTAAAGTTTGGGTACCGAATGAATTGCGGGGCACCCAGACTGCATCGTCGTGAATATCATCAACCAGCGCAGGTAGCGAAATTGCACCGTGTGCATTTGATACGCGCAGGATGTCGCCGTCTTTAACGCCTAAAGTTTCGGCGCGCTTTGGAGAAATAACTGCAACAGATTTGCGAGCAGTGCCGGCCAAGTTTGCTTCACCTTTTTGCATGGTGCCAAGGTCAAGCAAGCGGCGCCAAGAAGTTAGTAGAAATTCATTACCAGAGATTTTCGGTGTACTCGTTGCAACAACCGGCGCAAAGTTAGCGCGCGCACCATCCCATTTACCAAGGGATGCGATTTCACGCGCGGCTTGTGTGACTGTGCCGAGCATTATTGATTCACCCATTTGATCTGCGATTGCAGAAAGGATGCGAAGATCAGAACGGTTAAGTGAATCAGATACCGCAGAATCAAAGGCGCGCGGACGACCTTCCCAGTTAAGGAACGATCCAGATTTTTCGGTGATTGCCGCAACTGGCAGAACTACATCGGCAAGTTCAGTAACAGCAGATGTGGCAATTTCTAGCGAGAGAACAAAAGATTTCTTAAGCGCGGCAAGGACTTCAGCGCTATTAGCCATATCAAGTGGATCGAGGCCGCCCACGACGACTGCATCAAGATCTCCGGAATTAAGAGCTGAAATAATTTCAGAGGTTGTGCGACCTGGATTTACTGGAAGAGATGGAACGCCCCAAAGGGTTGCAATATCCACGCGCGCTGCCGCATCCGCAACTGGACGGCCACCAGGCAGCAGCGCACCAAGTGCGCCCGCTTCAATAGCGCCACGTTCGCCAGCGCGACGGGGAATCCAAGCAATTTTCGCACCTGACTTATCACTCAACTGTGCAACCGCAGATAACAAACCAGTTGATTCAGATGCTCGCTCGCCCACCAAGATTATTGATCTAGCAGTTAATGCAAGAGCAGCAACTGCTGCGCCTTCTGCACCTGGTGCAACTCTCAGAAAATCAGCCTTTAACTTATCTACACCGATTGAAAGTTTTGTAGCAACCGCACTTACTTTTAACGCGCGCTTGCGGACTTGCTTATTGATACGTAAGAAAACGATTGGTGACTCTTCTTCTGGTTCAAAACCAACCAGAACTACGTGATCTGCCACATCTATATCGCGATAAGTTGTTGTTGAACCGACTACTTTGGCGGCAAGAAAATCGCGTTCTTCATCAGATGTAACACGGGCACGGAAATCAATATCGTTTGTACCAAGTGCGATGCGGGCAAATTTGCTGTAACCATAAGCATCTTCACTTGTTGCGCGACCGCCTACAAGAACCGCAGCGCGCTTTCCTTTTAACCCGGCAGCTGCAGCAGCAAGTGCTTCTGGCCAAGATGCTGGTGCAAGTACGCCATCTGTGCCACGAACTAGTGGAGTAGTAAGTCGATCAACGGCAGTTACATATTTAAATGCCCAACGACCTTTATCGCAGTTCCATTCTTCATTGACTGATGCATCATCACCAGCGAGGCGACGCAAGGTCTTGCCACGACGAACATCGGTGCGCATATCGCAACCTGATGCACAGTGCTCGCAAGCAGATGGAGTTGAAACTAAATCGAAGGGACGGGCGCGGAAGCGGTAAGTAGCTCCAGTTAAAGCACCGACTGGGCAGATCTGCACCGTGTTGCCAGAGAAGTAAGATTCAAATGGTTGGTTCTCGTAAATACCAACTTGTTGCAACGCACCGCGTTCGTTGAGAGTAATAAATGGATCATTCGCAATCTGTTCTGAGAAACGAGTGCAACGTGCGCAAAGTACGCAACGCTCGCGATCTAGAAGTACTTGTGAAGAGATCGCAATTGGCTTTTCAAAGGTGCGCTTTACGCCTTCAAAGCGCGTCACACCATTTCCGGTACTCATCGCTTGGTTCTGCAATGGGCATTCGCCACCCTTGTCGCAGACTGGGCAATCAAGTGGGTGGTTAACGAGCAAAAGTTCCATAACACCGCGTTGTGCTTTTTCAGCAACAGCAGATGTTAATTGTGTCTTTACAATCATGTTTGGTTCAACTGGAATCGTGCATGATGCTTGTGGCTTTGGAAAAGCGCGGCCATTGATTTCGATATCAACTAAACATTGGCGACAAGCACCAACAGGATCCAAAAGTGGGTGATCGCAGAAACGTGGAATTTGAATTCCTAGTTTTTCAGCGGCGCGAATGACCAGAGTTCCCTTTGGGACGCTGACTTCAAAACCATCAATCACAACGGTGATCAGTTCTACCGCTTGCGCCGTTGGGTTCTCTTGAGTCGTTGTCATTATGCATTCGCTCCAGAAAACAGTGTTGATTTAACCGGATCGAATGGGCATCCACCATTTGTGAAGTGAGCAATATATTCGTCACGGAAATATTTGATCGATGATGTGATTGGGCTAGTTGCACCATCACCAAGTGCGCAGAATGAGCGGCCCATGATGTTGTCGCAGAGATCAAGCAACTTAGCTAGATCATCTTCAGTGCCAACGCCATTTTCTAGATCGCGCAGAATTTGTACCAACCACCAAGTGCCCTCACGACACGGTGTGCACTTACCGCAAGATTCGTGCTTATAAAATTCTGTCCAACGCAATACGGCGCGAACCACACAAGTGGTTTCATCAAAGATTTGTAGCGCTTTTGTACCGAGCATTGAACCCGCTGCAGAAACACCTTCGTAATCTAGCGGTGTGTCTAAATGCGCATCAGTAAATAGCGGTGTTGAAGATCCGCCCGGAGTCCAGAATTTTAATTTGTGGCCAGCGCGGACTCCGCCAGAGAGTTCGAGAATTTCGCGAAGTGTAATTCCAAGAGGTGCTTCAAATTGGCCAGGGTTTGTTACGTGGCCAGATAGTGAATAAAGCGTGGTTCCCTTTGATTTTTCCGTACCCATACCTTGATACCACTCAGCGCCATTTGCAATGATCGCTGGGACAGATGCGATTGATTCAACGTTATTTACAACTGTTGGGCGCGCATAAAGACCGGCGATCGCGGGAAACGGCGGACGAAGTCTTGGTTGGCCACGGAAACCTTCAAGTGAATCAAGGAGCGCTGTTTCTTCACCGCAGATGTACGCACCAGCACCAACGTGCAGCACAATATCAATTCCTTTACCGAGGTGACCAGCCGTGTAAGCATCTTCAATCGCCTGGTTTACACGGCGAACAACGTGGGTTACTTCACCGCGAATATAGATAAATGCCTGCTTTGCGCGAATTGCGTGACAAGCGATGATGCAACCTTCGATTAAAACGTGTGGGTTTGCCATCAGCAGCGGCGTATCTTTACAGGTACCTGGTTCTGATTCATCAGCGTTAACAACCAAGTAATGATCTTTCTCATCACCTTGTGGGATAAATCCCCACTTCATTCCGGTTGGGAATCCTGCGCCACCGCGACCGCGAAGTCCAGAATCTTTTACAAGTTGGATAACCGCGTCCGGTTCCATAGCAAGTGCTTTTGCAGATGCTTTGTAACCACCGTGACGGGTGTATGCCGCAATCGTGAATGAATCTTTCTCATCCCAATGCGCTGAAAGAACCGGCGCTAACTTTGTCATTACTTGCCCTCTCTCGAAAGTTTCAAACCAAGAAGTGTTGGCTCGCCTGCTTGCAGACCTTCATTAGCTTTTCCATCATTTATACCGGCAAGAACCGCTGATGCTTCTTTCCAGGTACCCAGTGAATTTGGTCCGCGCGTTGGAGGTTTAGGGGTTCCTTTGCGCATTGAATCAACTAATTCTTTCGCAGATGAAACATCTTGGTTATCGTAAAATTCCCAGTTAGCCATTACGACAGGGGCGTAATCACAAGCCGCGTTACATTCGATATGTTCCAGCGAAACTTTTCCATCACCAGTGACGCCATCGTTTTCAACGCCGAGGTGCTCTTTTAGCGCTGCAAATATCGCATCTCCACCCATTACTGCGCACAAGGTATTGGTGCAGACGCCGACGTGATATTCACCAACTGGCTTGCGCTTGTACTGCGTGTAGAAAGTTGCAACCGCTGACACTTCAGCTGTCTCAAGAGTTAGTAGTTTTGCGATTAACTCAATGCCGTCATTGGTGACATAACCAGCAACTGATTGCACGTAATGTAGTAAAGGCATGATTGCAGAACGGCTGCGTGGATAGCGCTTGATGATCGCATCCATAACTTGTAATTGATCAGGTGTGTGAGCCATTAGCGGTCAACGCCTCCCATCACAGGATCGATTGAGGCAACTGCGCCAATGATGTCAGCGACCATTGAGCCTTCGCACATTGCAGAAGTTGATTGCAGGTTGTTGAAAGATGGTTCACGGAAGTGAACGCGATATGGACGTGTGCCACCATCAGAAACAACATGTGCACCGAGTTCACCGCGTGGTGATTCAACTGCTGAATAAACTTGTCCGGCCGGAACGCGGAAACCTTCGGTGACTAATTTGAAGTGGTGGATTAAAGCTTCCATTGATGTGCCCATGATTTCGCGGATATGGTTAAGTGAATTACCCATTCCGTCGGCGCCAATAGCCAGTTGTGCCGGCCATGCGATCTTCTTATCGGCAACCATGACTGGTGCGCCTTCAAGTGATTTAAGTTTTTCGGCGCATTGTTCAATGATGCGAAGTGATTGTTCTAACTCGTTGATACGAATCAAGAAGCGGCCATAAACATCGCAAGTATCTGCAGTAACAACATCAAATTTATAATTTTCATAACCTGAGTAAGGCTGAATTTTGCGCAGATCAAGTGGCAGACCAGTTGCGCGGATTACTGGACCAGTAACGCCAAGAGTTGTGGCACCCGCAAGATCTAGGTAACCAATTCCTTCAGTGCGCTTCATCCAAATGCTGTTGCCGACAAGCAACTTCTCATTATCTTTAAAGCTGTGGCGCAGGTCTTTTACCGTTGCCAATATTTTCTCGACTGTGCCGGCTGGTAGATCTTGTGCGACTCCACCTGGGCGGATGTAGGCCATATTCATACGCAGACCAGAGATAAATTCAAAGATATCCAAGACTTTTTCGCGTTCGCGGAAGCAGAAGATCATTGGTGAAAGTGCGCCGAGTTCTAGTGCACCAGTGCCGAGTGCAACCATATGTGAAGATATGCGGTTGAACTCCATCATCATTACGCGAATAACGTTCGCTTTTTCGGGAACATCATTGGTGATTCCAAGTAGTTTTTCAACACCTAAGCAGTAAGCAGCTTCGTTAAATAACGGAGCCAGGTAATCCATACGGGTAACGAATGTGGTGGCCTGAGTCCAGTTACGGAATTCGATGTTCTTTTCAATACCTGTGTGCAAGTAACCAATACCGCAACGAACTTCGGTGACAGTTTCGCCTTCAAGTTCTAGAACTAAACGGAGCACGCCGTGAGTTGATGGGTGCTGTGGCCCCATATTTACAACAACGCGTTCTTCCTTTGCTTGACCAATCTCAGTTACGAGTGAATCCCAATCGCCACCGGTTACTGAAAAGACAGTGCCTTCTGTGGTCTCGCGTGATGATGCATATGGATCTGCGTAAGTGCTCACTTGTAAGACCTCCGATCCGATGGAGGTGGCACAAC
>CAXNDN010000037.1:0-7198 GCA_964201295.1 Candidatus Planktophila sp. | reverse complement strand
AAGAAACAATTAATTCGTGCGATCCGCCTCTGCGGTGTGGTCACGGTGCCAAGCTCGGTTGCATTTTTACTCTTTGGTTCACTAATGACCGAGGTGCTCTACTTTGGAATTTCACTAGAAGACTCTCGCTACATTGGTTATGTACTCTCCGCTTTGAGTTTGGGGCTAGTCGCCTTTTCAATAAACTTAATTTTGATCCGCGGCTTTAACGCATTTGAAGATACTAAAACTCAAGTTATCTCCATTCTGATAATTAATATCATCTCCTCAGCTCTTTCCTATATTTTCTTAGCCACACTAGAGAATGAGTATGTAACTATCGGACTTGGGTTTGCTTTTGCAGTCAGTTATATAATTGGTTTATTTGTTACGATCTCACTTTTAGGTAAACACGTTGGAAAATTTGGATACTCACATTTTCTAGGTCAACACCTACGCCTTTATTCAGCCTCTTTCTTAGCGATGCTTCCCTTTTTCGCTATCGCATATCTCTTCGGTTGGGTTAGTGATGATGCACAGCCAATAATCGGTGTTTTGAGGCTAGCTTTAATCTTGGTTGGCAGCGGAGTTGGATTCTTATTAATCGCCCACGCTCTAAAGATTACCGAGATCGCCACCCTTAAAGAGTTCGCAATCTCACTATTTCGCAGGCGTAAGTCATCTCGTAAAAAATAAGTAGAAGTGGATACGCTAAGCACATGATAAAAGATCTTGTAATAGTCGGTTCTGGTCCTGCTGGATATACAGCAGCGATCTATGCGGCTCGCGCGCAACTCAATCCGGTTATCTACGAGGGCTCGGTCACCGCTGGCGGTGCGTTAATGAACACAACAGAGGTAGAGAACTTTCCTGGCTTTGTAGATGGGGTAATGGGCCCTGATCTAATGGACAGTATGCGCAAGCAAGCTAAGCGTTTTGGCGCAGAACTTATAACTGATGATGTTGTTGAAATGGATTTATCTGGCGAGATTAAAATTATTAAAGATGGTTCGGGTAATACCGTCCAGGCTAAAGCGGTAATTTTGGCGATGGGTTCGGCATATAAAGAGATAGGTTTAACTAACGAGAAGCGCTTATCAGGTCGTGGCGTCTCTTGGTGTGCAACTTGCGATGGTTTCTTCTTCCGCGATCAGGTGATTGCAGTAGTCGGTGGTGGAGATTCAGCAGTTGAGGAAGCAACCTTCTTAACTAAATTTGCCTCCAAAGTTGTTCTGATTCATCGTCGTGACTCGTTGCGCGCTTCTAAAATTATGGCTGAGCGTGCGCTATCTAATCCCAAGATTGAAATGTTATGGAATACAGAAGTAATTGATGTCCTTGGCACTGAAAAAGTTGCTGGTCTGCAATTGCGCAATACTGTAACTGGTGAAGAATCTAAACGAGATTTCACTGGCTTATTTGTTGCAATCGGGCATATCCCACGCAGCGAACTTGTTACATCACAAGTAACCCTCAATGAAGAAGGTTATGTAGCTGTCGTTGGGCGCTCAACGCGCACAAACTTAAGCGGCGTCTTTGCGTGTGGAGATCTCGTCGATTTCACCTATCGCCAGGCGATTACCGCAGCAGGGTCGGGGTGCGAAGCCGCCCTTGACGCTGAAAAGTTCCTTTCGCACTAGTAGGCTTCAAATATTGAATTTTTTACAGATAAGTAGTGAAATTCTATAAAGGGAGTAAAGATGAGCGCAGGGAAAGTCACAGCAGCAAACTTCGATGAGATAGTCCTTAAGAGCAGCAAGCCAGTTCTTGTTGATTTTTGGGCTGAATGGTGTGGCCCTTGCCGCGCAGTTGGACCAATCTTGGATGAGATCGCCAACGAACACGGTGAAAAACTCACAATCGTGAAGTTAAACACCGATGAAGAGTCAGCGATCGCCATTAAATATGGAGTTACATCTATTCCAATGTTAAATGTTTATGTAAATGGTGAAGTAGTAAAGACCATCATTGGTGCCAAGCCAAAGCCAGCTCTTCTAAAAGAGCTAGAAGCATTCATTTAATCTAATCGCTGAATTAGATCAATTATGAAAGAACTATCTCCTGATGAGATCCGTTCTTTTCAGCAAGAGCGTGGGCTCCACATTACGGGTGCGTTAAATGCTTCAACGCTGCGCGCGCTAGAAGAAGCGCGTTGGAAATTGGGTGATCGTTCACTTAACTTGCAACCTTCGCCGATGATGCGTGGTGATGATGTTGCAGCGCTGCAAGCGCGTTTAACTGAGATGGGTTTTAATGCGGGTCGGGTCGACGGTATTTTTGGTGAACGCACCGAATCTGCAGTTAAAGAGTTTCAGAAATCTGTTGGGATAAAGGTAGATGGTAAATGTGGCCCGGCCACAATTATCGCTCTGATCCGGTTAACTAAAATTGTTTCAGGTGGAGCACCCACACAAATGCGTGAGAGCGCCGCACAAAGAAACCGTGGTCCGGCGCTAGCAAATAAAGTAATTGTTATTGATCCAGCCTTTGGTGAAGCCGATGCAGAAATTGTTTACGATATTGCACAACGTTTGGAAGGTCGTTTACTGGCACTTGGCGCAAGTGTTTTTTTAACCCGCGGTCCCAAAAATGTACTTACCGAAAGTCAACTAATCTCTTTCTCAAATAAAAATGGCGCAGATCTCTTAATTTCACTTCACACCGATAGCCATAGAAATTCATCGGCGCACGGCGTATCTACTTACTTTTATGGAAGTGATGCGCACGGCATTCATTCAATAGTTGGTGAAAGGTTCGCATCCCTTGTACAGCGTGAAATTTGTGCACGTACCGATCTTTTAAATTGCCGCACCCACGCCAAAACCTGGGATGTACTTCGCCTTACCCAGGCTCCGGCGGTTCGCATTGATTTGGGGTACCTGACAAATGAAGGCGATGCCGCTCGATTAGCGCGCCCCGATTTTCGCGATACTTTAGCTGAGGCTTTTATTATCGCTATTCAACGCCTTTATCTATCTGCTGAAGATGACGCAAAAACAGGAACGTTACGTTTATCTGACCTACGTAGCGCAGGGCTTCGTCGCTAGATTAAATGGGTTCGCGCTCTCGTGCGCGCATGTGGGAGACTTTCCCTTATGTCTGAAGTATCAGTCCGCTTTCAAACAGGTGCTCCGCAAAACCTAGAGCAACGCTTTGCTACGCGCGCTGCAGGAATGTTGCCTTCAGAAATTCGTTCGCTTTTCGCAGTTGCATCCCGCCCCGAGATTGTTTCACTAGCTGGTGGAATGCCAAATCTTTCTGCGCTACCAATGGAGATGATGGCGGGCGTTGTAAATCAATTAATTTTAACTAATGGAGCAGAAGCACTTCAATATGGCAGTGGTCAAGGTCATCCAAAACTTCGTGAACAAATCTGCGATGTAATGGCGCTAGAAGGAATTCGCGCTAACCCTGATGACATAGTTGTTACCACTGGATCACAACAAGCTCTAGATTTAATTTCGAGAATGTTTATCGACCCAGGTGATGTTGTCCTTGTTGAAGCGCCATCATATGTTGGAGCACTTGGCACATTTAGACAATATGAAGCATCCGTTGTGCACGTTGAAATGGATTTAAATGGATTAGTTCCTGATTCACTACGCGCTGCGATCAAATCAGTTCGCACCACTGGCCGTAAAATTAAATTTTTATATTTAATCCCGAATTATCAAAACCCAACCGGTGTATTGCTTCCTGCAGAGCGCCGAACCGAAATTCTCGCTATCTGTCGTGAAGAAGCCATCTTTGTTGTTGAAGATAATCCATATGGTCTTTTAGGTTTTGAGCGACCATCTCCAAATGCGATGCGCGCAGAAGATTCTGAAAATGTGATTTATCTGGGCTCTTTCTCTAAGACAATTGCTTCCGGATTGCGTATTGGTTGGGCGCTAGTGCCGCAATCGTTGAAAGATAAGTTAGTAATCGCATCTGAATCTTCAATTCTCTGTCCTTCAAACTTTACCCAGTTGACGATTTCAAGTTACTTAGCCGATCAACCTTGGCGCGATCAGATCGCATCTTTCTGCGAGTTATATAAGGTCCGCCGCGATGCGATGCTTGAATCACTTGAAGAGTATTTCCCTAAGGAAGCGACCTGGACTAAGCCCGGCGGCGGCTTCTATGTATGGGTTAACTTACCTCCAGAAATTGATACCAAAGCGATGATGCCAAAGGCGATCGTTGCCAAGGTTGCTTACGTACCCGGAACCGCTTTCTACGCCGATGGTTTTGGCTCATGGTCGATGCGCCTGTCATATTGCCACCCAACGCCTGAGCGAATCCGTGAAGGTGTAAAAGCTCTCGGCGGAATCGTTAAGCAAGAGATGTCACGCCGGGGAACTGAACTTAAATAACTTTACTTTCCTTCAATTAAATCAACGATGCGCTGCAGATCTTCGCGCCCCGCAAATTCGATAACAATTTTTCCTTTACCGCTAATGCCTTTGACGCTAACTCGGGTATCTAAATAATCACTCAGTAATTCCGCCGCAGCCAGCGTTTCACCACTTGCCACAACCTTCCCTGACTTTGCGCCACCGCTCTTCTTCTTTGGCGAATGTATCGCCACAACTTCTTCGGTTGCTCTAACACTTAAACCCTCTGCGACTATTCGACTGGCTAGTTTTTCGATCTCAGCTTCATCGGTTAAGCCGAGTAGCGCACGCGCATGTCCTGCAGAAATTACACCCGCTGCAACTTTGCGTTGTACCGATAGCGGTAAATTTAATAAACGCATCGTGTTAGAAATTAGCGGGCGTGATCTGCCCAACTTTGTCGCTAACTCTTCATGTGTGTAGTTAAAGTCAGTAAGAAGTTGCGCATAAGCCGCGCCTTCTTCTAATGGGTTTAATTGACTGCGATGGATATTTTCAATCAACGCTTCGCGCAGCAACTCATTATCTGGCGTCTGGCGAATAATTACCGGAATACTTTTTAGCCCAGCAGCTTTTGCAGCGCGGAAGCGGCGCTCACCCATAATTAATTCATATTTACCTGGGGAAGTTTGGCGGACAACTGGGGGTTGCAAAATACCGATCTCTTTTATAGAAGCTGTTAATTCATTTAGCGCGGTTTCATCAAAGACCGAACGTGGTTGGCGTGGGTTTGGTGAGATCGCATCAATTGAGACTTCATTCTGTTGTGCAACTTCATTTCCAGCACCCGTTAGCGATGTTGGAATAAGTGAATCTAAATTCGTGCCGAGTCCGCCACGTTTTGTGCTCATGCAATTTCTCCATCACGTTTGTAATTAATATTTACAACATTGGAATCAAAGTTAGAATCAAATGCGACTTCTTCCTTTGGTTTGCCGCGTTCTGCGATTTCACGCGCTACCTGCATATATGCAATCGCTCCAGGAGATAAAGGGTCATATGTCATCACGGTCTGGTTATATGAAGGCGCTTCTGAAACACGCACTGCGCGTGGAATTGGGATATCAATTAACTCTTTCGGAAAATGTGAGCGAACATTTGCCGCGACATCATTTGATAAACGTGTGCGGCCATCAAACATAGTTAAAACAATTGTTGATAGATCTAAATTAGCGTTAAGTCTTTTCTTAACAATGCCGTAAGTTTCAAGTAATTGTGACAAGCCTTCGAGTGCGTAATATTCAGTTTGAATTGGAATCAAGAGCTCACGTGCAGCAGCAAGTGCATTAATAGTTAATAAGCCAAGTGATGGTGGGCAATCAATAAAGATGTAATCGTAATTTGGCGAAATCTCTACTAGCGCTTCTTTTAGCCTAAGTTCGCGCGCAACCATTGAAACTAAATTAACTTCAGCATTTGCCAGTGATGAATTTGATGGGATGCAATCAAGTGATGGAAACCCTGCAACTTTCTGAACTACCGCGGTAATTGGTTCATCACCCATTAAAACGTCGTAGATACCTGCGATATCACGGTGCGGCACACCAAGTGCGGTACTGGCGTTGCCTTGTGGATCTAGATCAATTACCAAAACTCGAAGGCCACCCATTGAAAGGGCGGCTGCGATATTCACCGTAGTGGTGGTCTTGCCGACCCCACCCTTCTGGTTGGCAACGGTGAAGATTCGGGTTGAGGCTGGTTTCGCCATCGCCTCTTTCAGGCGGCGGACTCCAACAATCTTGTTACTGGAGTTACCAGAATTTGTTTCACGTGAATCAGCCACACGCTTATCTAAGCACCTTTACGTATGGAGATTACTCTTCCAAGCTCAATTCCATCGAGTTTGATCTCGTGAAGCTCAGCTCCTTTGACTCCAACCATCTCAGTAGCAGCCGACTCCCCCTTCATGGCAAGGAGTGAGCCCCCAGTTTTAACCATATGCCAGCTCATCTTCTTCAACTTCTCAAGTGGGGCAACGGCGCGGGCGGTCACAAAATCAGCGCTCTTCTTAACATCTTGGGCACGGCCGCGAAGTACTTGTATTGGAAAAGGTAGCTCCGGTATCGCCGCAACCACCTCATTTAAAAATTCAACACGCCGTTCTAGCGGTTCGATCAGAGTTACCTGTAAATCAGGGCGCGCCAACGCGATCACAACCCCTGGTAGCCCCGCCCCTGAACCTATATCGAATAAGGATGCCCCGACTGGCAGTAGTTGAGTCACTGGCAGGCAGTTAAAGATGTGGCGATCCCAGATCCGCTCGCCTTCACGGGGACCAATTAACCCTCGCTCAATACCTGCGCCGGTGAGAAAATCGGCAAAGGCGGCGATAGCCCCTTCTTGCCCAGGAAAGTACTTGGCTATCAGGGTCTCTACTGAAAGGGTTTCACGTGAAACCCTTTCAGAAGGGACAGACTCCGGCTGGAGATTTTCCATCTAAACCCTTACGCGGGGTAGATGACTACGAAGCGATTTGGGTCTTCTCCATCAGATTCTGAAGTTAAGCCCAGGGTTTGGATCGTGTCGTGGATAATTTTGCGTTCAAAGGCGTTCATTGGGTCGAGTTTGATCGAAGCCCCAGTGGTCTTGGCTTGCTCGGCCATCTTCTCAGCAAGGGCGGTTAGCTCCTTGCGGCGGCCGGCACGGAATCCATCGATATCGAGCATTAAACGGCTGCGATCACCGGTAGATGTTTGGACAGCTAGGCGGGTGAGCTCCTGGATAGCATCGAGGACTTCACCTTCTTGGCCAACGAGGTGGCGCAGCTTTCCGCCGACGATCGCCAGGCTGGCTCGATCGTTCTCAACATCGATATCAATATCGCCATCTAGGTCAGCGATATC
>CAXNDN010000036.1:0-7200 GCA_964201295.1 Candidatus Planktophila sp. | reverse complement strand
GTGGATCGCTCGATCGCAACTGGTGAGGCTATACATATCGAAATTCGCAGCGATGAAGAGTTAACTCACTTTAAGGGTGTTCAAGTTGCACCTATTGGGGCGAAGACATTTAACCCGGCATTTGATGTGACGCCAGCAAAGTACATAAGTGCGATAATTACCGAGAAACAATCCTATGAAATAGAAAAAGGCGAAACGCTATGACTGAGTTAAAGCCACTGCACGACCTTGTTGCACGCTCCCAAAAGATCGGCGCTGATCAATCAATGGTTGTTTACGGTGGTGGAAACACTTCGAGTAAAGGTGAAATAAAAGACCACCTTGGACGTCTCAAGAAAGTTCTGTGGGTTAAAGGATCCGGCGCGGATATGCAGTACGCAGTCGATCGTGATTACCCGGCCTTGTACCTAGAAGATTTACTCGCGCTACGTGATTTCGATGCTTTAGATGATGACACGATGGTTGACTATGTAACGCGCGCTTTAGTCGATCCAACATCGCGCAGACCATCTATTGAAACTCTTTTGCACGGTTTTTTGCCTGCAAAACATATTGATCACGTGCATGCAGATGCGATTTGTGCGCTAACAAACCATCCGCAAGGCGAAAAGGCAGTACAAGAAGCGCTAGGTAAAGAGTTTGCCTACGTTGATTGGATTCGCCCCGGCTTTAACCTTTCAAGGATTGTTGGGGGATTAGGAGATTATGCAGGAGTAGTACTTGCTCATCACGGTCTAGTTGTTTGGGATGAAGATTCCGATCGTTGCTACCAAAAAACTCAAGATGTGGTGGCACTTGCCGACAAGTATTTAGAGTCACTTAATAAGCGCCCTAAAGCTAATTTCCAACACCAAGAACTACCTGATGAAGAGATGAAGGATTTGCTCCTTAAATTACGTGGAACTATTGGAAAAAAGCAGTTACTGCGAACTGACTCTCGATTAGCTGAAATTGCATCCCGCCCAGATCTAAAGAAAATTCTCTCCCTGGGAGCATCCAGTGCAGACCACATGCTGCGTATTCGCCCCAAGTCAGCGATCGTTACTTTGGAAGATACTGAAACTGGTATCAAGGAATTTCGCGAGAATTACGCAGCCTATTTTGAGGCAAATAAGTCACTGCTCCCAGCTGGCTATGTCAGCCACGGCAATGATCCCAAAGTCATTATTGTTCCCGGTGTCGGGGCAGTAACTGCCGCCACAACAATGAAAGAGAACACCATGTTGGCCGACATTGCTTCACACACCCACAGCGTTGCGGCACGAATCGTTGATGTATTTGGAGATGGCGACACGATTTCTGATGCAGAAATATTTGGTTTTGATTACTGGCCAATGGAGCTATTTAAGTTAAAGAATAAGCCCGCACCAGCACAACTAGATGGTCACATTATTGTTGTTACAGGAGCAGGAAGTGGGATTGGCAGAGGTATTGCACTTGAACTTGCGAAGCGTGGAGCGCACCTCGTTCTTGCAGATATTGAAGAAGCCGGCTTAATTGCTGTAGAAAAAGAATTTGCGGAAAACAAATGTAATCCACCACTGCTAATTTTAGGTGATCAGTCAAAGGAAGCAGATGTACAGGCTACTGTCACAAAAACGATTAAACACTTTGGTGGCCTCGACGGCGTTGTAATTAATGCTGGTATTGGTATCAGCGACAAACTCGAAGACTTAGATGTAGAAAAATGGCGCCACGGATTAGATATCAATTTATCTAGCGCCTTTATGCTGACTAAAGAAGCAATGAAGGTAATGCGCAAGCAGAAGATGGGCGGATCGCTAGTTTATGTAGCAAGCAAGAACGCCTTTTCTCCTGGTGCAGGCTTTGGTGGTTATTCAGTTAGCAAGGCAGGAATGTTGCAGTTAATGCGCATCGCAGCCCTGGAAGGTGGAAGCGCTGGCATTCGCTGTAACGGAATTAATCCAGATGCAGTCTTTGATAACAGCAAACTCTGGGCAGGCGGAATTCGTGAACAACGTGCTGCAGCCCACGGCGTCAAGCCGGAAGAGCTAGAAGATTTCTATGCATCTCGCAACTTGCTTAATGCACGAGTGAGAAGCCTTGATGTTGCGCGCGCTGCAGCCTTTTTCTTGAGCGATGAGTCATCACGCACCACCGGCAGTGTAATTGCTGTCGACGGAGGCGTGGCGGCAGCTTTCCCGCGGTGATGCGAGATTGCGTACTGGATTCAGTCACTTAACACAGAACGGAAAAGTTTGAAGAATGTCAGATTCATACGAATTCTTAACAGCTGAAAATATCGCTGTTTATCTCGCATCCCATAAAGAGATCTCATCAGTTATCGATGCTGAATCAATCATGGATATAAAAGAAGTTGGCGATGGCAATCTAAATTTTGTCTTCATAATTAAAGATAAGCAAGGTAAGGGAATTGTCCTCAAGCAATCTCTTCCGTATGTGCGTTTAGTCGGGCCTTCTTGGCCAATGTCACCCGATCGAGCTCGTATTGAGTATGAGACCACGATCATTCATTCCTTGGTGGCTAAGCATCTTCTTCCTAAAATTTATTTCTATGATCCCGAGCGATACATAATTGCAATGGAAGATCTATCAGATCATAAAGTTTGGCGAACCGCTTTAAATCTAGGCGAACAGCACTTTGGAGCGGCAGAAGCAATTGGTGAATATATTGCTCGCGTGCTTTTTGCTACATCTATTTTTGGCGCAGGAGCAGAGGCACACTACAAAGGAATTGCTCGTGCGATAAATCCAGAACTCTGTTTGATTACAGAAGAATTAGTCTTCACCGAACCCTATTTCCCAACAGGTAGGAATTCATACTTACCTGAGAATAAAGTTGATGCAGAGGCAATAATTAACGATGAGCAAATGGCGCAAGAAATAGGCCAACTTAAGTACAAATTTATGACTTCGGCTGAAGCGCTATTGCATGGCGATTTGCATACAGGTTCTGTAATGGTGAAATCTGATGCAACAGGGAAAGCAATTTCTACCAGGGCATTTGATTCAGAGTTCTCGTTCTACGGTCCCATTGGATTCGATATTGGAGCTTGTTTTGCAAACTTCTACATTGCCTTGGCGCGGGCCACAGCACTTGGCAGAACTGCGCATGCGGATTACATTTGCGCACTTCCAGAAGAACTTTGGCTTGCCTTCGAGAAAAACTTCCGCACGCTCTGGCCTAGCCGTGTTGATAAACGTGTCTTTAGCGACCAAATGCTTGAAGATTTATTGGCTCAGTGGAAGGTTGATGCAATTGGTTTTGCCGCAGCCAAGATGGTTCGTCGTATTGTCGGGCTTGCCAAGACAAGTGATATCGAAACCCTAGAACCTAATTTACGTATAGGTGCTGCGCGAGGAATTCTGCGCGCTGCCCAAATGGCGATACGTGAGCGTCATTCAAATACTGATATTCCTTCTCTAACTCAGAAAATACGAGTGATAATTGAAGAAGTTCGAACCAGTTGAGTAGTATTGGGGCTGGGTCTGACGAACAACGTTCAGCAACGGTTCATGGCAGCGCAAAGGCGGAAGCATTTTAATGGAACGCATTCACGTCACCTATGCCTTTTTGGGTGAGAACCCGAAGGTGATCGCCGACCTTATTCGGATAGAACAGACCATTGAATTTCCATTTGAGTTAGCGCCAAGTTGGATCCAAGATCAAGTTGTTGGAAAAGTTGAAGAGATCACTTCTATTGATAAAAAGAACCATTTAATTACAATTTCTTATAACCCGGATATCGCTGGGGGAGAGTTAACTCAGCTATTAAATGTTTTGTGGGGAAATGCTTCGCTTTTTCCTGGAGTAAAAATAGTTGACCTTAAACTTCCTGACTCCATATTAAATAACTTAAAAGGACCCCGTTTTGGAATAATTGGGCTGCGGAAAATATTTAAAGTTGATACTCGACCACTAATTGCAACAGCGCTTAAGCCGATGGGCTCAGATGCAAAGACTCTAGCTAAAATAGCGCACACGCTAGCGCTGGCAGGATTTGATTTAATTAAGGATGATCACAGTTTAGCCAACCAACCTTGGGCTACCTGGAAAGAGCGCATCACCTTAATTTCTGCTGCAGTAAAAGAAGCCAATGAAATTACTGGCGGAAATTCTGCATATGTACCAAGTTTAAATATGCCTTTTGATCGGGTGATAGATGCCGCGCATACCGCTAAAGATCGTGGCGCAGGTGCGCTACTTGTGATACCTGGGATTACAGGATTTGATTCTTTGCGAGTCATTGCTGAAGACGACACTTTAGCTTTGCCAATTCTGGGGCATCCTGCGATGTTAGGTTCACTTGTTACTTCAAAAGATTCAGGAATCTCTCACGGAATAGTTTTTGGAACTCTGATGAGGCTAGCCGGAGCAGATATTTCGATTTTTCCTAATATTGGTGGACGTTTCTCCTTTACTACTGAGCAGTGTTTAGAAATTGCTGATTTATCACGTAAAAAGTTGGGATCTTTAACGCCAATGACGATCGCACCTGCAGGTGGAATGACCTTGGAGCGAATCCCAGAAATGATTGATATGTACGGAAAAGAGAGCGCCTTATTGATCGGTGGAGCACTTTCTCGCGGAAACCTTGCAGATAACGCCGCTCGCATGTGCGAAATGGTGCGCTCCTACTAAACTTAGCCACATCATGTGGGAAAAAGTAAAGAAGTTATTCGCTGACCGCCTCGTATGGGTGCGCCAGATACTGGTGGCTGGCTTAGCCGGCGCTGTTTCCTGGCAAGTTGGTGACCTACTGATTGAAGATGGTGGCGTTGTCGCCGCGATTGTTTGCACGCTATCTATCCGTATCTCACTCCATAAGTCAGTGCGCGAAGGTTTTGGTCAGATTGTCGGCACAGCAATCGGGGCGACTGTTGCCCTAATAAATGTTTCAATCTTTGATGTTGGATTTATCGCCGTCGGTCTGACCGTGATCTTTTGCGCAGTGGTTGCACGTGCGCTTCATTTGGGAGAAGTTGCATCTATAAATGTTCCAGTAACTGCACTGATTGTTATTGGTCCGGGAATTAGCGGTACCACCGCGGCACATCGCTTGGGCTCAACTTTGATTGGCGCAGTAATCGCAATTCTCTTCTCTTATTTCTCACATGCGAAAACTCCGGTTGGGCGAGCAAACGATCAGATAACTGCAGTGAGCAAGAAGGCGGCAGATCTACTTGCGCGAATGTCTGAAGGAGTTGCTGCCGGGTATACCCAGAAAGATGCTGGTAATTGGTTGGCGAAGGCTCGCTTGTTAATGGAAGCGATTCCATCGATTCGAGCACAGTCTGTGGAAGCGCGCGGACATGCCCGATGGTTTCCAACTGCTGAAAAAGATGAAGCCGAAAGCGTTTACATTGAAGGAATCGCTATTGAGCACACTCTGCTGCAAGTCAGAGCGATCGCTCGCACGCTTTTTGATTCTGCAGTGAGTGGAGGAATCGCTGATTCCACAAAGAAACAGATTGCGGTTGCACTTTCAGCGGCTAGCTTTGCGATTTCAACGAAATTTGATGACGAAGAAGATTTTGAAACAACCACGACTGCTACAGATGATGCGCGCGATGCCGGAGCATCACTTGCCGAATCACTTATTGAAGATGCCAAAGATGCCGATCAAGAACAAATTGTTCGTGGGCTTTCCATGGTGGCCAGTATTGATCGCATCGCGGATTCACTTGATCAAAATTCACCAGCGCTCAAGGATGTGAGTACACCCGATGAGCCAGCACATTTAAGAGTTATGGCAGTCTCACCAATCGATCAAACGCTCAAATTAAATAAGCGCATAACTCAGCGAATCAGGAAGATATTCCGCAAGTATTTCTAGTAATAGAATGCGCTCATAATTAATAGGAGGCTCAAATGTGTTCACGTGTAGTTTGTAAGACTTGCCAAAAATTTACTTGGTCAGGCTGCGGCGAACATATCGAAGAAGCACTTCATGGCGTTTCCGAAAGCGACCGCTGTAATTGTGATGGCAAATGAAAGCTATTCAAATAACCCAATTTGGTGGCCCAGATGTAATGCAATTGGTGGATCTTCCAGATCCAGTTCCATCTGATGCGGAAGAGTTAATTGAGGTTAGCTGTATTGGCATAAATTATGCGGACACTCATCAAACTGAAAACTCTTACCTTTCGAAGCAAACTTTGCCATTGATACCTGGTATCGAAGTCGTTGGAAAAACCGCAAGTGGTCGCCGTGTATTGGCGAGCGCATCCACAGGTGGCTATGCGCAAAAAGCGCTTTCTCCAAAAGCAATGTGCGTGGATATTCCCGATGGCGTGAGCGATGAACAAGCAATCGCTATGTTGGTTCAGGGAACAACTGCTTGGCATATCTTGAAAACTATGGCACATGTAAAATCTGGCGAGAGTGTGATCGTTCAGGCTGGTGCGGGCGGCGTTGGCACACTTGCTATTCAATTAGCCAAGATGTGGGGTGCAAAGGTAATTGCGGTTACATCCTCAGATGCTAAAAACGAATTAGCTAAATCACTTGGAGCAGATGCGACAGTTGATGCAAACTCGGCAGATTTAGCCGCTGCAATGCTTGCGGCAAATGGTGGCAAGCGCGTCGATATCGTTTTAGAAATGGTTGGCGGCAAAACTTTTGATTCCAGTCTTGAAGTCTTGGCACCATTTGGTCGCTTAATTACATTTGGAATGGCATCACGAACTGCGCCAACTGCGATTCATCCAGGCGTTTTAATGGGTGGTACCAAGACAGTCGCTGGCTTCTGGCTTTCACATTGCTTTGGAAAGAAAGAGTTGATGGGCGATGTATTGACTGAGTTATTTGCGCTAATTTCAGCTGGTGCGCTAAAGCCAGTTATCGGTGCAACTTATGGATTATCTGAGGCAAAGCTCGCGCACCAAGCGATGCTGGCTCGCCAGACAACCGGCAAAGTCACGCTTGACCCAAGGCGCTAATTTTTATCTTTTGACGCAACTGTCGTACACTCACACCTCTACCTATTGCCCCCCTAGCTCAGACGGTAGAGCGTTTCCATGGTAAGGAAAAGGTCACCGGTTCGATTCCGGTGGGGGGCTCGAAAATGCACAACCCTTGGCGGGGTAGCTCAGCTTGGTAGAGCAAGCGGCTCATAATCGCTGTGTCGTGGGTTCAAATCCCGCCTCCGCTACTAGTTCAACAAGCGTGAATTTCGCGCAACGAGATCGCTCAGGTAATCTAAGCGCCTCGCAACA
>CAXNDN010000035.1:0-7326 GCA_964201295.1 Candidatus Planktophila sp. | reverse complement strand
GCAGCTGGTGGCCAATTTGAGGTCTTTCCCACTTACCTAAGAATTATTTACATTTTAAATTTTGCCCTAATTACCTATCAGGTAGTTATTTTTACTCGCTTCTCCTATGGCATAGCAGTTAAGTCAAGATGGATAGTTAAAGCATTTGTAATTCTCGGAGCCTTGGGAATTCTTGCTAATGCAGCATCTCGAAGCGCCAATGAGCGTTGGAACGTAATCCCTGCATTCATTATTACATTTGCTTTTTATCGAATTTTGAAATCCGACACAAAAGAGCAGAAATAACGGCGAAGGCATTTCTAATGAGAGACCAAATTCGAACCTCATACAACATTTCCCCAGTCGAGATGGTTTCAAAAGCCATAGGGGGCGTGAGCCCATTGGGGTGGATTTCAAAGCCAGAAATAATCCTTATTGATCAAGCGTTAAACGATTATGAAGTTATCTGGGCGGCATCTGGCCATCCGCACGCCGTTTATCCAACTTCCTTTGCCGAGTTAATTGCGTGCACGGGCGCAACACCGATGGTTGTTGGAGACTAGCTAACTAGTTCGGAAAGTAATTTCTCTACTCGCAATTTAATATCATCGCGAATTACGCGAACTGATTCAATTCCCTGACCTGCCGGATCATCGAGTACCCAATCTTCATAACGCTTGCCAGGATAGTAAGGACAGGCATCGCCACAACCCATTGTGATCACTGCATCAGATGCTTGAACAGCCTCCGGCGTTAAAATCTTTGGCGTGTTATTTGCAATATCAATTCCGATTTCAGCCATTGCTTCAACTGCAATCGGATTAATTGAATCTTTAGGTGCAGAGCCCGCTGAGAGAACTTCTACCCGACCTTGGCCGAGCTCACGCATAAAGCCAGCCGCCATTTGAGAACGCCCGGCATTATGTACGCAAACGAAAAGAACTGATGGCTTGCTCATTTCTTATTCTTACCTTTGCTGCTAAGTAATTGGCTAAGTACCAATCCAAGTACTGCACCAATTAACTGGGCAGCGATAAATAGTGCGATTGATTCTGGCGCTATCCCTGCGAAGGTATCTGACCAGCCGCGCGCGAAGGTAACCGCCGGGTTGGCAAATGAAGTCGAAGAAGTAAAGAAAATAGCGGCGCCGATCCAGCAGGCAACCAGCGCAGGGATCTTCTTCTCACGTTTTTGGTCAATGGCGACAAATATTGTGAAAATTAAACCTGCAGTTGCGATGATCTCACTTAATAGTAAATGGTTGCCACTTCGCACATTTGTTGAGGCGGTAAGGACCGGTAGATCAAAGAGAAGATTGGCTAAGCCAGCGCCGGTGAGTGCACCAAGAAATTGGGCGAAGATGAACTGCAAGGTCTGGCCGAGTGATATTTCGCGCTTATAGGCAACTATTAAAGTTACGAGTGGATTGAAATGTGCACCGCTGATATCGGCGAGTAAGGTAATTAGCAGATATAAAATCGCTGCGGTGGCAATTGAGTTGATTAATAGCTGCACTGCAGTGTCGGTGGAAAGGTTCTGAGCCATTTTTCCTGAGCCGATTACGGTCATCACTAGAACGGCACTGCCTAAGAATTCTGCGCCTGCCTTGCGAATATTCATTGGCTCATCATGGCCTATCTTTGACAGTGAAAAAGCCTTCGCCACGGAGTAATATTTCAAATTGATATGAACATTACGTTAACGCTGCAGCCGTCCAAGATGGAAGTAGCTCCCTATATCGCCCTAATTCATGGCATGGGTTCGGCGGCAACTGCCTGGAAGCCGCTAACGCCATATCTCTTAGATCGCTTTAACGTCATAACGGTTGATCTACCAGGTCACGGAGAATCAGGATTTACACAGGGCCAGGCAATGGATCCGAGCTCGCTAGCAGAACTAGTTGTTCAACAGATTGAGAATGAATTCGGAATTATTGGATTTGATCTAGTTGGTAACTCTTGGGGTGGCTGGATCGCGCTGGATATGGCAGCGCATTTTCCAAAGAAGATAAGTAGCGTTACTGCGCTAGCTCCTGCGGGATTCTGGCTGGCATCTTATGTGCAGCGAGCTCCCGGGACAGCAGCAATGCGCTCACTCGCAAAGAGTTCTTCTTCGCTCTCTACGATCTTCTTAAAATACGAATGGGCGCGCAAATTTGGATTCGAAGATGTTAGCCCTCGTTGGCGTGAATTTTCGTATGAGCTCTGCCTTGACGCTACCGTTGCGATGAGCAAATCTGCGGGGTACTTTCCAGCATGGGATGGAATGTTGAGTAAGCGCTTTGATTCCAAAATTGATTCAAATATTCCAGTCAAAATTATCTTTGGTGATTCAGATAAAACCCTTCCGGCAACGACTTGTCAGGAAAGAGCAATGGCGCCAGAGCATTCGCAATGGATCACCCTTGCAGAATGTGGCCACGCACCAATGTGGGATAACGTAGAAATAGTTGCTGGCCATATTTTGGAGATTGCTGGAATAAGACAATGAGCGCACCAGAAGTGACGGTTATTTATTTTTGGAAAATCAAATCTCGCAATATTGCTTTTGCACTTTTACGAATGGCTTTGGATCGAGGTGCTTTGCGCAGGATTAAAGGCGTCACTTTTGCAAAGATGCTTGGCACCGGCAAAGGTGAAACATTTACTCCGCGTGATGCTGATGCCAATCGCTGGGGTGCGCTGATAGTGATAGATAGCGCCAATTTGCAAGCGCTAGATAATTCAAAGTTGATCAAGAGATGGCGGGCTCATTCGCAATCAGAAGTGAGATATTTATTAGATCCGATCTCATCACACGGGCTATGGGCGAAGGTAAATCCCTTCGCATATTCGGCAGCGCAGACAGATGGTGAAGTAATTGCAATAACTCGCGCCCGCATTAAATGGTTTCAAAATTTCCGTTTTTGGCGCGCCGTGCCACCTGTGACTGCCAGCCTTCATTCTTCTTCTGGATTAATAGCAACGATCGGGATCGGTGAAGCCCCGATCGGATTGCAAGGAACTTTCTCGCACTGGAAAACAGGTGCTGACCTGCGTAACTTTGCATATAAGGGAGCAGCGCATCAAGGAGCGATCGCCGCAACGGAGCGCCATCAATGGTATGCCGAAGAACTCTTCGCCCGCTTTGCAGTACGCGATATTCGCGGCTGAAAATACCTTAAATTACTAAGTAATGAGTAATTAGGGCAGACTTAGCCCATGTCGATTCGCCATTACTCACCACGTCGTAATCGCCGTCGCGGAATCTCATCCCGAGCACAGTTTTTACTAAATCTAACTTTAGGTATCGCTATCCTGTTGCAGGTTAGCTACCCGTTGCTAAATAGCGAAGCGCTACGCGTCGTAACAATTGCAACCGTTTATTGGGGCGCAGGTGCGATGGCGCTGCACGCGTTACTTGCCTACGGATCACGATATGCATTCACCTATCTCGGTATAACTCTCGCCTTTGGATATTTCATTGAATTACTCGGTGTTAACACCGGTTGGCCATTTGGAATTTATTCTTATGATCCCTCACTTGGCCCACAAATCTTCGATGTTCCGATGGTTGTTCCATTTGCATGGGCGATGATCGCCCATCCAGTACTTTGCGCAGCACGTCGCGTTGCAGGTAGTTGGGTATTTCTATACGGCGGTTTTGGCTTAATGGCTTATGACTTCTTTTTGGATCCACAAATGGTTTCAGCTGGGCGCTGGACATGGGAAGTTACCGGCTCGCATGTTCCTTTCACCCCAGAGGTTCCACTATCAAATGCTTTTGGTTGGTTGCTATCAGGAATGGCGCTGATCGCTGTATTGCATTTATCCCTGCCACACGATAGACGTAAGGTAAGTGCCAGTCTTGCCGCAGTAGATATCTTTCTAATTTGGACCTGGTTTGCTGGCGTTATCTCCAATTTATTCTTCTTTGGACGTCCAGGAGTTGCCTTTCTCTTCGGCTCAACTTTTGGTTTAGTTCTAGCGCCTTATATTTTTTCGCGTTGGCTCGGCCGCCCTTAATAATTAGATGTCTACTGCGCTCTTAATTTTCTCCGCTCTGCTGCTTTTTATCACTGCAGTTAACTTTTTTTCAATTCGCCAGCCTAAGTCGATCCCTCAAATAGATACGCCGATAACTGTCTTGATTCCGGTGCGTAATGAAGCAGAAAACATCACCGCACTCATCGACAGCCTCGCGAACCAAAGCCATATTGAGGAATTAGAGATCATCTTTATCGATGATTCATCAGAAGATGGCACCGGCAAATTACTTAGTGAGGCTAAATCCGCGGGTGCGCCAATAACTATCGTTAACGCTCCCACCTTGCCAAATAATTGGTTGGGAAAACCTTGGGCGCTACAACAGGGATTCTTAGCAGCGCGCGGTGACATTATCGTGACCCTAGATGCCGATGTGCGCCTTCTTCCAGCAGCGATTGCCCAAACTGTTGCCATGTTAGGTACGCGCGATTTCATCTCGGCTTATCCAAAGCAAGTTGCGATCACCTTCGCCGAACGTTTGATACAACCTTTGTTGCAATGGTCTTGGATGACAACGGTTCCGCTGCGAATTGCTGAAAGATCTAGCCGCACTTCCCTCGCTGTTGCCAACGGTCAATTCTTTGTAGTTAAAAAGAGAGCCCTTGATCAAGTCAGTGGCTTCCAACAGATTGCTTCAGAAGTTCTCGATGATATGAAGTTAGCGCGGGCTTTGATCTCATCTGGGGCTCGTGGTGGAGTATCCGATGGTTCCAAATTAGCCAAGACGCGTATGTATAAAAACTTTAGTGAGATCAAGGCGGGTTATGGCAAATCTTTATGGAGCGCATTTTTAAATCCGTTAGGTGCGACACTTGCCATAACATTTATATTTCTAACTGGGATCGCTCCAGTTTTGATTTTACTTAGCGGCAACCTGATTGGGCTCTTTACCTACCAATTGATTGTTCTAACCCGCTTACTAAGCGCACAACGCTCTGGTGGGCGCTTACTTGATTCTCTCCTGCACCCATTTTCATCTGTCATCTTGATCTACTTAATTATCTATAGTTGGCGAATGCGCGGCAAAGTACAGTGGAAGGGGCGCACCTTATGAGCGCTGCCAAAGAACGCGTTGCGGTAATTGGCGCCGGAATGGGTGGAATGTGCACGGCAGCGCGTTTAGCTAAAGCGGGTTATGAAGTAACGGTCTTTGAATCGTCTGATCGCCACGGCGGAAAATGTCGCACCGAATGGATCGGCAACTACGCCTTTGACACAGGGCCTTCACTATTAACGCTGCCCGCGGTCTATCGTGATTTTTTTCAACGTACCGGTGATGTAATGGGACGGGTAGTTGAATTGCAGCCAGTTAGCCCATCTTTTGATTATCGTTTCGCCGACGGCAGTGCGGTGCGCTTTGCTAATTTATCGCGCAAAGAAACGCTGGCGGCAATCGATAAATCTTTTGGAGATTCGGCAGCCCAGCAATGGGATCAGATAATGCGCCAAGCCGAAGCGATGTGGGATGTCTCGCGCGAACCATTTATTGAATCAGAGCTGCGCTCAGTACTTTCGCTATTAAAGCGTCCCACTCTGCTGCGCGATCTGCGAATAATTGCTCCCTGGAAAACATTGCGTGATCTAAAGTTGAAAGATCAGAGGCTGCGTAAGATTCTTGATCGTTATGCAACATATAGTGGATCTGATCCACGTGTTGCTCCTGCGGTACTTGCCTCGATTGCATTTGTGGAAGAAGCATTCGGTGCTTGGCATATTAAAGGTGGCGTTGGAAAGTTAGCCGATGCGGTTTATCAACGGTCGTTAGACCGCGGCGTAAAATTTGAGTTTAATACTTCAGTGACTCAGATAAATCACGATGGCAAGGCTACCACTGGGATCTCCCTGGCTGATGGCCGTGTCTTGGGATATTCGATCGTCGTAGCAAATGCCGATGCAACTGCGGTCTACAACAAATTAATGACAGGCAAAGTTAAGAAACTGCGCAGAGAACGCGCAAACTTAGCCAAAGCAGATCCCTCACTTGCTGGGTTCTCATTGCTGCTGGGCCTGCGCCCCGGTGAGAATCCAACTGGGCTCTCCCACCACAACATCTTCTTTCCAAATGATTATGACGCTGAGTTTGCAGATATCTTCGATCGCAAGCAGCCAGTGCAAGATCCGACAATTTATCTTTGCGCGCCGCAGGATGAATCAATGGTTAAGCACTCTGGCCATGAAGCGTGGTTTGTATTGATAAATGCCCCACGACACGATTTAAAAGATGGCTTTAACTGGAGCGACGCAGATTTTAACCACCGTTATGCGATGCAGATTATTGATTCACTTGAATCTCGTGGAATCTCGATTCGTGATCGCTTGGAAGTATTGGAGATCCGCACGCCTGCCGATTTAGAGAGAACTGTTTCAGCCCCTGGCGGTGCAATCTATGGAACTGCCAGCAATGGTGCGCGCTCTGCATTTATGCGCGCTAAGAATCGTTCGCCCTTGAAAGGTTTGTATTGCGTAGGAGGATCAGCACATCCTGGTGGCGGCCTACCGTTAGTTGGGTTAAGCGCCGAGATTGTTGCGCAAGCTATTGTGGGCAAAGCGAGCCACTAAGAAGAAACTAACTATCTGTAATATGGCGAGAATTGAGATAGTTAAGAGAACTACATTTATATCGAATGCATAAGCGACAAGTGCGATAAAGATAAAACTGGCTCTCACCGGACGCTCCGCGGGAGTAACCACACCAACATCGCTGATTCCTAGCCCGCCTAATCTAGCCCGTGCATACTCTTGAGTTGAGGCAATTACATATATGCCAAGTACTAACCAGGCTGGGGCTCCAATTTGATAGGCAACATAAAACCAGAGCGCTTCGCTGATGCGATCGGCACTGGCATCCAAAATTGCACCGAATGAGCTATCTCGCTTTTGATAAATAGCGACGCTGCCATCAATACCATCGGCGTAAAGTGAAAGAACTAGCAGCGGAATGGCCCATAAGGAGAGCGGATTTACAGCCATTGCAACTGCGAAGACGATGCCGAGCAAGGTCAAAAGATTTGGAGTAACGCGCAGTTTCGACAAAGCCTTTGCAGATGCAAATGAAATAGCCAACCAAGCCTTTACGATCCCTTTTATTTCTGCTCCCCCGTGCAAAGCGCTCCAGGTAGAGCTAAATTCTTCCTTGTTCATACTCTTTTCTTATCTTTTATCTGCGCAAATATTTCGCGCGTCGCGGTAGATGTATTCATCGTGTAGAAATGTAAACCTGGAACTCCCGCAGTAAGTAACTCTTCACAAAGTTTAGTTGCCAATTCAACGCCAAGTTTGCGAACATCATCAGGGTTATCTTTTATCTTTTCAAAGGCGGTAG
>CAXNDN010000034.1:0-7440 GCA_964201295.1 Candidatus Planktophila sp. | reverse complement strand
TTCTTGGGTTTAGGTGCGTAGTAATCATTTGAGCCAAAAACAAAAAGTCCCGGAAGATTTAACAATTTATCTAGCGCATCAAGGGCCACTGGAACTGCCTTCATATGAGCTAGAAAGTCACCGGTTGAAATAACTAAATCAGGCGCAAGGTCGATAAATGATTTGATATCTGCAATCTCAACCTTGCGGGCTGGGGTCAGGTGCAGATCAGAAAAGTGAAGTACCCGAATCGGCGCGTGACCAGTGGGCAGGATAGGGATTTCAGCCTGGCGAAGTTGATAACTCATTACATGAGAAGATACACCCGAACAGTTCAAGAATTGGAGCATCAATCTAGTGGGACTCAAAGAGACACTTAAGAGCGACTTAACTGAGGCAATTCGCAGCAGTAACAAGGTTGTATCGGGCACAATCCGAATGGTCTTAACTGCAATCACCAACGAGGAAGTTTCAGGAAAAGAAGCTCGCGTACTCACCGAAGACGAAATCATTACCGTCTTATCGCGTGAAGCTAAGAAGCGTCGTGAAGCAGCCGATGAGTTTGCAAAAGCCAATCGTCCCGATAGGTCGGCAGAAGAGAAAGCAGAAGGCGAAGTAATTGCCAGATATTTACCAGCGCAATTAACTGAAGAAGATGTTAAGAAACTTATCGCTGCAGCTATCACCGCAACGGGTGCTGCTGGACCTGGCGATATGGGTAAAGTTATGGGAGCCATCAAGGGCCAAATTGCTGGTAAAGCAGATGGTTCACTAGTTTCATCACTCGTTAAAGCAGCACTAGCCGGAGGAAATTAATGAACTTCGAATACGCAACTGTCCCGCTACTTTCACATGCCACAAAGCAGATCCTCGATACCTGGGGTTCTGATGGATGGGAACTCGTAACCGTTATTCCAGCACCGGGCGGTGAGCAACTAGTTGCTTATATGAAGCGAGAAATTAAATAACTATGGCGATTGATGTTCGCGCAAAGCTTGCTGAAAAAGGTTTGACCCTTCCAGTTGCTGCTAAACCAGTTGCTGCTTATTTGCCGGCAGTGCGTACTGGCCAAATAGTTTTTACTGCAGGACAACTTCCCTTGGTAGATGGCGCAATGGCCGGTACTGGCAAAGTTGGCGCTGAAATTACCCAAGAGAGAGCGAAAGAACTTGCGGAAATTTGTGCACTTAATTGCTTAGCAGCTGTTGAACTTGTTGCACCGGTAGATATGATCGTAAAAGTTGTTCGTGTGGTTTGTTATGTAAATGGTGCACCAGGTTTTCTAAATCAACCTTTTGTAGCAAATGGAGCATCTGAGCTCTTTATGTATATCTGGGGCGATGCTGGCATTGCTGCGCGAAGTGCAATCGGAGTTGCAGAACTGCCTTTAAATTCACCGGTAGAGATCGAACTCACCGTTGAAATCGCTTAATTAAAGGGATCTAGCGCGAACGCTTACTTAGGCGGTCAACATCAGCAATCAATACTGAACGACCGTCCAGCTTAAGCCAACCGCGTCCTGCAAAATCAGCTAAGGCTTTATTAACTGTTTCGCGAGATGCTCCAACTAATTGGGCAAGTTCTTCTTGAGTTAGATCATGGTTAACAAGAAGCCCTTCAGGGGTTGTCTTACCGAAACGATCCCCTAAATCAATTAGCGCTTTTGCAACGCGACCTGGAACATCAGAGAAAACTAAATCGCCGACCGCTTCATTGGTGCGGCGCAAGCGTTGTGACAATCTAGTGAGCAATTGCAAGGAAACTTCTGGGTTCTGCTTTAACCACGGGATAACCTTTTCATGGCTAAGTGAAAGTAATTTGGCATCGGTAACTGCAGTTGCAGTCGAAGTGCGTGGTCCTGGATCGAAGAGAGAAAGTTCGCCGAACATTTCGCCAGGTCCGAGGATCGAAAGTAGGTTTTCGCGCCCATCTCCGCTGGAGGTTCCGAGCTTTAACTTGCCATCGATAATTATGTATAAGTGTTCGCCATCATCGCCCTCTTTGAAAAGGATAGATCCCTTGGCGATCTTGACCGCATCCATGGAGGCGCGCAACGAAGCCGCGGCTGCGTCATCAAGGGCGGTAAAGAGCGGGGCTCTGCGTACGACTTCTTCTTCGTGTGGCACATCGGTAGTTTACTCGTATGGCCCCTGATCGCGAAACTCGCAAAAGCGCTCAGGCGATCTATCGGATATTGAGCAAGAGATATCCAGATGTGCGCTGCGAATTGGATTCCTCCAACCCACTTGAACTCACCATAGCAACAGTGCTTTCTGCGCAATGCACCGATAAAAGAGTAAACCAAGTTACGCCGGCGCTCTTTAAGAAGTATAAAAATGTGCGGGCATATGCCAAGGCCTCACTGACAGATATCGAAGATCTGATTTACACAACTGGATTTTTTCGCGCAAAGGCGCGTCACATCAAGGGACTTGCGATAAAAATAATTGAAGATTTTGATAGCCAAGTTCCGCAGACTCTAGAAGAGCTAATAACCTTGCCCGGAGTCGGACGCAAGACTGCAAATGTGGTTCTGGGTCATGCCTTTGGTATTCCAGGAATTACCGTCGATACACATTTTGGAAGACTCTCTCGTAGATTTGAGTGGAGTAACTCGCAAGATCCCGTAAAAGTTGAATTTGAAGTGGGAGAGTTAATACCTCAGAAGGAGTGGACCAACTTGTCACAACGGATGATTTGGCACGGCCGACGTATCTGCCATTCGCGCAAACCGGCGTGCGGCGCATGTCCAGTTGCAAAAATCTGCCCATCGGTTGGAATCGGTGAGATGGATAAAACTAAAGCGCTGCTCTTAGTAAAAAGTGATGCAGATTTCCGATGAGAAGAATATTTCTGATTGTCTCCGTGCTTGTCTTATCAGGTTGTTCCAGCACAGAACCAGTTGCGCAGAAAGGAGAAGTAATTTCCTGCGAGTCAGTGACCACAGATGAATCAGTAGTCAAAGGTATTGCTCTTGAGTGTGTAGATGGCTCACCGGGTGCGATCATTGAATCACTACGCGGACCGATGATTTTAAATGTCTGGGGATCCTGGTGCACTGCTTGTTTAGATGAGATGCCTGAATTTGTAAGTTTTTACAGCAAAGCCAAAGGGAAAGTGCAGCTAGTCGGCGTTGCTGTTGAAGAGGCATCTGCCGTAAATTCTCAGAGATTTATCAAGGAAAATGGCATGACCTGGCCTAATTATTATGATCGCGATAGTAAAACAAGAGGCTATTTTGGAATGGGCGTTCCGGTAACTCTCTTCATTGATGCATCAGGTGCTACCGTATTTAAAAAGATTGGTGTTATAAAATCTGTAGATGAACTAGCAGAGCTAACTAAGAAGTACTTAGGGGTGAAGATTTAATGTTTATAGATATTGTAATCGCCGCCGCCATACTTATTTCAGCTTATCTTGGCTATAAAAATGGTTTTATCAAAACCATCTTCAAATTTGTTGGTTACATTGCTGGCGGCGTTCTTGGAATCTACTTCTCCTTGAAGTTCTCACACGACTGGGCGCTAGATTTTAAGCGGATTGGTTTTGTAATCATCGCAATTGTTGCCAGTGGAAGTATCGGATCATTTGCTGGTGGAGCACTTGCTAAAGGTTTGCGAGCAACTATATTTCGTGGGCCGCTCGCCTTTTTAGATTCTCTGGCAGGTTCTGCTCTAGAAATTATCCGAGTCATCATTGTGACTTATTTGATCGCTACCGTTTTATTGTGGTCACCGTGGGAATCGGTGCAGAGCCAAGTAGCCAAGAGCCAGATATTGACGAAAGTTCAACCGTATATTCCTGGGTTAATTACACAGGCTAACGATTGGGTAAAGGCGGAGTTTCTTAATCTTCGTCTTTAGAGCTATTTAATCCTTCTGATATCAACTTCATTACATTTGGATCAGCCAGCGTTGTGGCATCACCAACTGCGCGATTTTCGGCAACATCCTTTAATAAACGCCGCATAATTTTTCCACTGCGCGTCTTCGGGAGTTCTGCCACAACCATAATCTGACGTGGCCGCGCAATTGCCCCAATTTCCTTGGTTACGTGAGCACGTAGCTCTTTAACTAACTCTTCGCCGCCTACATTTGGAATTCCACCGCGCAAAATAACAAAGGCGACGATTCCTTGACCGGTCATCTCATCGGCTGCGCCAACAACTGCAGCTTCAGCGACCGCCGGGTGCGAAACTAACGCTGACTCAACTTCGGTAGTGGAAATACGGTGGCCAGAAATATTCATAACATCATCAACGCGACCCATCAACCAAACAGCGCCATCATCATCTAATTTTGCGCCATCTCCTGCAAAGTAAATTCCCTTAAAGCGCGACCAGTAAGTTTCTCTGTAACGCTCGTCTTCGCCCCAAACACCGCGCAACATAGATGGCCACGGTTGATCCAAGATTAAGAAACCGCCGTGACCATTTGGAACTGCGACACCTTTATCGTCAACGACTTTTGCACTGATCCCCGGAATTGCTTTCATTGCAGATCCTGGTTTGGTTGCAGTAACACCAGGCAGAGGTGAAATCATAATTGCACCAGTTTCGGTCTGCCACCAAGTATCAACAATTGGACATTTATTTGCACCAATTACTTTGCGATACCACATCCACGCTTCGGGATTAATTGGTTCGCCAACAGAACCAAGTAAACGTAAAGAAGTTAAATTGTGAGCTTGCGGAAATTCATCTCCCCATTTCATCCAAGTGCGAATCAGTGTTGGAGCGGTATATAAAATTGTTACGCCGTACTTTGCGATTATTTCAAAGAGGCGACCTTTATGGGGAGTATCAGGAGTTCCTTCATACATAACTTGAGTAGCTCCATTTATCAAAGGCCCATAAACAACGTAAGAATGTCCAGTAATCCAACCGACATCAGCGGTGCACCAGTAAATATCTGTCTCGGGTTTGATATCAAAGACCACGCGATGCGTGTAAGCGGCTTGGGTTAAATACCCACCAGTTGTGTGGAAAATTCCCTTTGGTTTGGCGGTGGTTCCGGAGGTATAGAGAATAAAGAGTGGGTGCTCGCTTTCGAAGAATTCAGGGGTATGCGACTTACTTTGGCGGCTAACAATTTCGTGCCACCAGATATCGCGATCTGAGTTCCACGCCGTTTCCTGATTGGTGCGTTTTACAACCAACACCTTTGCCACATTGTGTGCACCCTTTAGCGCATCATCAACTGCCGGCTTTAGCGCAAACGCTGATCCCTTGCGGAAACCACCATCTGCGGTAATCACTAACTTAGCATCGGCATCTTGGATACGAGATAAAAGTGCATCTGCCGAAAATCCACCGAAGACAACTGAATGAACCGCACCAATTCGCGCGCACGCCAACATTGCAACTGCTGCTTCTGGGATCATCGGCATATAAATTGCTACGCGATCACCTGCGATTATTCCAAGTTCTGTTAAAGCATGCGCTGCTTGCGAGACATCATCGAGCATCTGCGAATAAGTAATTGTGCGAGTATCGCCAGGTTCGCCTTCGAAATGAAAAGCGATTCGTTCTCCGCGACCAGCTGCGACATGGCGATCAAGGGCATTTGCCGAAGCATTTATCTTTCCGCCGGTAAACCATTTTGCATATGGCGAATTCCATTCCAATACGCGATCCCACGGCTTATCCCAAGTTAGTTCGCGCGCTTGTTCTTCCCAAAAAGCTAAACGATCCTTATCTGCGTGTGCGTATAGATCAGGTTTTGCATTGGCTTGCGCTGCAAACTCGGGGCTCGGTGGAAAGAGCCGGTTTTCCTGCGAAAGATTTTCAATAGAATCTCCGACTTTTTCTCCGCTCATAACTCTGCAGATTACTCGTCAATATCAACAGGCGGAAGGCTTTCGGGATGTGGCATAGGAGATATGGGGGAAGATGCCTGCCTTCGAAGTACTCAATAAGAATAGAAAGGAAAGTATGTACACATCGTTTCTTGCACTGCTCCTCAAGATAATCAGCAGTCCAGCGCTCCTGGCCGGCTTGATCGCCTTCCTGCAGAAATTGCTCCATCCGTAACCATCGGTAACCATCCATAACCAGGGGTAAAACGGACGAAAGATCGCCATTTCCTACGCGTATTGGGAATGGCGATTTTTCATCCGCCTGCGAAGGTGGTTGGATTAGGCGTAAGCCTGAAGTCGGCCCGAAGACGCGCTCGGTCAGGGATTACGCCCGAGATAATTTGGAGTCATCATGGCCATTGCAACCCCTGAAATTTATGCCGAAATGTTGGATCGCGCTAAAGCTGGCGCATTCGCATATCCCGCAATAAACGTTTCATCATCACAGACTCTGATCGCAGCACTTCGTGGTTTCGCCGAAGCTGAATCAGATGGAATCATTCAATTCTCTTGGGGTGGTGCCGAATACGCATCTGGCTCAACAGTTAAGAACATGGTCGATGGCGCAGTTGCGCTCGCTGAGTTCGCACACGTTGTCGCTAAAAATTACAATGTAAATATTGCGCTCCATACCGATCACTGCCCGGTAGAAAAGCTGGATGGTTACATGCGTCCACTTCTTGAAATCGGTGCACAGCGCATCAAGAACGGCCAAGGACCACTATTTAACTCACATATGTGGGATGGCTCAGCAGTTGATATGAATGAAAATATGAAGATTGCAGATGAACTTCTCACCAAATCCGTTGCAGCGCGCACGATTCTAGAAATCGAAATCGGCGTTGTCGGTGGCGAAGAAGATGGCGTTGAAGCAAAGCACGATGCGAAGTTGTACTCAACTCCCGAAGATGCCTTGATGACCATTGAAACCCTTGGACTCGGAGAACGCGGTCGCTATATGGTCGCTGCAACTTTCGGTAATGTCCACGGTGTTTACAAGCCAGGCAACGTTGTTCTGCAGCCAAAGATTTTGCAGACGCTCCAAGCCGCAGTTGTTGCTAAGAAGGGTCTTGCCGCAGGAAGTAAGCCAATGGACTTGGTTTTCCACGGTGGTTCAGGCTCACTTCTTTCTGAAATTCGCGACTCACTTGATTACGGTGTAATTAAGATGAATATCGATACAGATACTCAATATGCATTTACCCGCCCAGTTGTCGATCACATGCTCAAGAACTACGACGGCGTGTTAAAGATCGATGGCGAAGTTGGAAATAAGAAGGCTTACGATCCACGCGCGTGGGGCAAAGCCGCTGAAGCAGGAATGGCAGCGCGCGTTGTGCACGCTTGTGCAGATCTGCGTTCCACCGGAACATCACTTAAAAAGTAATAACTCACTCATACCAATCTCTGGAGAGGTTTTGCTATGCCAGCGTTAGTTTTGCTTGGAGCTCAATGGGGCGACGAAGGCAAGGGTAAAGCCACAGATATTCTCGGTGACCGCGTTGATTATGTTGTCCGCTATCAAGGCGGCAATAACGCGGGCCACACGGTGGTCATTGGTGATCAAAAGTATGCACTTCACTTACTTCCATCTGGAATTTTAAG
>CAXNDN010000033.1:0-7451 GCA_964201295.1 Candidatus Planktophila sp. | reverse complement strand
ACGGTTAAACCAAGTGAGTCAGCGTATTTGCGACCAAGTTGGAAGATATGGCCGATCTCAATGGCGCGATCAATCACAACTTCAGTTGTGCATTCAGGGCAGGCATCACCTTCGCGAATTTCGGCAGCTTCGACGTATGCAAATGGTGTGAAATCTCTGCCGTTTACGACGTTGCGCGCATGGCGATCTTTCTTATTCGCGCCAGTTACCCAAGAAGTTCCTGGTGCAATCCGCGGATCTGCATAAACTGTAATTCCAGATTTAGCAGCATCTTGCGGACCGATATAACCCTTTACCAAATTTGGAAAGTTAGCAAAGTCTGCTTCTTCAAAAGTGCGCAACTCTTCCACGCCTGGCAAGCCGGCTTGCAAACGTTTTAAATCTACTTCGCGATCTCCAGGAACTAGAACAGAGATCGCTTTTTTATCTGCCATCAGCATCACGTTTTTTAGGGTGGATGCACCGGTATACCCGCCACCGAATTTTTCATTTAAGACGGCAACAAGTGAATCAATAGTTGGAGTATTCGGAGTATCTAACTCTTCCAGGGCCGGAGCTTTGCTGGCATCTGCAGCGGCAACCTTGGTGACCATCGCTTCCACATTTGCGGCGAAGCCACACTTTGGACAGAGTACGTAAGTATCTTCACCAGTTTCGCAAGGTGCTAAAAATTCTTCCGACTTGGATCCACCCATCGCACCAGATACCGCTTGCACGATGTTGTACTTGAGATGGAGTCGATCAAAAGTACTGATGTAGGCATCACGGTGCTTCTGATAGGAGATATCGAGCCCTTCATCGGTTAGATCAAATGAGTAGGAATCTTTCATGACAAATTCGCGGCCGCGAATGATTCCACTGCGGGGACGAGCTTCGTCACGGAACTTATTTTGAATCTGATAAATAATTAAAGGTAAATCTTTGTATGATGAGTACTCGCCTTTAACCATCAAGGTAAACATCTCTTCATGGGTTGGGGCGAGCAAGTAATCCCCACCTTTACGATCCTGTAGACGAAATAGCGATGGACCATATTCTTCCCAGCGGTTGGTAGCTTCATATGCTTCACGTGGCAGAAGAGCCGGGAAGTGAACTTCTTGGAAGCCGGCAGAGTCCATCTCTTCACGAATAATTTTTTCCACATTGCGCAAAGTGATTACACCCAGTGGTAGCCACGAGTAGATACCGGCCGCGATCCGGCGAATATAACCAGCGCGGACTAAGAGGCGATGGCTTGGAACTTCAGCATCGGCTGGATCATCACGCAGAGTGCGAAGAAATAAGGTAGACATGCGCAACATAGGCGCAACCTTATCGCGTAATTACTTGACTGTGACGGAAGGTTCGCCTGAACCTACTCCTGCCGCTTCCATTTCTTCGGCAAGACGCATCGCTTCTTCGATTAGGGTTTCAACGATCATCGCTTCAGGCACAGTCTTAATAACTACACCCTTCACAAATATCTGCCCCTTTCCATTTCCAGATGCCACGCCAAGATCTGCTTCGCGCGCTTCGCCAGGACCATTTACTACGCAACCCATAACCGCGACGCGAAGTGGAACAGTCATTCCTTCCAAGCCTGCCTGAACTTTTTCAGCAAGTGTATAAACATCAACTTGGGCACGTCCGCAAGAAGGGCAAGAGACAATTTCTAATTTGCGTTGGCGTAGATTTAAAGATTCGAGGATTGAGATTCCAACTTTAACTTCTTCAATCGGTGGCGCTGACATTGAAACGCGAATCGTATCGCCGATACCTTCCGCCAATAAAATACCGAATGCTGTTGCAGATTTAATAGTTGCTTGAAAGGCTGGACCTGCTTCGGTTACTCCAAGGTGTAGCGGGTAAGCACATTTAGCAGCCAAGATACGATAAGCATTTACCATGGTTACGGGATCGTGATGCTTAACGGAAATCTTTAAATCTGAGAAGCCATGCTCTTCAAATAGCGATGCCTCCCAGAGCGCAGATTCTGCTAGCGCCTCTGGAGTTGCCTTGCCGTACTTCGCAAGTAAACGTGGGTCGAGCGAACCGGCATTGACACCGATGCGAATTGGAATGCCAGCATCACCAGCTGCTTTTGCAACTTCTTTCACCTTGTCATCAAATTGTTTAATGTTGCCAGGGTTTACGCGGACAGCGGCGCAACCAGCATCAATGGCTGCGAAGATATATTTTGGCTGAAAGTGGATATCGGCGATTACAGGTATTTGAGATTTCTTGGCTATCTGTGCCAGCGCATCGGCATCATCTTGACTTGGAACAGCAACGCGCACAATCTGGCATCCAGCCGCTGTTAGCTCTGCGATTTGTTGGAGTGTTGAATTCACATCTGCAGTAAGAGTGGTGCACATTGATTGCACGCTAACTGGTGAGTCGCTACCAACACCAATCTTGCCGACTTTCATCTGGTTAGTCTTACGGCGTGGGTGAAGTGAAGCAGGTGGGGCGCTAGGAATACCGAGATCAACCATGGTGCTATTCTGCCTTAAAAATCAGTACAGGGCGATTTCTACTTAGAAATTTAATGAAATCGGATTGAAAATATCTGCAATCAAGAGCAAAACAGTGAGCGTTGCCAGAACTACAAAGACAACTGCGGTTACTGGTGTAAGCACTTTCACATCTATCCCCGCAGGGCGAGCCTTGCCGCGCAACCTTGCAAAGAAGGCGCGGATCTCATCGGCGATTGCAACAGCCATATGTCCACCATCAAGTGGAAGTAACGGCAGTAAATTAAAGAGTCCAACAAATATATTGAGACTAGCCACGATCAAGATAAAGGTGCCAATTCGCTCAGATGGCGTCAATTCTCCGCTAGATGCAGCTTGTCCAGATACGCGGGCTACTCCGACAACACCGACTAAACCGTTCTCATCTCGTTCTTCACCACCAAAGGTCTGCCCCCAAAGAGCTGGAATCTTTGTAGGCAGCTGTACCAAAGCTTTTCCAGAAGCAGAAGTGAAAGTCCAGGTTAACTCTGCAGCAGATGAAATTGCAGAAATTGGGCTCAATCGCTTAGAGCCGAATTCATTAATTATTCCAAGAACATAGCGTGAGGTGCCATCATCAATATCTGTCATGCGAGGTGCGGCCGAAATATCGATCTCAGTACCATCGCGCTTGATTGTGAAAGTCAGTTCTTTGCCCTGCGAATTACGGATTTTATCTAACTGACTTTGCCATTTGGTATTGCGGTCACCATTTATTGCAATGATCTCATCGCCCTTTTGGAAACCCGCATCCGCTGCAGCGCTATTTTGCGCAACCGAGTCGATAACGGGAAGTACTTGATTTACCCCAACGCCAGCTAGAAGAACGAAGAGAAGTATGTAGCCGAGCACGAAATGTAAAAGCGATCCCGCTCCTAAAACAATTAACTTTTTCCCAGATGAGGCGCGGTAAAAGGCTCGTTCTTCTTCGCCTTCTGGCATTGGATCATCTGGCGTCATACCCTCGATCCGGCAGTATCCGCCCGCAGGGATTGCCTTGATACCAAATTCAGTTTCACCACGCTTATGTGACCAGATGCGGGTTCCGAAACCAAGGAAGAATTCAGAGACCCGCATTCCAAATTTGCGGGCAGTTAAGTAATGGCCGAACTCGTGGACCATTACAGAAAAGAGAAGGGCTACGACGAAGGCGAGAATTCCGAGCAGTTGCATTAGCGGGCTACTTTCGAGATATGTTCTTGGGCGATCCGACGCGCATCATTCTCGATCGCACTGACATCAGCTAAATCTCGGAGCGCCCCTGCAGATTTGGAACCTAGAGATTGAACTACTGCTTCCACAGTTTCGATAATAGAGGTAAAACTGATTCTTCCATCAATAAATGCTGCGACACAAAGTTCATTGGCTGCATTAAATATTGCCGGCAGGCCTCCCCCGAGCTCTCCGCAGCGCCGAGCTAAATCAATGGCCGGGAACTTCTCATTATCGATTGGGTCAAATGTCCAAGTGTGCGAAGTTCTCCAATCTATAGCGGGGGTTGCACCTTTTACTCGCTCTGGAAAATTAATAGCAAAAGAGATTGGCCCCTTCATATTTGGAGGCGAAGCTTGCGCGATTGTTGAACCATCTACATATTGCACCATTGAATGAATCACCGATTGGGGATGGATGATTGCTTCTATCTGTGAATAAGGCATATCAAATAAGTAATGTGCTTCGATAATTTCTAGGCCTTTATTTACCAGGGTTGCTGAATTGATAGTGACTACCGGCCCCATTGACCAAGTTGGGTGATTTAGCGCTTCCTGAACTGTAATCTCACTCAAATCGCTTCGTTCGCGAAATGGCCCACCACTTGCAGTTAAAACTAATTTAGAAACCTCGCGTTTGGCTCCACCCATTAGACATTGCCATAACGCTGAATGTTCTGAATCCACCGGCAAAAGTTGATCCGGTTTAGCGATCGACATCACCAGATCACCGCCTGCAACAAGTGATTCTTTATTGGCTAAAGCCACGCGGTTTCCAACTTTTAGCGCAGCCAGAGTTGGTGCCAGACCAATTGATCCGCTTATTCCATTTAAAACAACGTCACATGTGATTGCCGCAATTTCGGTAGATGCATCTGGGCCATCGATAACTGTGGCATCAGGTAGCGCTGATTTAATTCGGTCAACACCTTTGGTAACGCCGATTACCGGGACTTTAAATTTCCTGGCCTGCTCAACGATTAATTCTGGATTATTTCCAGCAGATGTAATTGCAACCACGCGAAAGAGCGAAGGGTTAGCTTCAACAATTTCTAGCGCTTGCACGCCAATTGATCCAGTTGATCCAAGAATTACTAAATCTTTCATTTTGGCGCTCTGCAATTAACGATCTAGCAGATTTTGAGTAGGAGAATATGGAGTTCCGCTGCGGCGCTTTGCAATCGCCGATAGCGCTTCAAGCACAACGCGGTTGGCCAAGATGGCAGTGATATCTGCAGTATCAAAAGGCGGCGCAACTTCGACTATATCGATTCCGACTACTGGTAGCTCCGAACAAATCCGGCGAACTGCCTCAAGTAGTTCACGGCTAGTCATTCCACCAGGTTCGGGAGTTCCGGTGCCAGGTGCCATTCCAGGATCAACAACATCGATATCTACTGAGAGAAATACTCCATCACAGCCATCAGTTAGTGTTGCAAAAGATTCGTTAAGAACGGTATTTAATCCACGATGGTGGATTTCAGTCATTTCATACGAGCGCATACCTTGATCGCGCATCCAATCTAAAGTTTTACTATCTGGCCAATACCCACGTAAACCTAGCTGCAAGAATCGATCACCACGTACTGAACCACTTTCGATTAAGCGACGCATCGGAGTGCCGTGACCGATCAGCGCGCCAAATTGATCTTCACCAGTGTCGGCATGTGCATCGAAGTGAATCATCGAAATCTTGCCTTGCCCGCGATGATTTGCGATACCTGCAACATCGGCAGATGCAATTGAGTGATCTCCCCCAAGTACAACAACAATTTTTCCCGCGCGTGAAATCTTCTCTGTTGCAGCCTCAAGGACTTTAAGTGATTGCACTAAATCCCCTGGTGGCATTAGTAAGTCACCTGCATCATAAATTTTAAGCGCCTTAAAGGCGTCGATACGAAGAGCTAGGTGCGGACGTTCTGCATCGTGCGGTAGGTAGTCGCCACCACGAATGGCTTGTGGGCCAAACTTGGCACCTGATCGATGGGATGTTCCGGAATCGATCGGAGCGCCAATGATAACTACATCGGCATCGGCATATGACTTTGGATCATCTAAATCGCATTGTGGAATACCAAGAAAGGTAAAACTTGGACCATACATATTGCCGTGGTTAACCATTGGTTAAGGATAGGTCTTATTCGTTAAGAATCGAAACCTAGGCCAAGTGAATCTAGGAATTTCAGCCAGAGATTGCGCTTGCCATCGTTCTTATCGGCCTGATTTATCGACCACTGCGTAAGGCGAATAAAGATAAAGCGGAAAGGCTCTGGCGGAAATGGCATCGGCTTCTTTTGGACCATTCGCAACTTAGTTCGCTCGTTCTCAACACCATCTAATAAATCGAGCATAACTTGTGCGCCAAATCGCGTTGACCCAACCCCCAGTCCGGTGTAACCCAAAACGTAAGCAACCCGGCCGCTAAAAGCAGTTCCCCAAAATGGTGAAAAGCGCGAGCAAGTATCAATAGCCCCACCCCACCCGTGAGTGAATTTAATTCCCTTAAGTTGTGGAAAGGTCTCAAGAAATGCTTCTGCTAAGTGCGCATAAGTTTCGGCATCTGTTTCATACTCTTGGCGGACTTTGCCACGGAAGTTATAGATCGCATCGTATCCGCCCCATAAGATCTCATTATCTTTAGTCATGCGATAGTAATGGAATTGATTGCCAGCATCAGAAAGACCTTCGCGCTCTTTCCACCCGATCGATTCTAATTGTTCTGCTGTCAGCGGCTCAGTAACTAATTGGAAGTCATAAACTGGAATGACATATTTATGAGCTTTTTTGATGAGCGATTTAAATACATTCGTTGCCAACGCTACTTTATTTGCATATACGCTTCCATAAGGCGTATGAACGATCATTCCATTTTTGGTTCGCTCGAGGCGATCTACCTGTGAGTTTTCAAATATCTTCACGCCTAATCTGATACAGACTCGTTCTAAGCCCCAAACCAGACGCGCTGGATCAACCAGAGCGGTGCCATCTGGATCCCAGAGCGCACCCTTATATATTGGAGATTTAACTCGTGCTTGAATCTCCTGTTGGCTTAAGAGCTCTACATTGTCACCAAATGAATTTCGTAGCTTCGCTTCTTCTGCGAGCCCTTCCATCTGCCAATCTTCAACGGCAACGCGGTACTCACCATTCCATTCAAAATCACAATCAATTCCATACTTGGTGATTGTCGCTTCGATCGCATCTAGATTTTCTCGACCTAAACGTTCAATAATTGCCATCTCATCTTTAAAACGGCTGTAACCATTCATAAAACCGTGAGTGAGTGAGTAACTACAGAAACCACCGTTGCGCCCCGATGCACCAGCGCCGGTCTCGCGCCGTTCTAGCAAAACGACTTCGCGCGCTGGGTTGGCTTCCTTCGCCAAGATCGCAGTCCAAAGCCCGGTATATCCAGCACCGACGATGCAGAGATCGGAAGTTACATCACCAATAAGAGTTGGGTGCGGTAGCGGTTCAAGCGGATCTTCATCCAGCCAATATAGCTGCGGTTGCATTAACGATAAATGATTAAGAATCGATGGGTCGATGTTCGCCATCACGCTTTCCGGTTAAACCGGAAATCACCTCTGCAATTACTCCTAGTAGTTGGCGCTTATATTAGCGCGCTTTGCGACGATTGACGAACTGACCCGCTATTACGATGGCGAGTGCTAAGAAAAACATTCCAGAACCGATCACATTTGCTTGTGCCGGAATACCACGGGCTGCCGCGGTATAGACAAATTTG
>CAXNDN010000032.1:0-7653 GCA_964201295.1 Candidatus Planktophila sp. | reverse complement strand
GTGCCGTCGTAGGCGTCAACTGTTGCCTTTACTGAGTTTCGGATGTAATTAATATTTCTATTTGTCTGCGCTGTAATCGAATTTGAATTCGCGGTCAGCGCATCTGTTGTTGAAGAACTCAGTGAAGTCGTCTGCGAATATGGGTATCCCGCACTTGTAGTGTAGCCATCGATAATCCATTGGACTTTGCCATCAACGATCGCTGGATATGGATCGCCATCAAGAGTTAGCCAAGGTGCAACTTTGGCAACGCGTTCACGCGGTGAACGGTTGTAGAGAATCTTTGATTCGGAGTTGATGAGATTCGAAAGAACAATTCGCTGTTCCTGATATTGAATCGCAAAGAGCAACTTTTTAAACAAGCCGCCCATTGGTACTCCACCATCACCGGTATAGGTGTAGTTCTTCTGGCCATTTGCTGATGCATCATCTGGATAATCGAATTCCACAGGTGTATCAGTCTTTGGTCCACCGATGATTGAGTAATCTGGAACATTCTCACCAAAGTAAACACGTGGTTGGAATTTTCCAAGCCCAGTTGTTGGTGGAAGATCTCCTACTAGGAAGCTGGGCTTGCCATCTGCATCAACGCTATTTCCATAGGCAGATACAAAACCAAAACCGTGGGTGTAGACCAAGTGATCGTTAATCCAGTTACGACTTGGATTACCATCGATGTTGAGTTCGCGCACTGCAACAACCACATCGCGTTGCACACCATTTACTGTGTAGCGATCGACATCTAGTGACTCGGGGAAGCTGTAATAAGGCTTGATCTGCTGCAACTGGCGAAATGTTGCAGATAGAACGTTGGGATCCATCAAACGGATATTTGCGATTGTCGCAGCATCATTTGCGAGTTGACCAGAATTTGTAGAGACGGTGGCTTGATAATCCTTCATCTCTACACCGGCGATGCCATAGGCATCGCGCGTTGAATCAATATTTCGCTGAATAAAAGGGGCTTCTTTAGATGATTCAGATGGTTTTACTTGGAACTGCTGAATTGCTCCAGGATAGACACCTGCAATAAGTACAGATGCACCAACCATCAAGGCGGTTCCGGCTGCTGGCAAGATCAGAGATTTACGGACAATATTTGCAAAGAAAAGAAGCGAACAGATAATTGCGATCGCAGCCAGAATTGATTTAGCCGGCAGAGTTGCATTGACATCGGTATATGTAAGTCCGGTAATCAACCTGCTCTCTTTTAGGGCGAGTGCAAAACGATCAAACCAATATGCCACAGCCTTGATCAGAACAATTAATCCGAGAAGGATAGAGATTTGAACGCGCGCTGCAACAGAGATGCGATCAGAGCGAAGCTGTGGACGAATACCACCGTAAATATAATGAACTGCACCGCTGGCTAGCGTTGCCAAAATTAAAGTTGAGATTGCCCAACCGATAAGTGTTTGTAAAAATGGTAGACGGAAGGCGAAGAAGGAGATATCCATCCCGAACTGCGGATCTTTAACCCCAAATTCTGTCGAGTTCTTAAAGAGCAACCATGAACTCCAGAGTTGCACACCCGATGTGCCACCAAAATAGAAGAGGGCTACGGAGATACCAGCAAATACTAATTTACGGATTGGATCGATCGTTGCGCGATAACGTTCTAGGTTATCGACCCCCATCGCCATTGAAACATCAAATGGGCGGCGGCGATAAGCCAAGAAAATATTTAATGAAATAATTAAAGATGTAATCAAACCGGCGACAATGAAGAGCGCGATTTTGGTCGTTAGAACTGTTGTCCAAACCCCTGTGAATCCAACTGATTCAAACCAGAGCCAATCGACATAGATACCGCTGAGCGAAACGAGCACTCCCGCGAGAACTGCCAAAATTATGAAGGTCAGGGCGAGCGGACTTGGTTTTTTCATCATGCTCCTAAGTTAGCGCAACTGCGTGGGCTAGCCGAATTAAGCGCAATTAGCGCCTCTTTCAAGGTACTCACGGCTGCGACTTTAATGTTTGCTGGAATTTTTGCAACTCCAGGTGCCAGATCTTTGCAATTACTTGCGGGGACCAGAATCAAAGTAGCCCCTGCCTTCTCTGCCGCCAGGATCTTTTGCGCAATTCCACCTATCCCACCCACATCTCCATCTGCGCCAATTGTTCCTGTTACTGCAACGCTGCGGCCGCGCAGCAGATTCTCGGGGGTGAGAAGTTCTACAATTCCTATAGCAAAGGCGAGTCCGCCGCTGGGGCCAACCGTCTTGGCAAGGGAAATTGAAATATCACTTGGTTCAATGGCGCTGATATTTAATTTTGGATATTCACTTTGAAGATAGTTGAGAGCAGAAACTTTGGCGCTTAACTGTGAATCAACCATCTGGATCTTAGATTTCGCCTCTTCGGTTTTGGTGTTAACTCCATCCCGATAGAAAAGTGAACGCGGCATAACTGAGAAATCACTGCGCACCCACGAATAAATCAATTCCACCCCGGTTACATAAGCAACTGGCCTGGTAATCAAAATAGATAATAGATAGATATGGCCATCTGCTTTATAGAATTTCAATGGGGTCTCAGCGGTTTTCGCTGGAGTAATTACCTTATCCAGAACATCTTGCGCATTGCCTGGTGTCAGAACAACAAATGGAAGTGGGGCGAAAAGGGCGAGTCCGAAGAAAAGAGAAAGGGTGGCAATGGCTAAACGAGGGAGCTGGTTAAGGAGCATCGCTCGCTTTAGCTTCGCCCGGAGTGGATTCTTCTGCCAGCAATTCTTCTGCGCCCGCAATAGTTATCTCGGCATCACGGAAGGATTCTTGAAAGCGCTGAAATTGGCTGACTGAGCGCGTTGTCTCAGATTCGAATTTAGATTTAAATTGAGTTACCCATACGACATAGCCAAGAGCGCCTAATAAGCCAGCCAGTGGGATAACCCACCAGATGAGAGCCATAAATGCGTTGGACATGTTAGGTAGCCTATCTCTTGTGGGAAGAAATCTCTCACCAGTGGTGTTTTATAGGATTAGCACACTTTTAAATTCGAGTTAAAGATTGGGGTCTCGTTATGGCTGGTTTTGGCTTTATCCCTAACGATCCCAATGATCCGAGCGATCCTAACGATCCAGAAAATAACCGCCCTGATTTTGAAGCGATGATGCGCCAAATGCAAGAACAATTGAAAGCCCAATTTGAACAACTCGGAATAAATCCAGTTGGTTTTGTAAACCCATTTACTTCACTCTTTCCAGGTTCTGCAAATACATCGTCAGGTGGTAAAGATAATGACGGTAAAGAAGAAGTGCTTTCAATTTCTACAGCTCGTGAGACTGCCAAAAAATTTGTTACCGCCCAAGGTCTAAAACCAATCGGCACAAAAGAGTTAGCGGTGGTTGCCAGCGCTTTTGAAATATCTGAGATCTGGCTAAATGAAGCGCTCTCATTTCCGGCGACAAATAAGGCACCGAATTCGGCGTCGCGATCAGATTGGGTAGATCAAACAATTTCTGGTTGGCATAAGACCATTGAACCTTTAGCGGCAGGACTTTCCAGCGCCATCTCAAACTTGCTTGACCAGGCGATGAATACCCAGGCTGGTGAGAGTACCGAAGGCCAGCCACCGATCGAGATGATCACCATGATGCTGCGCTCATTTATAGGCACCATGATCGCAACGCAGCTCGGCCAATCGATCGGCACCTTGGCTGCTTCAGTAACTGGCGCTCACGATGTGGGGCTGGCTCTCTTGGACCCGGCGCACCCAGTTGTGATCCCAGAAAACATTGAGAATTGGGCAGATGAGTTAGAGATTCCTAAATCAGAAGTATTTATCTTTCACGCATTGCGTGAAGGTGCGGTAGCCCGCCTCTTTGCAAATAACCCTTGGCTAGTTTCATATATGCAAAGCGCAATTGTTGAATATGGAAAAGGTATCCATATAGATATCGAAGCAATCCAACGTCAAGCGCAGACCGCTTTCGAGAGTATGAGCGATGGCGCAATGGATCAAGAGGCGATGAACTTTGCACTAGATAGCGGGATATTTACACCTGAAGAATCACCTGCCCAGAAAATTGCCCTTGCAAAACTTGAAACTGTTTTTGCGTTAATCGATGGATGGACCGATGAAGTAACCGCACTCGCCGCCGGTGATCGATTACCTGCAATTGAACAAATGCGAGAAACGTTACGTCGTCGTCGCGCAGCAGCATCACCTGCACAACAACTATTTTCTTCGATGCTCGGATTAGAAGTCTCGCCCAAGTTAACTCGCGAAGCGAGCGCTTTCTGGAAGAAGATCCGCGAAGTTAAATCAATTGCGCAGCGCGATCAGATCTGGAGTGGTCTATTGCCAACTGCCGAAGATCTACTTGATCCCGAAAAGTTTTTGGCTAGTACATCGATTCCCGATGATCTCTCGGGCTTGCTCTAGAACTATTAAATATTTCTGGACTATCTCTGGGGGAAAGCGAAGTCCCCGGCCGCTTTCTGATTTATCTGCCTTCCCCTTGCAGATAGATCAAATAGTTATCCGAGGACTTCGTAAGCGAAACTTATGTCCAAAAGTGCTCAGAATCAAATGATTCGGGATTTGACACACCTGTAATTTGCAAAGTTAACTAGGAATTCTCGCCTTGTAAATCTCTCAACACGTGCTTTAGATTTTGTCGATATAAATCTATTTCGCGATCTTGGGGAGTACGTTTTATCTATGGCATCGGATGAATTAGAAGAAGGTGAACTAACCCTGCCTGGTATTTCAGAGGGTGAGATAATTGTGATTCGCTCGGCAAGGCGGAAGCGAAATATTTCTGCCTATCGACAAGGTGGACGGATAATCGTTTCAATACCGGCGCGAATGAGTAAGGCAGATGAGCACGCCATCGTCCCTGAGATGATCGCAAAGATACGTAGCCAAGAATCTTTGCGGATACCAAGTGAAGCAGCCCTCCTGCAGCGCACAGCCGAACTACTGGTATCCCTAGCCCCCGAGATTACGGCGCGACCTGCCTCAATAAATTGGCGGCCGATGCGCGAGCGCTGGGGTTCATGCACCAGCGTTGATCGCACCATCCGGATCTCAGATCGCCTCAAGCTCGCACCTGATTACGCCCTGGATTACGTCCTCTTCCACGAGGCGATCCATCTCGAGTATTTTGATCACGGCGAAGCCTTTACCGAGGTTTTGGCCCGTTTTGAGGGGGCAGAACTGGCCAGCGCCTATCTCGATGGATATGAAGCGGCTGAGCGCGCCTTGGCTGAGCCTGTTGAGCTAAAAAAATTACGCGCAAATAAGGGTTAGTTCAGCGTATTTGAGCGTAGTCAGGGGTATCGTCAGGCTTGCACGCGTGGGCGCTCAGAGTCCAAGCGGCGATTGGAGGCAATTATGACAGCAGAGACATACAAGGGTGACGCTTACTGCGTTAAGTGCAAAGCGAAGCGTGACTTCGAAGGCACTGTGAAAATCTCCGAGTCTGGTCGTCGCATGGCACAGGGCATCTGCCCAGTGTGTGGCACCAAGGTCAATAGAATTCTTGGCAAAGCTCAGTAACTTCACCAAATAAGTTTTAGAGATTCACCCCGTGCGCTCACTAGTTGATGAGCACGGGGTGAATTTTTTTTCATACCCTTAGTCGCACTTTTCAACCATCGCGGCGGCTAATACACAGGCAGCGGTGCAGCACTCTCACGCGATAGCCAATCCTTCGCAGATGGTTAATACGGCGGAAAAACTCACCTTTAAATCAGGAATCAGTCTCTACTCAGGCTCGCGCCCAAATGAATACTTCATCGGAACGCTACGTAAGCGAATTGCTATTTATGGTGCAAGTGCGCCGGCTATCTATGGTGCATTTAAGCGCGGGGCAAGTAGCGCAGAAATTGAGCCATCGTTAGCGCTCACCACACATGAAGTCTCTGATTTAGTGGAAGAGCTTCACGGTTGTGGTTTTTTTCAAACTCAAGTTAGTGCGATCCAGATTTCTGAAAGGTTTATCTCTAGTATCGCAGAGCGCGCCGCCAAAGGTGGAGATCACAGCAAGGATGCATCTTTTGCACAAATTAAAGAACGCATTGCACCAGAGTTAACGCTATCTCGCTGGTTGCCTAGCGTTTTAGATTCAGGAGTTTCTAAAGTTAGCGCTCGCCAAAGTGCGCACCTAGAAATTTCCGGCCACTCACGCGCTGCGCAACATTTATATGCAGCGCTAATTGCCAGCGGAGTTTCTAATACCCAATTTGCACCATCTTTTCGCCGTGGCCATGAATTAATTTCAGAGTTAGATCTAACTGGTGGGTATATATCTGCCACAGATATTGGACAAGTGTTTAAGGCTTTGAGTGAGCAAAAATCTAAATCTTTAGCGCTCTTCCCAGTAGTAAAGGAGGAGAGTGCGCAAGAGTTACCCGGTAACTTTATGGAGAAGGTAATCAAAATACATTTCGGTGAGATTGATCCAGCTATTCTTGGGCTATGGATGGCATCTAGCCAGGAACATCTCATTATTAGCGAAATTAGCGGTGGGTATTTAACAATTTCACCGCTGGTAAAACCTGGGCAGAGCCCGTGCAGCCGTTGTTGCGAACTCACTATCGCCGACCAGAGCGGTGCCACTTTGCTAGAAGGTGCAAATGGCAAAGATGAGATGCCGATCGCCGGAGCAAATTACTTGGCAGGGCTGCTCGCCTCCGAAATTATAAAATTTATCGATACCGGTTCTTGCACCCTCTCTACAGCGGCGATATCTATTGATTTACTAGATCTCTGTAACACAAAACACATAGCGCTTCTGCGCCACCCAATGTGTGGATGTGGCTGGCGCTAAATTTTCAATTAGCGCAACAGCAGAATCTTCTGAAGAATAGGCAGATGGCCAAGACGGAGAAAAATAAGAAAGAGATCACCGAGACGGAGATCCCGAGCTCTACCGCTATCCGTTCAGTGAAGATGGTTTCTATTCCAGTTGGACTCGCTGGTCGCGGAGTATTGGGACTGGGCAGACAATTAGTTGGTCAATCATCATCGCTAGTCGTTGCCGATATTCAAGAGAAGACTGCAGAGCAATTATTTAAAGTCCTTGGTGAGTTAAAGGGTGGGGCTATGAAATTTGGCCAAGCCCTCTCTGTCTTTGAGGCCGCGCTTCCTGAAAATATTGCAAAGCCATACCGCGAGACTTTAACTAAGTTGCAAGAATCTGCGCCGCCACTTCCAACCCGTGTGGTCCATAAAGTTCTTGCTAAAGAACTTGGCGAAAATTGGCGCGATAACTTCACATCCTTTGAAGATAAACCAACTGCATCAGCATCAATTGGCCAAGTACATAAAGGTATTTGGAAAGATGGGCGCCCAGTTGCGGTAAAGATTCAATACCCGGGTGCAGCAGAGGCGCTGATCTCAGATTTGAATCAGATCCAACGCTTTGCCAAGATTTTCCAATTGGTGCTTCCCGGCTTAGATATGAAACCGCTCCTTGAAGAACTTCGTGCGCGAATTATTGAAGAAGTTGATTACAAATATGAAGCTGAGGCGCAAGAGGCCTGCTGGCGCGCATATGAGAACGATCTAGATGTGGCAATTCCCAAGGTCGTAATGGCGGCAGATAAAGTTTTGGTTTCTGAATGGCTAGAAGGAATACCACTTTCCAAGATCATCGCAGAAGGCACACAAGAACAGCGCAATAACGCAGGTATGCGTCTGGC
>CAXNDN010000031.1:0-7761 GCA_964201295.1 Candidatus Planktophila sp. | reverse complement strand
ATTCCAGCGCCAAGAAATTTCTAATTTTAAATTTAGATTCGGCCAGCGCTAGTGGGAGAACTTTTAATTCGGGAGAGTTCTCGGGATATACCCCGCTTGAACATATAAAAATATTGCAGAAATATGCTCCCGGCCTTCGCTTTGATTATTTCATTGCGGATGAGAGCCTAGATTTACAGGGGGATGAGATGAAGGAACATCTTTCAAGTACAGGTGGAGAGTTATTGGCCGCAGATTTAAGAGATGGAGCCACAATAATTCATCACAGCTCTAGAAAATTGACCTCACTTTTCGCGCACATTTCCAGCAAAACCCTGCTTGGATAAGCCCATGGCAATGACCGCAGCAGTCAAAGACGAACTCAGTCGTCTCTCAGTGACCAAACCTTGCTGCCGCAAAGCGGAAGTATCTTCGCTGCTGCGTTTTGCTGGTGGTTTACATATCGCCGCCGGCAAAGTGGTAATTGAGGTAGAGCTCGATACCTCACAGAGCGCGCGCCGCCTTAAGAAAGATATTGCAGATATCTATGGCCACGATAGCGATTTAGCGGTTCTCTCATCGAGCGGTTTGCGCAAAGGCAGCAGGTATGTTGTAAGAGTCATTGAAGCCGGCGATGCTCTTGCTCGTCAGACTGGTCTAATCGATAGCAATGGTCGCCCCGTTCGAGGTCTTCCACCACAAGTTGTAGCAGCAAATATTTGCGATGCCGAAGCCGCTTGGCGCGGTGCATTTATCGCGCATGGTTCACTTACCGAACCAGGGCGTTCCTCTTCACTTGAAATTACTTGTCCGGGACCTGAAGCAGCACTTGCACTAGTCGGTGCTGCTAGACGTTTAGGAATTACCGCCAAAGCGCGGGAAGTTCGCGGGGTAGATCGCGTAGTAATTCGTGATGGCGATGCGATTGGCGTGCTTCTGACACGTCTAGGTGCACACGAAAGTGTTCTTGCCTGGGAAGAACGGCGAATGCGTCGCGAAGTTCGGGCTACTGCTAATCGCCTGGCAAATTTCGATGATGCAAATCTTCGTCGTTCAGCACGAGCAGCTGTTGCCGCTGCTGCTCGAGTTCAGCGCGCAATGGAAATTTTAGGGCCAACGATTCCAGATCACTTAAAAGAGGCTGGTGAGTTAAGAATTAGCCATGGCCAAGCGAGTTTGGAGGAACTCGGCTCACTTGCATCACCGCCGATGACCAAAGATGCGATCGCGGGACGAATTCGCCGCCTCTTAGCAATGGCGGATAAACGTGCAGGTGAACTTGGCATTCCTGATACTGAAGCGGGCCTTTCACCAGATCTTCTTAATTAGTTAATCTAATTGAGCGTAATGCCTACGCAAGAGTAACCGTGCGTGGCTGGTAACATTAGCCACGACCCCAACGTTGTGGCAGTTTTATTGCCGTATACCCATCTGGTGCTAATTATTTTAGCAACGGGTCCTTACACTTCTAAAGCGAGGTTTTCACGTGATTAATGTTGGAATTAATGGATTTGGACGAATTGGCCGCAACTTCTTCCGCGCCGCACTCACCAACCCAAATATAAATATCGTAGCGATCAATGACCTAACCGATAACGCTACCTTGGCCCACCTTTTAAAGTACGACTCAATCTTGGGGCGCCTAGGCCTTGAAGTTACATATACCGAAGAGACCATTACGGTCGGTGGTAAGACTATGAAGGTATTTGCAGATCGCGATCCTGCAAATCTTCCTTGGGCTTCCGTAAAGGCCGATATCGTCATTGAATCGACTGGCCACTTCACTAAAGCCGCCGATGCAAAGAAGCACATCACAGCAGGTGCAAAAAAGGTAATCATCTCTGCTCCAGCATCTGATGAAGACATCACCATTGTTATGGGCGTAAATCACGATAAGTACGATCCAGCAAGCCACCACGTTATTTCTAATGCATCTTGCACAACTAACTGCTTGGCACCAATGGCTAAGGTTCTTCAGGATAACTGGGGAATTGTTAAGGGCTTAATGACAACTATTCACGCTTATACAAATGATCAAGTAATTCTTGACTTCCCCCATAAAGATCTGCGCCGTTCACGTGCTGCAGCAACAAATATGATCCCAACATCTACAGGGGCTGCAAAGGCGATCTCGTTAGTTATGCCAGAGTTAAAGGGCAAACTTGATGGATATGCAATGCGCGTGCCAGTTCCAACTGGATCTGCAACAGATTTAACTGTGGAACTTGCCAAGGAAGCAACAGCGGCAGAGATCAACGCCGCTATGAAGGCCGCCGCAAATGGTGCACTAAAGGGATACCTTTCATACACCGAAGATCCAATAGTGTCTTCCGATATCGTGACCGATCCTTCATCTTGTATCTTCGATTCTGGCCTAACCAAGGTAATCGGGAATCAGGTAAAGATCGTTGGTTGGTATGACAACGAATGGGGTTACTCAAATCGTTTAGTTGACCTCGTAGGTCTTGTCGGAAAATCTCTCTAATTTAGATGGGTGGCTCTGTAATTAATCAGCTACAAAGTTTTGATGTAGCCGGCAAGCGAGTATTCCTACGCTGTGATCTAAACGTTCCGTTAAAGGATGGGAAGATCACTGACGATGGACGAATTCGTGCCTCGCTGCCGACTATCAAAACACTTTTAGCTAATGGCGCAAGCTTGGTAATTGCCGCGCACCTAGGGCGCCCAAAAGGTGAAGCAAAGCCAGAACTTTCGCTAGCGCCAGTTGCTGCCCGTTTATCAGAGCTACTTGGCACTAAGGTGATCTTTGCCGGTGCAGTAACAGGCGCGGATGTGACCGAAAAGGCGCACGCGCTACAAAGTGGTGAAATTCTCTTATTAGAAAATATTCGTTTCTCAGCGGCTGAAACTTCAAAAGAAGAGGAAGCGCGATTTGCATTTGCAAAAGAGTTAGCAGAACTGGCCGATCTTTATGTAGGAGATGGCTTTGGAGCCGTTCACCGCAAGCACGCCTCAGTCTTTGATCTGCCAAAGCTCCTGCCACATGTCGCTGGCACGCTAGTAGCGGCAGAGGTCAAAGTTTTAAAGAAGTTAACGCAGAATCCAGAGCGTCCTTATTGCGTGGTACTTGGTGGCGCAAAAGTCTCTGACAAGATCGGCGTTATCTCTAACTTGCTTAGCAAAGTAGATGTTATGGCGATCGGTGGGGGAATGGTCTTCACATTTTTGGCAGCGCAAGGAAAAGAGATTGGTTCTTCGCTAGTTGAAAAGGATTTAATTGAAACGGTGCAGAATTTAATCAAGGAAGCAGCCGCTTCCGGCGTTGCCTTGGTTCTTCCAACAGATATCGTCGTTGCCCCCAATTTTTCTGCAGATTCACCAGCTACCTTGGTCAACGCTGATGCAATTCCTGCAGATCAGATGGGACTAGATATCGGACCAGAATCGGCAGAAGCATTTGCAACCGCTATTCGTGGATGCAAGACCGTCTTCTGGAATGGGCCGATGGGCGTATTTGAATTTCCGGCATTTGCTAACGGAACAAAAGTTGTCGCACAAGCGCTCTCTGAAGTCTCTGGAATTTCAGTAGTCGGTGGCGGAGACTCTGCTGCTGCAGTGCGCGCTCTTGGCTTCGCGGATAGCGATTTCGGATATATCTCAACCGGCGGTGGCGCTTCCTTGGAATACCTGGAAGGTAAGGAACTTCCAGGCTTAACCGCTCTAGATCTCTAATTATTTATTCTTATTCAGTATTGTTGCAGTATCTATTAAAAGGAGCAGATCATGCGTAAGCCGCTAATGGCAGGTAACTGGAAGATGAATCTAAATCATCTCGAGGCAATTGCAGTTGCTCAGAAGTTGGTCTATTCCCTCGGTGATAAAGATTATGACGCGGTCGATATCGCGATAATTCCTCCGTTTACAGACATTCGTTCCATTCAGACTCTGATCGATGGTGACCGTTTGCGCCTGCTCTACGGCGCGCAAGATATTTCTCCTGAAAGTAGCGGTGCATTTACCGGCGACATCTCTGGCCACATGTTGGCAAAGCTCGGTTGTACCTTTGTGGTTATTGGCCACTCTGAACGCCGCGCAATCCACAAAGAAGATGATGCCCTGGTAAATCGCAAGATCAAGGCGGCACTCGCTAATGAGTTAACGCCAATATTCTGCGTTGGAGAAGAACTTTCAATTCGCGAATCAGGTGCGCATGTTTCGCATGTCATCCGGCAAATCCGCGCAGGTTTAGAAGGATTTACTAAGCCAGAGTTGAAGAAGATTGTGATCGCATACGAACCAGTTTGGGCGATCGGAACCGGCAAGACCGCAACTCCAGAAGATGCACAAGAAGTTTGTTCTGCTATTCGTGAAGAGATCGCTTCAATCGGATCTGCAGATATCGCTGCAAATATGCGCATCCTCTATGGTGGCTCTGTTAAATCTTCAAATGTCTCTGAGATTATGAAGCAGGCTGATGTGGACGGTGCGCTCATCGGAGGAGCGAGCCTAGATCCGGAAGAATTGGCTAAGATCGCCAAGTTCTACGCGGTAGAAAGCGCCTAAGGCCCGCTGAGAATCTAGTATCCTTACCGTCTATCTCCAACCAAAACATTAGGGGTTTTACATCGTGGCTCTAGCTCTCTCAATCTTGTTAGTCATCACCAGTCTTGTGATGATTTTGCTTGTTCTTCTCCACAAAGGTAAAGGCTCTGGACTATCCGATTTATTCGGTGGTGGAATGTCATCTAATTACGGCGGATCATCAGTGGTTGAAAGAAATCTAGATCGCATCACAATCGTTGTTGGTGGAATTTGGTTTGGCGGCGTTGTCGCCCTCAGTCTTGTGTTGAAGGGTTAATAAATGGCAAGTGCAATTCGTGGAAGCCGTGTCGGCGCTGGCCCAATGGGCGAGGCCGAACGCGGAGATCAGATCGAACGTGCCACCGTTTCTTATTGGTGCAGCAATGGACACGAAGTTCGTCCCTCATTTGCTGTTGAAGAGACTGTAGTTATCCCTGCCGAGTGGGATTGCCCAAAGTGCGGACTACCTGCTGGTCGCGATCGCAATAATCCGCCAAAGGCTGTAGTAAATATTCCTTACAAAACACATTTAGCTTATGTAAAAGAGCGTCGTACCGACACTGAAGGCGCAAAGATCCTTGAAGATGCCTTGCGTAAACTTCGTGGAGATGACGAGTAGCTAAAGGGCTTTTGCAACTTTTATAAGTTCAGTTATACCCGCACTTCGTTCAAGCAAATTGAGGCGAAGGAGTGGGTATTTTCTTGCACCGAGCGCCCGGAAATCTCCTACTGCTTGCGCCATAAGAAGAGTAGCAAAATCAAAGTCACGACCGGGAATAGCAAAGTTTCCTTTATTCGCACCGGTGACTTGTAGAAATGTACCGTTCTGCTGTCCGCCCTTATGGAACTGCCCGGTGGAGTGGAGAAATCTCGGCCCCCAACCAAAAGTAACCGGTCGTCCAGATTTCTCAGAAAGAATACTGCGCAGCGCAGCAATTGCTACATCATCTTTACGATCTAAGTAAGCCATGATTGCGATATATCCAGCAGAGTCTGTAGTTGCAATCAAATTCTTCAGCGCTGCTGTCAATGTGTTGCCATCGCCAAATATTTCAACTCCTTCGTCGGTTGCCGAAGGCAGCAGCAGTGGCAATTTGTTATCCCACTCTCTTAGAACCGTCGATGTCGCCTCTTTCGCTTCAGTAACATTTGGTTGATTGAACGGATCAACTTCAAGTGCGGCGCCCATCAGCGCAGTTACCCATTCCCAAAATAAGAAATGCTCGCCTAGTTCGGCGCTAACGCTTAACTCTGCACCTGGCGCAAAAGCTACAGAAAATGCTCCACCACCTGTTGCTTCATTGAAATTTTCTGTGGCTATTGGCAGGCGCCCGATTTCATCCTTACCGGTTGATTCAGCGATTAACTGTTCTACCCAATCCGATAGCCCCGGAAATTTTGAACCAAAATCTGTAAAGCCTAGATATTGTTCGTTCTGCGTCAAGAGCAGATAAGCAACATCTAAGACTGTAGACGGCTCATTAATTAACTGCGCTCGACAGTCACCAGCCTGATCCAAAAGCACTGAAGCATCTACGCCCATCAATGTTGCCGGGGTTAAACCAAATGCGGTGAGAGCGCTAAAGCGGCCGCCTACATTGGGATCAGCGTTTATGACGGTAAATCCTTTTGCTCTCGCATCGAGATCTAACGGTGAGCCAGGATCAGTTACAAATATGATGTGAGCAGTTGGATCTAATTTCGCATTTCTCAAGTGGCCTTCAAAGAAGGCGCGTTGTGACGCAGTTTCAATTGTTGATCCTGATTTGGAGCTAACGATCACGAGTAAATTCTCGGGGGAGCCAGTTAAGGCGTGAGCTAAATAATCAGGATCTGTTGAATCTAAGATGAAGATTTTTCTGCCAAAAGTTTGTGCAATTACTTCTGGGGCAAGTGATGATCCGCCCATTCCACATAAAACTAAATTGTCACGATCTCTAAACTTTGCAGCCACTGCATCTAATACGGGAAGAAGTGGACGAGAGCTCTCATCTAAATCAACCCAGTTAAGTCTAATCGCCGCCTCGGTAGCAGCGGCCGGTCCCCAAATGGTGGGATCCTTCTTCACCAGCCTGGGATGAGCGGCAGCAAGTGCTCGGTAGATCGAATCTTGGCGATCGACTTTACTAAGAGCGGTTCCAGATAAAGCGATCATTGCTTAAGCGCTGCTTCGATCTTTGCAACGATTACATCTGCACCAAAACCAAATTCAGAGAACAATTTGGTCGCAGAGGCGGATGCACCAAAATGTTCTAGCGAAATAGCGATACCGCTATCTCCGATGTATTCGCGCCAGCCCTGTGCAATACCGGCTTCGATACTGACCTTTAACCGCACCATCTTGGGCAGGACGCTCTCTTGGTAGGCCGCGCTCTCTTGCGCAAACCACTCCAAGCAAGGCGCGCTTACTACGCGGGCAGCTATTGATTTTTCTGCTAAGGCGGCCTGCACCGCGATTGCAACTGAAACTTCTGACCCGGTCGCAATAATTACAACATCAGCAGTTGTTGGGGAATCCTTGAGAATATATGCACCTTTATTAACCAGAGATTCAGAGCCGTGCGAGGTGCGATCAAATACCGGGAGGTTCTGGCGAGAGAGCAGTAATCCGACTGGCTTACGGCGAAGCAAGATGGCTTTCCAAGCTTCTCGAACTTCATTGGCATCTGCCGGTCGGATCACAGCAAAATTTGGAATCGCACGTAATGCAGCTATATGTTCGACTGGTTGATGGGTCGGTCCATCCTCACCAAGACCGATTGAATCGTGGCTCCAAATAAAGATACTTGGAAGATCCATAATCGCTGCCAACCGAACTGCTGGTCGCATGTAATCGCTAAAGACTGCAAAAGTGCCGCCGAAGGTCTTTGATAAACCGTGAAGTGCGATGCCATTTAAAATTGAACCCATCGCATGTTCGCGGATACCGAAGTGGATCATTCGCCCGTAAGGATTGGCACCCACCATCTTGCTGCTGGCAGGCAAGAAGGATCCCGCGCTACTGATTGTGGTGTTATTGCTTCCTGCTAGATCAGCAGAGCCACCCCAGAATTCTGGAAGTGCTTTGGCAAGTGCTGCGATTACTTCACCGGAAGCTTTGCGAGTCGCTACATCTTTACCTGCGGGATATTGCGGAAGATCGCCATCCCAACCTTTAGGAAGTTCACCGCTAACTAAACGTTTTAACAACGTTGCGCGCTCTGGGTTTGCACTCTGCCAAGTTGCAAATTTCTCATCCCA
>CAXNDN010000030.1:0-7980 GCA_964201295.1 Candidatus Planktophila sp. | reverse complement strand
CGCGGACTCTCTCTCTTTCTTTTGCCATCAATTCTCTTCAGCAGTATTCATGCTTCAACGCTTGTCTTTGTAATTTTCTATGGCCTTGATTGGGTAGCAACAGTTCCACCAACCATCATGCTCTGCCGCGCAGTTCTAGGTCCACAACGCGCCAGCGTTGTTTATGGGTGGGTATTTGTGGGACACCAAATAGGTGGCGCAGTAGCAGCATTTGGTGCAGCTATCTTGCGCGTACAAATCGGTGATTACGCACTTGCTTTTTACATCAGTGGAGCGCTCTGTATCGTCACTTCCTACTTCGTTTTGCAGATCGCCAAAGGCGTCGACGATAAAGTCTTGAGGAACTGATGACTTTCTACGAAGAAGTTGGGGGAGAGCCCTTCTTCAACGATTTCGTATCTCAGTTCTATGCCCGAGTTGCAACTGATCCGATATTACTTCCGATGTATCCAGAGAAAGATATGCAAGGTGCTGCTCTACGTTTCAAGATGTTTCTTGAGCAGTATTGGGGCGGGCCAACAACTTATTCGGATGAGCGTGGACATCCACGTTTGCGGATGCGTCATGCTGGATTTCATATCGATATCGCAGCGCGCGATGCTTGGCTGGCTTGTGCATTCGGTGCAATGGATGGAATGGAAATGCCAGAAAGTAACCGCTTGCAGTTGCGCGAGTACCTAGAAATGGCTGCACACGGAATGGTTAACGCTTCTGAGACACATTCCCAATAATTAATATTTCACCATTTCGAACATACCAAAGCACATCTTTCTGGTCTCGAATTGTGGTTATTCGCAGTCCAACTTTTTCGACAACGCCTTCGATCTCTAAAACCTTTATCTGATCACCAACGCCATATTGATCTTCAATCAGCATAAATATTCCAGATAAAATATCGCGAACCAAAGTTTGTGCACCGAGTCCTATAGCAACGCCAATCACACCAGCAGATGCGATCACGGGTCCGAGATTAAATCCGAATTCTCCCAAAATCATGCCGAGCGCGATTATCCAGATGACAGCTTTGAGAATTGAAGTGAGGACCGATCCAGTAGTACGAGCGCGTTCTGATTGACGTTTAGCGAATCCCGGGCCAGGCTTTAAGTCGGTAGTTGCGAGTTTATTTACAGCGCGTTCGATGGCGCGGCGCCCGATGCTATGGCTGATCCAAGCAACGACTAGCACAGTGACGATGCGAAGCGGTGATCCGCTTAGCCATTCCAGAATATTTCGGGTCTGCTCGCTCATAGATCAAACTCTAATCCAATTCTTTACCTAAAATTGACCCGCAAATACCCCTATCTTGCGCTTTCTTAGTGCAAGATAAACCAATCGGCGCGAGCCACGCGCTTCGAAACTGGGGTATCTATGTCTCGCTCGTTAGTTCTAAACGCCACCTACGAACCGCTAGGTGTTGTGACGGAACGTCGTGGGCTGCTGCTTGTCCTTAACTCCCGCGCCACCATGGTTGAGTCCTCCGGAACTGTTCTGCACTTTGCGCAGGGCCAGATCGAACTCCCATCAGTAATTAGGCTAAATAAATTTGTGAAGATTCCGTATCGCCATGCAGTTCCACTTTCGCGTCGTGCGATCTTTGCACGCGATGGTGGCCGGTGTGTTTACTGCGCAGCACCTGCAACTTCGATAGATCACGTGATTCCACGTTCACGTGGTGGGGGGCACAATTGGGAGAATGTTGTTTCTGCTTGCCATAAGTGCAATCACTTAAAGGCAGATAAGCCGCTAAAAGATTTGGGATGGAGACTTCGCTCACTTCCACGCGAACCAGTTGGTGCAGCATGGCGAATTCTTGGCACCGGTCGCACAGATAATCGTTGGTTGCCTTACCTACAGCCATTTGGTGTGGCAGCTGCTACTGCATAACTGATTTACACTTATAACCATGATGATTCAGATTGCATCCGCTATCCATGCCATCTCAAAAGGTGCGCAAGAAGATGGAACAAATCCGGGTGAAGGCTTAAGCGCAATTGAAACCTTTACCTATTTCTTCGCAGCACCAGTTGCGCTCTTTTTAGTGATCTCAGTAATTACATATGCTCTTACTGGAGAGCGCAAGAAGAAAGAGAAGATCAGCTCTGTCGTAACTTCGATTGATTAATTAGCGAGCATCAACTGCGCGCGCTTTGAGCGCACGAACCATTGCATCGCGACCTTCGGCCACGGTACGACGCAGGGCAGCGGAGGCATCTTTTCCAGTGACATCCAGCCAGTGTTGAGATTTCTTTACAGTCTCATCGCTGATCGCCCAGGTTGGGAAAGTTAGAGTTGCAGTTGTTTCGGCAATCTCATATCCCTTAGTAGCCCAGACTTCCAAGATGGCATCGAAGTATTTATCCACAAACGCCTCAAGTAGATCGCAATGGATATTCTCATTAAAGCCGCGGCACTTATATGAGTGAATAGTGTTACTTAAATCATCAGTGGTGATTGATTTAAAGGCGGCTGCCTTTGCTTCGTGGTTTGGAAGCGCAGCATGTGCATAAGCAACATATTGCTGTCCGTGAGCTGTCTTGTCGCGATCACCTTCTGCGGTGATGTCAGTAACGCTAAAGATGCCGCGTTTTACGCCACACAGGAAAACAAACCAACGCAGATCGGCATCCATCAAAAGCCCATCAACAGAACCGTTCAACATCGCCTTTAAACTTTCAAACTGTGCTGGCGTGAATGCGTTATTGGCAAAGGCGCGCGCGTATTGCAGTTGTGCATCGCTGCCTGGTTTGGCACCAGCTAACAACTCTTGTGCAGTATTTGCTACAGATAAACGAACTGCATCGCGATTCTTCGGCGCAAGATATGCCCAAATAGCAGTATCGATTTGCGTGAAAGTTGCTGTGATCATTGAGATATCTGTTTCGCCCTTTAGTGCATTAAGAGCAATTTCAATATAGTCACTTGCAGATAGTTCGCCATCGCGCGTTGAATCCCAGAGTGATGCCCAAATAAGTCCTCGGGCGAGCGAATCATCTAATTGGCCAAGATACTTCTTCATCGTTGTGACAGAACGATCATCGAAACGCAATTTGGCATATGTTTGATCGTGATCGTTGATCAAGAGTAAATCGGCTGCCTTTTTGCCGGCAAGTTCCTTGATCTCAGTTAATTCACCAGCGATATCAACTTCAATACTCTCGCGACGAGTTAGCGCATCACCCTTAATATCAAATAGACCTATATATAAACGGTGAGGGCGAAGTTCTTTTGATCCAGCTGGAATTAGTGGCACTTCTTGCTTAACAGCAACAGAAGCGTAATTGTCACCATCTAGCGTAATTACGGGGCGAAGAGTGTTTACACCTGCGGTACGTAACCAAGTGGCAACCCAAGCGGTGAGATCCTTTCCACTAGTTGCTTCTAACTCAGTTATTAGATCGCTGAGTTCGGTATTGGCATATGCGTGCTTGGCAAAGTACTTGCGAAGACCAGCGATGAAATTATCGCGACCTACGTGTGCAACAAGTTGCTGCAGTACGGATGCGCCTTTGGCATATGAAATTCCGTCGAAGTTGGTGCGAACATCATCGAGATCTTTCATCTCAACTGCGATTGGGTGCGTGGAAGATAGTTGATCTGCGCGATATGCCCAGTTCTTGCGAACTGAGTTAAATTCAGTCCAAGCGTTCTTGTACTTGGTTGATTCGCTGACCGCCATGTAAGAAGCCCATTCAGCGAAAGATTCATTGAGCCAAAGGTCTTGCCACCATTTCATGGTGACCAAGTCACCGAACCACATATGGGCCATCTCGTGATGGATTGTTGAGGCGCGACTGATGTAGCTGCGCTCAGTTACTTTGCTGCGGAAAATCAGAACATCTTCGTGAAAAGTTACGCAGCCGACATTTTCCATCGCGCCCCAGTTATATTCAGCCACTGCGATCTGGTCGTACTTACCGAATGGATAGGCCAAACCGAAGGTCTTTTCAAAGTAGGCAAAACCTTGCTTGGTCACTTCAAAGATGTTTTCAGCATCGACATATTGGAAAAATGATTTTCGCGCATAAATTCCCATAGGAATGGTCTTCTCGCCCTTATATTCATCGTGAACAGATGTGTAGGCACCAGCAACGATCGCGGTTACATATGTTGAGATAACTTGCGAGGTGGCAAATTGAGTATGTTTACGGTCGCCATCTAGATCTTTAGCTGATTCGATACCGTAATTTGAGATTACCGCCCAGTGCTTTGGGGTAATAGTGCTAATGGTAAAAGTTGCCTTTTGATCAGGTTGATCAAAGCACGCATACATGCGGCGGGCATCGCCAGTTTCAAACTGGGTATAAAGGTAAACCTCGTTATCGGCTGGATCAACAAAACGATGCAGGCCTTCCCCTGAGTTTGAGTAAATACCTTCGTGCTCAATCTCCAGGGTGTTTTCCGCCGCAATGGCTGGCAAGAAGATGGTTTCGCCATCAAATTTTGGATCAAAGTCTGCGCCATTGAGCTTTGCACTTATTACACGCTTACCAACGCAGTCTAAAAATGTAGTTGACCCTGGCTTTAGCCCAGCAAATTTAATGGTCGTCTTAACCAAGAATGTTTCACCGCCGGTGGTCACATCTAAGTCGATTTTGTAACTTTCGACCTTGATGATCTCTGAACGTTGGGCTGCTTCGATTTGCGTGATATTTGTACCTGGCACGACGGCTCCTTCGAGGGCTGATTTTTTTTGCTTCTCGTAGTCTAATCGTGAAAGAGTTGTGCTGTGGAACCAATGACTAACCGAAGTTACCGCCTGCGCGGGGTGCGGATCACCGCATCACAACAAGCCGCGCGCGATAATTTGTGGGCCAAATATGGCGTTGCATTTACAGAAACCCAAATCGATTTAGATTCTATATTTACCAAGAAACAGCCAATTGTTATGGAAATCGGCTACGGTATGGGCGAGGCCACATGGCAGATCGCTAAAGCCAATCCAGATATTAATTATTTGGGTGTAGAAGTGCACATGCCAGGTGCCGGCAAGCTAATGGCGAAATTAGTCGAATACGAAGTTGCCAATGTGCGATTAATCGAACGTGATGTCTTCGAAACTTTCCATTACATGGTCAAAGATTCAAGCCTTGACGGCGTGCACTTATTCTTTCCAGATCCGTGGCCAAAGAAGCGTCACTTTAAGCGACGTATTATTCAAGAGCGATTCTTAAGTGAGGTCGCGGCAAAGTTAAAACCTGGCGGTTATCTTCATATCGCCACCGACTGGGTTCCGTATGCCGAATGGATAAGTGATGTTTTTTCAATGAGTAAATTATTTACTGGGGGAGTCATCACTCGCCCAGATTCACGCCCGCTGACTAGATTTGAAGGGCAAGGAATCTCTAAAGATCACGCTGTAAATGACTTTAGATTCTTAAAAGCTTAAGTTAAATCTTTCCAGTTTCTTCGTATTTAGAGATTAAATTTATTCGGCGGATATGGCGCTCGTCGTTACTAAATGGAGTGTCGATAAAGGCATCGATAATCGCCTTACATTCAGCGATCGAGTGCATACGCCCACCAATTGCCACAACATTTGCGTTGTTATGTTCTTTGCCAAGCTTGGCTGTTTCAATACTCCAAGCAAGTGCTGCACGTACACCTTTTACTTTATTCGCTGCCATTTGTTCACCGTTGCCAGAGCCACCAAGAACAATGCCAAGTGATGCGGGATCTTTACCAGCGGCAACTGCGGCGGGAATACAGAAGACGGGATAATCATCTAAAGCGTCATATTCATAAGGACCGTGATCGGTAACGTCGTGTCCGCTATTTACCAGGTGGGCAATTAATTCAGTTTTAAGTTCAAGTCCTGCATGATCGCTGCCAATGTGTAAACGCATGTAAGAAGTCTCTCACGGTGTGATTTAACTGCCCTTGATCGCAACAACGAAAAACCCGCCGCGAAGGAGAATTCACGACGGGTCTTTCTACCCTTGGAGGAACTACATGCCGTTAAGCACAATTACTTATGCGGGTGATCCTGCTGTTGCAGGAATCTTTGGAGCCTTACCCTTGCCGCCCATTCCTGGACCACCATGACCGCGACCACCTTTGTCACCTTTACCGCCTTTGCCCATTCCTGGACCACCTTTACCGCCAACTCGATCTACTTTAGCGGTTACGTGTGCAGTTAATTCAGCCTTGAGAGTTGTTGCTTGTGCAGCAGTTAACTTTCCGGCAGTTACATCTGCATCAATGCGCTTAGTGTGATCAGCAACAAGAACTGCAATGAGTTCAGCTTTCTTTGCACCTGCGATTGCACCAAGTGATTCACCTGCTGCAAGACGAGTGCGAACAGTTGCGCTGTCTACACCAATTGTCTTTGAGACAAGGGCTTGACGAGCTTCGTGTTCTGCATCCTTGGCTGCGTGATGTGCAGCGTGTCCGCCACCCATTGGCTTCGATGCAGCTTGACTGAATCCAACACTGCCTACTGTGAGAGCAACTGTTGTAATCACAACTGCGATCAATTTCTTCTTTGATGACATTTGCACGTCTTCCTTTCGTCCCGTGGAGCACATTGCCGAAACCTTCGTTATCGACTACCCGTAGATAACTACCTGATAGTCAAAAAACTACCCCAATTCCCTGTGAGACGCTTGTGAGTTTTCGCCGCCCCACCCCGCGTAGCAGCGGGGCTATGCCTACTGGCTCTACGAAATATCTCAGGGAAAGCCCCCTTCGCCGCCCTCATTAACCACTTCACACTTCTATTTAAGTACCCGTCGCTGGTGGCCATGGAGGTTTAATGAAAAGCAACCGGAAACATATAGAAGTAATTGCAACACTCTTACTTACAACGATGTTCAGCGCTTCTGCGTTACCAATCTCAGAGGCAGCAACTAAGCCTAAATCTGCTGGAAGAACTTCTAACTCAATCGCAAATACAATTTTAAATGGTAAAGGTGTGCCACTTGGCACCCTAGGTATCAATGGAGATTTCTATATTGATACCCGAAGTCTCTTAATTTATGGACCAAAGAAAAGTAATAAATGGCCCTTACCAAAAAGTTTGCAAGGACCAGTTGGAGCTTCAGGTTCAGATGGAAAGAATGGCAGTGAAGGTAAAGCAATATCTAACGTATCAACAGTTGCAGGTCCCACGGGTTCGCAAGGCGATAAAGGAGAGAAAGGCGATAAAGGTGAAGCAGGTCTAGCGGGCGGAAATGGTTCACCCGGTGCCGCCGGTTTAACTGGTTTAACCGGTGCAACGGGTGCGACCGGTCCATCAGGTGGAGGCGGTGGCGGATCTCCGGGTGCGACAGGTGCGACAGGTGCGACAGGTGCGACAGGTGCGACAGGAACGCAAGGCCCCACTGGAATAACGGGTGTAAAAGGTGAAACCGGAACTGCGGGTAGTAGCGGAACAAACGGTTTGGCTGGAGCTGTTGGAGCAACAGGCCCATCAAATATTTACCGGGGCACTATATCTTTTCCTGACATAAGTGGAGGAGTTGGAACGAGTCAAACAGCAACACTTTCAGGTTTTGAAGCAGGATTAAGTTACTTAGTTGAAGTTGCGATTGTGGTTTATCAGCCAACTCGAAATGTAGATAATTTAATTCCTCTAGGTTTGGCGATTTCAAATGATGTTGGCACGGCTTCGATTTGGTACAAATACCAAACACTAAAGGGAAGGTCCTATAGATCTGGCGCATCTTCAGAGCGATACGAATACACGGTGTTGGCTCAAGTAGTTCTGGATGGATCTTCGAGTGCTGACTACTCACTGAATTTGCAGTTATCAGTAGGCATCGATACCAATACCTATTTGGTGAGATCAGATGCATCTTTTATTGCAATCCTTGCCGGAGCAGTTGGCGCGCTATAAAACTATGGAGCGGGTGACCGGGATCGAACCGGCATGGCCAGCTTGGAAGGCTGGGGCTCTACCATTGAGCTACACCCGCGAGTAGTGCTAGCCAGGAAACTGGCTTCGCGATACGGGAAAGAGTACTGCCTCGGTAACCGAGAGTA
>CAXNDN010000029.1:0-8361 GCA_964201295.1 Candidatus Planktophila sp. | reverse complement strand
TCTAGCGCGCTTACCCAATGAGCCGGATTTACTTCAGTGCCTTCGGGGTGGATAGCGCGGCCTTCCCGCAATAACTCACCAGATACTGCATCGCGAATTACCACTTTGCAGGATTGTGTTGAGGAATCCACGCCCGCGATGAGTTTTCGATTAGCCATGGGGCAAGGCTAGACTGTGCCTGTCAACGTTGACTACTTTTTGATCTTTATATCTTCCCAAGATCCTAGATTTAACAACTTTTGAACTGGAGTTTTTCATGCGTATTGGCGTCCTTACAGGTGGCGGAGATTGCCCTGGTCTAAATGCGGTTATCCGCGCGGTAGTTCGTAAAGGTGTAAAGGAATATGGTCACGAATTTGTCGGCTTCCGTGATGGCTGGAAAGGCCCACTTGAGAATTACACAATGGAACTTACTCTCGAGACCACCCGCGGCATCTTGCCTCGCGGCGGAACAATTTTGGGTTCATCACGCACGAACCCATTTAAAATTGAGAATGGCGTCGAACGCATCAAGAAGAACCTGGCCGATCAGGGCATCGATGCGCTGATCGCTATTGGTGGCGAAGATACTCTCGGCGTAGCAACAAAACTAGATTCACTTGGAGTAAAAGTAATTGGTGTTCCAAAGACAATTGATAATGATCTGAATAACACTGATTACACATTTGGTTTTGATACATCTGTAAATATCGCAGTTGAAGCGATCGATCGTTTACATACAACTGCAGAGTCACATCACCGTGCACTAGTTGTTGAAGTAATGGGCCGCCATGCTGGCTGGATCGCACTTCACTCAGGTATGGCAGGTGGAGCAACTTGTATCTTGATCCCAGAAGTTAAGTTCTCAGTAGATAAAGTCTGTGATTGGGTTCAATCACGTTTCAAAGATGGTTTCGCACCGATCATTGTTATCGCCGAAGGTGCGATCCCACAAGATGGCGACATGATTACTAAAGATTCAGAGTTAGATGCATTCGGTCACGTAAAGCTATCTGGAATCGGCGAATGGTTATCTAAGCAAATCGAAGCCAAGACAGGTAAAGAGGCACGCACATCTGTACTAGGCCATATTCAACGCGGTGGCACACCAACTGCATTTGACCGCGTTCTCGCTACTCGCTTTGGATTACAAGCAATCACTGCCGCATCCGAAGGGGACTGGGGCAAGATGGTTGCCCTGCATGGCACAGATATCGTTCGCGTGCCGCTGGCTAGCGCGACAGAGAAGTTAAAGACTGTTCCAATCGAGCGTTACAAGGAGTCAGAGATCTTCTTCGGATAATTCTCACCCGAGAAACTATCTGATCAAACTACTCTTAACCCCATGACTACTTCATCCCCGAGTTCGTTAGATAACCTCTTCACCCCAGGGCTAGTTGCGGCGCAACAACCGCAATGGCCAGGTGGTGTTGCTGGTGAGCCGGTAAAGAAGGCGGTCGCAGAATTAAAATCATTCCCACCTCTTGTTTTTGCTGGTGAATGTGATGATCTAAAAGCGAAAATTGCAGAAGCCGCTGCTGGTCGCGCCTTTTGGTTACAAGGGGGAGATTGCGCAGAAACTTTTGCTGCAGCAACAGCTGATTCAATTCGCAATCGCATTAAAACGATTCTCCAAATGGCCGCGGTCTTGCAATATCACTCCAGTCTGCCGGTAGTTAAAGTTGGCCGTATGGCTGGGCAATTTGCTAAGCCACGTTCGAATGATCTGGAAACTCGTGGAGATGTAACTCTTCCGGCCTACCGTGGCGATGCGGTAAATGATCTGGAATTCACCGAAGCATCTCGTACGCCAGATCCAAACCGCATGGTCCGGGTTTACAACACATCAGCGGCAACTCTCAACTTAGTTCGCGCATTTACTCAAGGTGGATTCGCCGATCTGCGGCAAGTACATGAATGGAATAAGGGATTTATCCGCGATTCATCCGTTGGCGATCGATACGAACAAATGGCGCGCGAGATTGGGCGCGCTCTCGACTTTATGAAATCTGCTGGCGTTAACCCTGATTCATTTAAATCAGTTGATTTCTACTCCAGCCATGAAGCTTTGATTATGAAGTACGAGAAGGCGCTCACTCGAATAGATTCACGAACTCAGCTTCCATACGATGTATCTGCGCACTTCTTATGGATTGGCGAGCGAACTCGTCAATTAGATGGTGCGCATATTGACTTTGCTTCTAAGATTCGCAATCCAATCGGTGTAAAACTTGGACCTAAATCCACAGTCGATGATGCACTTCGTTTAATTGATCGCTTAGATCCAAATCGCGAGCCTGGTCGCTTAACATTTATTACCCGTATGGGCGCTGGCAAGATTCGTGAGGCTCTTCCCGCTCTTGTTGATGGAGTTACAAAATCTGGAGTGCAAGTTCTCTGGGTTTGCGACCCAATGCATGGCAATACCTTTGAGGCAGCAACTGGTTATAAGACGCGCCGTTTTGATGATGTTATGGATGAGGTAAAGGGATTCTTTGAAGTCCACAAAGCTTTGGGAACGCACCCAGGTGGAATCCACATTGAATTAACTGGCGACGATGTTACCGAATGTCTGGGTGGAGGAGAACAGATCTCTGAAACCGATCTGGCCACCCGATACGAGAGCGCATGCGATCCCCGGCTTAATCACTCGCAATCCCTAGAACTTGCATTTTTAGTTGCCGAAATGCTGCGCGATCGCTAATTTAGCGGATGTGCCACTGCTGATCTCGCAATTTAAATCTCCAATAGGAGTTATAAATTTAATTGCTGATGAACATATTCTGCTGGGTTTAAATCTCTCTAGTATTAAGGCGCTTAAAGATGGCGTAGATGAAGTCGATTACGCCAAAGGCTTTACAGAAGTTTCCAAGATTGCAGTAATTTCAGATTTACTAAGTGATTACTTTGCCGGCGACATAGATGCGATTAATGGAATTTCTGTCCGTCAACCAGGTGCACAATTTTCACAAGCAGCCTGGAAGGTAATGCGTAAGGTGAAAGCCGGTAAGACGCTTTCTTATGCCGATCTCGCAGATCGTTCTGGTTCGACCGCTGCAGTACGCGCCGCTGGTTCAGCCTGCGCAAAGAATGCCATTGCGCTCGTCGTTCCGTGTCATCGCATCGTCAAAACTGGGGGAGCGCTCGGTAACTACGCTTATGGTCTAAGCAAGAAAGAGTGGCTATTACGCCACGAGGGCGCGCTTTAATATTTCGATCGCCGCTTTACATTGCTCGTCATCAAAATCTAGATGAGTTACCAGTCGTGCATATTTTGGACCAAGTGCGCTAATCCAAAGACCGGCTTCTTTGCAGCGCGCTGCAAATTCGGCGGCAGTAAATGGCGCATTTGCCAGATCTAACCCAACAATATTAGTTTCGACTAGCGCAGGATTTAGAAAAGATTTATCCACACTGGCGATGGCAACTGCCAAATCTTTGGCACGGCGATGGTCTTCTGATAAGCGAGCAATATTGTTATCGAGGGCGTGGTGTGCAGCACCTGCCAATAAGCCAACTTGGCGCATGCCCGCCCCATAACGCTTACGCCAGATGCGCGCTTTCGTTACTCGTTCTTTATCACCGAGCATGATTGAACCAATCGGAGCACCCAGCCCTTTAGATAAGCAGACGCTTATGGTGTCAAAATATTTTCCGTACTCATCTAAGGCCACACCACTTGCTACGTGCGCATTCCAAATTCGCGCACCATCTAAATGTAGGGCCAGACCTAACTCATCTGTGCCTTTACGAAGCGCTTTAATTTCTTCTAAAGGTTGCACAGTGCCGCCACCGAAGTTATGGGTATTTTCAACAGCGATCGCGGTAGTAGAAACCAGATATGGCCCAGAATTTGGACGTGCTAAATCGAGCGCATCTTTAGCGATAAGTAAGCCGTTTCTCGCTGGCCAGGTGCGAGTTGTAATTCCACTAAATACCGCAGCGGCTCCAAGTTCAGCGCGGACGATATGCGAATTAGATTCGGCAAGGAGCTCTTCACCAGGTGCGACCAGCATCCGTATCGCCAATTGATTGGCAAGGGATCCGGTAGGCGTAAAGACTCCGGCCTCCTTGCCAAACATTGCGGCAACGCGTTCTTCAAGTGAATTTACAGTTGGATCATCACCATAGACATCATCGCCAACTTGCGCTTGTGCCATCGCCTCACGCATCGCTTGCGAAGGACGAGTTACGGTGTCAGAACGTAAGTCGATTGGCGTCTTCATTGGATCAGCCTCTCACGCTTCTTTCATGACTATCAAATACATGGCAAGTACCACCATTGCGCCACCAATTGCTACTTGTAGCGTGAGGGATTCTCCACCAAATAAGAGGGCGAAGAGCGCGGCAAAGACGACTTCCATTGTCAAAATAACGGCGACCTTGGTGGAGCTCATATGTGCTTGTGACCAAGTTTGAACTATAAAGGCGACTGCAGTGCAGATAACCGCAGTAAATACCACAACGCCCCAAACACCGGCATCGGTAGGTTTTTCATAACCTTGGACAATTGAGATAAATCCAGTTAGGAGCGCGCAAATTGTTAACTGCACAATGGTGAGTGCATAAGCATCTAGCCCAAAACTCCATTTACTTAAGGTAACAATATGTGCAGCGAAAGCGATTGCGCTCACAAAAACTAGCACTTCACCGATTCCGACTGACCAAGCGCGTAAAGAGAGAAGGGCTAAACCAACAGTCGCCAGCACAACGCAGAACCAGGTAAATGCTCTGATTCTCTCCTTAAGAAAGAGTGCGGCGATTAGGGGAGTGAGCACAACGTAAAGGCCAGTAACGAAGCCGGTTATCGCAGCGCCAGTGCGCGCCAGACCTAAGGTTTGAAATATATAACCTGTGCCGAGAAATAGACCCGCAAGTGAACCTTTGAGAAGAAGCTCCTTATTTATCTTTCGCAGAACACTTGGACGAAGTGCAATCATCACCAAAACTGCCACAACGAATCGCGTGGCAAGGAAACTATTTACTGATTGTCGCTCGATCGCCGGTTTCATTAATACAAATGCTCCGCCCCATGAGGCAGAGACAGCAAGTAAGGCCCAAGGAGCGAGCTTTAATTGCAGCTGATGGCGAGCGTTCATCCGCGTAAACCTTTGAGGAGCGCAACCTCTTTACCGTGTTCTGGCTCCATACCTGGCGTCTCCAAAATAAGTGGCGCGTTCTTAACCGCAGGATGCTTGAGTAACTCTTTAAATGGATCAACTCCGATAAAGCCATCACCGATATTTTGATGGCGATCTTTCAGTGCGCCACAAACATCCATTGAATCATTGGCGTGGATCAATTGAATGCGTTCGGCTCCCGCTACTTCAACTAAGAGATCTAAAGTCTCTTTCATGCCACCCTTTTTAGCGATGTCGTGGCCTGCCGCAAAGACGTGGCAAGTATCTAAACAGATCCCAACTTTTGGGTGATACTCCAAAGCCTTTAGGTAATTTTCTAAATCTTCTAACCGCTTGACCAGTGATTGTCCTTGTCCGGCAGTTGGTTCTAGCAGCAGCATCGGGGCATCATCGGTTAGCGCGTTAAGTATTGGCATCATCCCTATATGGATCTGCTTCCAAGCCTTATCAATGAAATCTTCGTTAACTGCAGAACCGGTGTGAACCACAACTCCAAGAGCCCCGATCTCTTTGCCACGCTTGAGTGAAAATTCAGTTGAGGCTAGTGAATTTAAATAGGTGCCTTCGGTCGGCGAACCTAAGTTAATTAAGAAAGGTGCATGGACATAAGTTTCAATATCTAACGCGGCAGCTTTCTCACGAAAGAGCGCATCTGCTTCATGATTTGTCTCAGGCATCGCCCAACCGCGTGGGTTGGAGGTAAAAACCTGTATCGCTTCAGCGCCGATAGTTTCGGCATATGCGATAGCGCGCTTGGCCATACCCCCAGAAGTGGGCGTATGTGCTCCGATACGCGGTGAGGTTTTAGGCATTTGCTTACCCTACAGTGATCGTTACTGTGCTGCCTCGTTTGACCTTAGTGCCTTCTTTAGGCGAGATGTTTATTACCCGCTTCACCTTCTTAGCGCCAATTTTTTTGACCACAACTTTAAGTTCGAGATCGTTAAGTGCTGCGCGTGCCTCTGCCTCGGTTAAAGAGGAGACATTAGGGATAGCGACGTATTGCGACCCCTTGGAAATAGTCAAAGTAATCTTTGCGCCTTTTTCTAGCGGTGCACCGCCCGAAGGAAGTTGAGAAATAACCTCTCCGGGATCTTTTTCGCTGTATTGAGAAACTGTATCTACATCAAATCCGGCTTCGGTTAACTCGTTGAGGGCTTGATCGGCAGACTTACCAACATAGGAAGCAACATCAAAAGTCTCTACCCCTTTGCTAATTAGCAGATCGATAGTCGCATCACGCTTTACCTTCTCGCCTGCAGCTGGAGAAGTTGAAATCACAAAACCTTTTGGAGTCTTCTCGTTAAATACTTCTTTTAGCTCGCCAACTTTTACCGGGTATTTTGCAAGTAAATTAACGGCTGCTTCAGGAGTTAAGCCAACTAGCGATGGAATTTCATAACGTTCTGGACCTTTTGAGATGACTGCCTTTACTGCGCCACCAGGATCAAGTTTGCCGCCACCTGCAGGATCTGATTCGATAATTTTTCCTGTTGAAATATCTTCGTCAAATCTCTTTTCGGAGATTACTAGTGTCAATCCAAGTGGGCCGAGCGCTTTATTCGCTTCCTTTTCAGTAGCGCCGACAATGGATGGCACCACAACTTTAGAACCTGGGCCAACCAGGGCATACCAACCAACAACTCCCAGCGTGACTGCCAACCCGGCCGCAATATAACGATTACGGCGAACGCGCTTACTGATCTTCTTCTTTTTACGCAGTTGAGCGGTCGTCTCTTTACTTTGTGGCTTCTTATTTTCTCCGGTATTTTCCATCTTCTTTAGAGCCACAGTTTTTTCCTTTTCGATTCGCGCCCGTTCTCGGCGAGATGGTTTCTGCGATGCCGGGCGCATCGGAGCAATAGGTATATCTAACTCCAGACTTAGCTGTTTCTGTGTTGGATCCAGCGCTTGAGAAATTGTCGTGAGGGCTTGATGGAATTCTGCACCATCGCGCGGGCGAGCATCGGGATCTGAATTAGTCGCGCGATAAATTAGTTGGTCTAATTCCGGTGGAATTCCGCTGCGCTTGCTGCTCATTAGCGGAACGCGTTCATTGACATGCATATATGCAATTTGAATTGGTTCAGCACCAGCATATGGTTTTTCACCTGTAAATATTTCAAAGGCGGTAATTCCTGCTGAATACACATCACTACGCGAATCGGCGATACCGCGCTGTACTTGTTCGGGGGAGAGGTAGGAGACACTCCCTAAAACGATGCTCGATTCAGCGGTCATCGTCGTTCCAAGAAGTGGACCTTTAGCCAATCCGAAATCGGCTATCTTAATTCTGCCTTCTTTAGAGATAAGAATATTGTCAGGCTTAATGTCACGATGGACGATCCCGACCTTATGCGCAGCAGCTAAAGCACTCAACACCGGTAGCAAGAATTTAATCCCATCGGTAACCGTTAGCGCACCTTGCTCATTTAAATATTCACGCAGCGTATGACCTTCGACCAATTCCATTACTAAAAAGACTGCTGGACTACCGTGCTGATTCCATCCCTGATCCTGAACGGAGACAATATTAGGATGCGATAAGGCAGCAGAAGCTTTAGCTTCGCGGATAAAGCGTTCTACAAATTGCTCATCTTGCGCTAAGTGCGGGTGCATAATTTTTACAGCAACTTTGCGATCAAGGCGAGTATCTAGCGCTTCATAAATTGTCGCCATACCACCGGCTGCCATCTGGCGGATGAGTTGATAGCGCCCATCAATTAGCTCGCCAGTTAGGTCAGACATATCTACAATTTTATGTAGTTAGTATGAAATCTGCCTTTTCGCGCGTTGAGTGTTGGGAGAAATATTTCTGCTGTGTGCCAAGCCACTTTTTCATTTCATCTGCGACTTGCGCTCCATCACGATCAATAACTCGTTTCACGCCAATTTCTGGGTCTATATCTATCCAGATCAAAGCCGCTAAATCATCTTGCAGCTCTTTATCACCACTTCCAACACCTTCTAGAATCAGCAAATCTGCTGGTGCTAGTGGCTCACCCTCCTCAAAAGAAGAGGTAGTCCAGTTGTATTTATTGATTTTGGCTGGTCTATTTTCTTTATGTTGATCAGTTAGATAACGCAGCACCTTGGTTAAATCCTCACCGAGTGCGTTATCCCAGCCATCATATAAATCATCCATATGGAAGACGTTTACAGACATCTGCAGCGATAGCGCTAAATAAATTTCGTGCGCCAAAGTAGTTTTACCGGCGCCGGCTGGCCCATCAATTGAGAT
>CAXNDN010000028.1:0-8377 GCA_964201295.1 Candidatus Planktophila sp. | reverse complement strand
CTTTCCTTCTTTAGTGCGATCAAAGAGCGCACCCCACATTTCGAGTTCCCAAATACGATCTGGAGATTCTTTGGCATGTAACTCAGCCATACGGAAATGATTTAGGAATTTTCCGCCGCGCATTGTGTCGCGAAAGTGCACCATCCAGTTATCGTTGGAATTGGCATTTCCCATTGAGGCAGCTGCTCCACCTTCAGCCATAACTGTGTGGGCCTTGCCAAATAGTGATTTACAGATGATTGCTACGCGCAGACCTGATTCGCGCGCTTCAACAGCAGCGCGAAGTCCGGCACCGCCTGCGCCGATTACAAGAACGTCATACTTATAACGCTCGAGGGCAATCTTTTCTGTAGTCATATCTAGTGGCATCCCTTAGAAGAAGTAGAAATTGGTCCAGGCGCCAGTTGCGACTTGGCGAACATAAATATCGGCGAAAGCAACTGCGGCAAGTGAGTACCAAGCAAATTGCTGATGCTTGTGATTGAGAACTGAAACCCAGGACCATAACTTGTAGCGAATTGGATGTGCCGAGAAATGCTTTAAGCGTCCGCCAACTGTGTGGCGGCAGGTGTGACAAGAGAGTGAGTAGAACCAGAGAAGAGTGGAACTTGCGACGAGAACAAGTGAGCCAACGCTCATATGCCCCCATTGTCCTTCAACGTTCTTAAATGAAATTATCGCATCGTAAGTTAGTAATACGTTAAAAACTAAACCAGCGTAGAAGAACCAACGGTGTGCGTTCTGCAAAATTAGTGGGGCGCGAGTTTCACCGGTGTACTTGGTATGTGGTTCTGCAACTGCGCAGGCAGGTGGTGATAACCAAAATGCACGGTAGTAAGCCTTGCGGTAGTAATAACAAGTCATGCGGAAACCAAGTGGGAAGATCAAAATAATTAGTGCGGGCGAAAGTGCGAAGTTAAAAATTGTCGCACTGACTGGCGTCCACCCAAAAATTGTTGCTTCAGGTACACAAGCTTCAGAAAGACATGGTGAATAGAAAGGAGAGATTAAATGATCTTTGTAATAATTTGCGCCTTCAAATGCGCGGAAGGTGGCATAGATTATGAAGCTAAATAAAACCCCAAAGGTAATGGCTGGTTCTAGCCACCATTTATCAGTGCGAAGCGTGCGCTCTTTGATCTTGGCGCGGGTTGGAGAAAAGACTCCGGACATTGCTTCCCCTTTATTTTTAAAGATTTCTTAAGGGCAAGTGTGCGCTTGAATAGGAAAAGGCGCTAGGCGTAACCCCGCACTTGGGCTATGAAGTCAGCCACAGGTTAGAGAAAAATGGCGGAGGGCGTGGGATTTGAACCCACGAAACTTTCGTTTGCCGGTTTTCAAGACCGGTGCACTCGGCCGCTATGCGAGCCCTCCGTGGGAGAGATTACCCGAACTTGGTAAGCATTAAAAATCGGGGTTTATTACTGCGGAAGTTCGAGGAGTTTTTCAATCACGATAGCAACACCATCTTGGTTATGCGGTGGCGCTACATCTTTCGCATTTACGGGGCCCGCGTGATGGCCATCAATCATTGCATATGAGCGTGATGCCCATTGCAACATAGAAAAGTCATTTGGGTTATCACCAAATGCAACAGAATCTTTAGCGGTTATTCCAATTCGTGCCGCCAGCATCGCCAGAGTTTCGCCCTTAGAAACACCTAACGCAGAAACTTCTAGCAGTGAATCGTTAGTTGCAGAGTGCGTAACATTTACTACACCTTGCAGCGCCGGGGTAGCTAAAGCCAACATCTCGTCAGCAGAAATTTCTTCTTGCGAAAGTCGCACCAGTAACTTAAGAGCTGGACGATTTGTCACTGAGTTAATTGTTTCTACGCCAATATCATCCATTCCGATATCCCAGCGCGGGATGTAAGCCTTTTCGCGATGAAAGTGATCGTTAGATTCAACAGCGAAAGAAACCTTTGGAATAGTCTTGCGAAGAATATCTACCGCTTTCTGTAATTCAGTGGGTTGAATCATCCACTCTTCTAGAACCTTATCGTTGCGCATGTCGTAGAGAACTCCGCCATTGCAACAAATTGCAGTTCCAAAATCAAAAGCTTCGCGCACATCCCCCATCCAGCGAGGAGGGCGTCCAGTAACGAAGAAGATTTCGATACCTAAATCACGGGCTTTGGTAAATGCAGCGATCGTGCGATGCGAAATACCTTCGTTGTGGGGAACGATGGTGCCATCTAAATCTGTTGCAATTAATTTGGGGCGACGATCACTCACACAAGCTCAAATCTTTTCATTCCAAGGAATGGTTGTAGCGCGGCTGGAACATTTACAGTTCCATCTGAATTTTGGTGGTTCTCTAAAATAGCAACAATCATGCGCGGAATCGCCACCAGCGTGCCATTTAACGTTGCTACAGACTTGGTTCCGTCAGCGTCTTTATAGCGAATATTTAAACGGCGGGCTTGGAATTCGGTGCAGTTAGAAGTGCTGGTGACTTCGCGGTATGCGTTCTGGGTAGGAATCCAGGCTTCGATATCAAATTTGCGGGTAGCGCTAGATCCCAAATCACCAGATGCCACATCGATAACTCGGAATGGAATCTCCATCGCATTAAGGAAATCTTTCTCCCATTGCAATAAACGCTGATGTTCTGCTTTGGCATCTTCTGGCTTACAGAATGAGAACATCTCAACTTTATCAAATTGGTGAACGCGAATAATGCCGCGCGTATCTTTGCCATAACTTCCGGCTTCGCGACGAAAACAAGAAGAGTAACCGGCGTAACGTAGTGGAAGTTTTTCGGCGGGGAGAATTTCATCCATGTGATAAGCCGCAAGTGGAACTTCACTTGTGCCAACCAGGTAGTAGTCATCTTTTTCTAGGTGATAAACATTTTCAGCCGCTTGTCCGAGAAAACCAGTTCCCTCCATCGCCGCCGGTTTAACTAAAACTGGTGGAATAACGGGAGTAAAGCCTGCTTTTAGCGCGCTTTGAATTGCATAATTAACTAGCGCAAATTCCAACATTGCACCTGTGCCAGTTAAATAGTAAGAACGCGATCCAGAGACTTTCGCGCCTCGCTCAGTATCAATAGCACCAAGTAACTTGCCAAGTTCAACATGGTCTTTTGCTTCAAATCCATCTTTTGTAAAATCACGCGGTGTGCCAACGTGTTCGATAGTTACGAAATCAGCTTCGCCACCGATTGGGGCTTCAGGATCTAAGAGATTTGATAGCTGCATTACAAGGGCGCTAGCTTGAGCTTCAACTTCTGCGCGCTTGGCATCGGCCACTTTTACCTTCTCGGCTAAAGCTTTAGAATTTTCAAGGAGCGCCGCTTTCTCATCACCTTTAGCTGCGCCAACAGATTTTGAGAGCACATTCTGTTCTGCGCGCAGAGTTTCAAATTCGGTAAGCGCTATGCGGCGAATCTCATCAATTGCTAGAACTTTATCGACGATCGCAACATCTTCGCCGCGGCCTTTCTGTGAGGCGCGCACTGCATCAGGGTTTTCACGCAAAAACTTAATATCAATCATTGTTATTGCGCCTCTCTTGGGTAAGAACCTAAGAACCTGATGTCATCACAAATCTCTCGTAGCTCAGTGATGCTGCCACCAACTGCTGAATCGTTGATGTGGCCTTCCACATCAATAATGAAATGGTAGTGACCCAATTCGCGACCAGTGGGACGACTTTGAATGAATGTCAGGTTTACATTATTATTTGCAAAAACTTGCAGAATTTCCAGCAAGGCTCCGGCGTGGTCAATATCGATGAATATCGCCATTGAAGTGCGGTCATTGCCGGTTGCTTCGGGCATCCACCCTGGTTTTTGGGCGCAAATAAAACGGGTAACTGCGCCAGAATTATCTCCAATATCTTCGGCGATAATCTCTAAACCAAAATGTGCTGCGGCGACACTTGATGCAATCGCCGCATCTAATTCGCCCTTACCTACCAACTCTGCTGCAGCCGATGTTGAGTTGGTTTGCACAATTTCGGCGTGCGGATAATTTTTGGCAATATATGCGCGGCATTGCGATTCTGCATGGGGATGTGTCCCGATTCTGGAAAATTTAGTGGCTCCAGGTTTTGCCATAAAGGCAAATGAAACAGGGAGCGTTACTTCAGCTGCGATTGTGAGTGGGTCTCCAGTCGCAAGTTCATCGAGGGTACGCGCGACGACACCTTCTACTGAATTCTCGATTGGGACTAGCGCGAAATCCGCATCTCCGGTGCGCACCGCATTTAGCGCAGCGGTCACATTTGCAAATGGAATCAATACATCTGAATCACAAGTGATCTTCTTTAGAGCAGCCTCAGTAAAAGTCCCGACTGGACCTAAGTAGGCATATCTATGGCTTTCTGCTGCGCTCACTGGTTAAGGATACCTGTTTAACGGCAAGGCAAGATCCGTAATTAAAGCGAAGTTGAACTATTGCGCAGGACCTCGCGCGCAAAGCCAGGGCGATTTGTAATTAAAATATCAATACCTAATTCCTGGCAGAGTTTTATATCGCTTGGGTCATCTACCGTCCAGACATTTAATTTACGCCCCGTATCTTTAACCCGTTTTGCCAGATCTGGTTTTCTGCGTAAAAGCGATATTCCTGGGCCCAGTGATTGCGCTGACGAATATCTAGCGCTAAACCATGGCGTGCGATCGTGAAGCAAGTAAGTTGTTTCGATATTTTTATCTAGTTGTTTTACATGTTCTATAGCAAACCAAGAGAACGACATTATATTTACAGAGATACCCGCTTTTTTAATTCGTTTCTCCTCCTCTTTAATTTTCGCTACGACTTTATCCTCAATCGCTGTATGTGATGGCACTGGATGTTTTGTTTCTAGTAAAAGAGATTTCTTCTTAGCAATTGCGAAGTCTAAGAATTCGTCGAGAGTTAAAATCTCTGGGTAAATTTTCTTTAATTTCGAGTACTTGCTCTCTGAGACGACTTCTTCGCTATCTGCGCGTCGCTTTAAATCTGCATCGTGCCATAAAACGGCTACTCCATCTTGCGTAAGACGTAAATCGCATTCGAAGCCATCTGCGCCTTGCTTTACCGCCGCTTCGTAAGCAGCCATCGTCATCTCGGGAAAGTCGTGAGATGCCCCGCGGTGAGCGTAGATCTTCATAGTTCGAGATTATCACCATTAGGCTAAGCGACATGAGCCAGCTTTACTTCCAATGCGCAGCGCGTTCTGCTGTCGGTTTGGTGCGCAATGGCAATGAAGATTCGGCGCTAGTTGGTTCACAATTAGTCGCAGTCGCCGATGGAATGGGTGGACACGCTGGGGGTGAGTTCGCATCTTCCGTTGCAATAAATACTCTCTCAGAAATTGCTCCAACCTTCACTAACTCAGAGATTGATAAAGAATCAGCGAGTGATTTATTCCTTAACTCGCTACATACAATCGATAGCCAAATTCACGCAGTTACTCAAGATGAACCACAGTTAGCTGGCATGGGGACGACGCTTACCGCACTCTTTATAAGCGCTAATGAAATCTCATTGCTCCACGTAGGTGATTCGCGGGCTTATCGCCTACGCGGAAATGAATTAGAGCAGTTGAGCTCGGATCACACTGTTCTGCAAGAGCTGCTAAATAAAGGGATAATTTCACAATCCGAGGCGCATATTCATCCGCAAAGATCGATGTTGACCCAAGCGCTAATGGGAGAAGGCAATCTTGAGCCATCACTTCATATCTTCGAAGGAAAAATTAAGGATCGCTACCTAGTATGCAGTGACGGATTAACCGGAGTTTTAAGCGATAAGGAAATTAAATCTTTGATTAAAGGTAAGGACGCTGCGGCGGCGGTAGATGCTTTGATAGATGCCACATATATAAATGGCGCACCTGATAATGTCACCGTGATTCTGGCTGATCTGGTGGAATCAAGTGATAACGGAATTGAAAAGTTAGGAGCGGCTAAAGCATGATGAATAAAGTTTTAGGCAGCCGCTATAAATTGGGCGCAATGATCGGCACCGGTGGAATGGCTGATGTATATATCGCACAAGACCAACGTTTATCCCGTGAGGTCGCCATAAAAATTCTCCGTAGTGATTTAGCAAAGGATTCAACTTTCGTTGCTCGTTTTAGAAAAGAAGCAAAAGCCGCCGCCGGTCTTAACCACCCCGGAATAGTTGCGGTCTATGACTCCGGTGAAGAGCCAGCGCCATACATTGTCATGGAACTCGTTTCGGGCCATACCCTTCGTGAACTAATTCACGATGGCGATCGCTTGCCACTTGATCGCGCACTTGAAATTGGAGCAGGCATACTTGCGGCTCTGGATTATTCACATCAACGTGGAATTATCCACCGCGATATAAAACCAGCTAACGTGATGATCACCAATAAAGGCGCGGTAAAGGTGATGGATTTTGGAATCGCGCGCGCGATGGATGATTTAGGTGCAACGCTAACTAGCACCTGGAACGTAGTTGGTACCGCACAATATTTATCTCCAGAACAAGCCCTCGGTGAGATAGCAGATGCGCCAACAGATATTTACTCAACTGGATGTTTATTGTTTGAACTTTTAACTGGACGTCCCCCATTTACGGGTGAGACACCTGTTTCTATCGCTTATCAACATGTATCTGGTGCGCTAACGCCAGCTCGTCAATTGCAACCAGATCTACCTGAAAGCGTAGAAGTCTTATTAACTGTTGCACTAGCTAAGAAACCAGAAGATCGTTACGCATCTGCAAACGCTATGTTGGAAGATATAAATAAGATTCGGGCTGGGCAGAATATTTCAACTAAAGTTGCTCGCGCACCGTTGGTTAGTCGTCGCACCGCAATTATCTCTGGCATCACCGTTATCGCACTTGGAATTGTCGCCATAGTTGGTATATCTGTAAATGGCGGATCTACTCCCTCGCTTGGAAATGAAATTCCAAACGTGGTTGGTTTATCTGAAGCGCAGGCACGCGCCTTATTGCCGGGTTACACAATCACAATCCAGCGCGCTCCCGATCCACGTATTCCAAGAGATCGCGTGGCTAGCCAAATTCCCCTTGCCACAACTCAAGTTAAAGTTGGCTCTGCTATCACGCTGACTATCTCTGATGGCCCAGGTGATGCGATTGTCCCTGATGGATTAATTGGTGCATCGTTAATTGATGCGCGAACCATCCTGGCTGCTGCAGGTTTGGTGATCGCTAAAACTGAGGCTGCGCCATCGGATGAAGCACAAGGAACAGTTTTAAGTGTTACTCCAGAGGCGGGTTCAAAAATTACCGCAGGCTCTGGCGTTGTTCTTACGATCGCTAGTGGTGAAGTAGAAGTACCAAATCTAATTGGAGTCGAAGCGATACAAGCAAAGACTTTACTGATCCAAGCTGGTTTCTTAGTTCGCGAATTTAATGATTACGACCCGGCACAAACTGTGGGTGTTGTTATTCGCCAAGCACCTGATGCAGGTACAACGCAAACAATCGGTAAGCCGGTAACTATTACAATTAATAAAGCTCCGTAAATTAAGGTCTGCGTCCAACCACAGGAGATAACCCAACTGATTTAGCGAGCGCGCTCTCGTCACCACATTGGGTAAGCCAGTTGGCCAACATTAGATGGCCGTGTTCAGTCAAAACAGATTCTGGATGGAACTGCACTCCTTCGATTGGCAGAGTTTTATGACGCAGCGACATCACGACGCCGGATTCTGTTGTGCCGGTAATTTCGAGTTGATCTGAAACTGTTTCGCGTTCTACCGCAAGTGAGTGATAACGCGTTGCAGTAAATGGTGAAGGTAAATTAACCATTACCCCTTTACCTTGGTGAATTACTTGGGAAGTCTTTCCGTGTAACAACTCTGGTGCGCGTGACACAGTTGCGCCAAATGCAACGCCGATCGCTTGATGTCCTAAACAAACTCCAAAGAGTGGAATTTTTTCTTCAGCGCAGTATTTGATCATCTCAATACTTACACCTGCCGCCTCTGGTGTTCCGGGTCCAGGAGAAATTAAAACCCCGTCGTAGCCACTTGCTTCACTTGCTGCGACTTCATCATTACGTTTAACGGTGCACTCGGCCCCAAGTTGGCCCAGGTACTGCACCAAATTAAAGACAAAGGAGTCGTAGTTATCGACGACAAGGATGCGGGCCATGGCGCAATTCTTGCAGGCGCAGACGATCGCTGTTTCCAGTATTGGATTTAGCCTGTAACCTTTAGCCATGCCAAAGTCGAAATTGCGTAAAAAAGTCCAGGAGCGCCACGCTCACGAAGAGTTAATCCACGATACCGAGCCACACGGCCCGCTTGAGAGCCCACGCTGGTTGGCCCCGGTGATGGTCGCTAACTTCTTGATCGGTCTCTTCTGGATCGTCATCTTCTATGTGACTCAGACTCGTTTTCCTATCCCAGATATCGGCGCCTGGAACATGATTATCGGCTT
>CAXNDN010000027.1:0-8822 GCA_964201295.1 Candidatus Planktophila sp. | reverse complement strand
AACTCCACGTTTTACTCTCATTTAATTCACACTCCTTACTTAAGACCAAGCATGCGCTTGGCTGTCATAGTTACGGTTGGCTTTGCTGATTGCTCAGTACTTAGACGACGAGTTACGCGAGATGACTTACGCTCCAAAAGGTGGCGCTTACCGGCACGCTCGTGCATGATCTTTCCTGATCCGGTGACGCGAAAAGTCTTCTTCGCACCACTGTGGGTCTTCATCTTTGGCATCTATCTTCTCCTGTACTTCGTCGTGTTATTAAAACTATTTATCTTCAGTAGCCGCAGCTAGCGCTGCTTCTTTAGCAGCTCGCGCCGCTTTTTGTTCTGCAACAGCTTCGGTCTTCTTCTTCGTCGGACCGAGCACCATCGTCATATTTCGTCCCTCTTGCTTTGGGGCGAACTCGACAAAAGCGACTTCTGCAACATCTTCTGCAAGGCGTTGCAATAGTTTGTAACCAAGCTCGGGGCGAGTTTGTTCGCGTCCGCGGAACTTCATCGTGATCTTTACCTTGTCGCCACCCTTGAGGAATTTCACGATTGCGTTACGTTTGGTTTCGTAATCGTGGTTCTCAATTTTCGGTGTCAATCGCACTTCCTTCACCACAATGTGGGTCTGGTTCTGACGAGCTTCACGGGCCTTCTGGGCTACTTCATATTTATATTTTCCGAAGTCCATGATTTTGCATACAGGTGGGGTGGCATCTGGTGCGATCTCTACGAGATCTAACCCGACTTCATCTGCCATCTGTAACGCCGTCTCGATATCTACAACTCCAACTTGCTCTCCGGTATGTCCGATGAGGCGAATTTGAGGTGTGCGGATACGGTCATTAATGCGCGGTTCAGTTGTGATTTGTTCTCCTTAGTTGGTCTGCTACTTGTCTTTTGACTTAGGTAGCCAGGCTTATCGCAAAAATCGCGCACCGCTAAGGAAAGTGAATTACGCCCGCAGGCGATTTACTTCCGACAAACCAGCCAGCTCTACATATGTAGGCCGAGAAGGTGGGAGCGGTGAGCTCCTCTTGCAGTAGCCAAGGCCACTGGTCTGAGGAAAGGTTACCTGAGAAGGTGCCCCTTACGGAAATCGTAGGTCGGCTCTACTTTAGATCGACGAGAGCGTTAGGCGCTAGGGGCGGACAAGCCTGTCCCGGCGCTATGACACCTTCGAAATGCCACCATTCATTGGCATAGACCCGGCAGAGACCAAATCTTGAACCGTTCTTTTCTAACCAGAGTGCGCCTGGTTTATCCCCTGGGTAATTAACGTCAATCGCAAGGCCTCGTGGGTGATGTGAATACTGGGGTGGAAGGACCCATTTCGCAGCTTCGCTTTCACTACCGCGAATCTCGACTTCTCGATTAAATATAAATGCTTGTCGGTTGAGTGTTCGAAAACCAGAAGTAATAAGTAGCTTTACGCCATCAGCCTTGGCAAATGCTGCTGCAGTTTTGAAGCGAGTCAGTAGCAGTGGGTGAATTTCTAACACCACACCATCAGCAGTAGCGCTTTCAACCAAAGGCCCATCTCCCAAGAAAGTGTATGTCGGTGGGCAAGTAAGATCTAATGTGATTGAGGTCTTCAATTCTTTAATACTAAAGCAAATAATCCTGGGCTTAGGTTGAATAAAGGTAACCGAACCTTGAGATTGAGTAGTACGCAAACTCGAGAGAAAGTAAATTGATCCGCAAAGAGCGGGTATAAGAACCGCAACTAAGAAAAGCAGATTCTTTTTATGCACCCATCGCATGGAGCCCGCCATCGACGTGGATGATTTCAGCGGTAGTTTTCGGAAACCAGTCGGAAAGTAGAGCTACTACAGCCTTTGCCGCAGGGGCGGGATCAGTGACATCCCACTCCAAAGGCGAACGGTCGTTCCAAACCTTTTCAAATTCGTCGAATCCTGGGATCGCTTTTGCAGCCATTGTGCGAATCGGACCAGCCGCAACTAGGTTTACACGAATATTTTCTGCACCTAGATCGCGCGCTAAATAACGTGAAGTTGACTCAAGGGCAGCCTTTGCCACACCCATCCAGTCGTACTTTGGCCAAGCAACTGTCGCATCAAAATCTAATCCGACAACCGATCCGCCACCTTTGAAGAGTGAACGAGTAGCCATGGTTAACGATTTAAGTGAGAAAGCCGAAACATGCACGGCAGTTGCGACATCCTCCCACGCCGTATTTAAGAAGTTTCCCCCTAAAGCAGCCTCAGGTGCGAAACCAATGGAGTGAACGACGCCATCTAAATGTGGCACGTGTTCCTTGACGCGATCGGCCAGTGCATCTAAATGATCTTGATTTGTCACATCTAATTCGATTACCGATGCTAGTTGCGGAAGACGACCTGAAATACGTGTCGTCAAATTCATTACCCGGCCATAGGAAGAAAGTAAGACCGTTGCGCCTTCTTCTTGAGCAATCTTTGCAACATGAAAAGCGATAGAACTATCCGTTAAAACCCCAGTAACCAGAATATTTTTGCCTTCTAAGATCCCCATAATTAGTGCCCCATTCCTAATCCGCCGTCGACTGGTATCAGCGCACCGGTTATATAACTTGACTCCTTCGAGGCGATGAATCTCACCACGTCGGCGATCTCATCTGATGTGCAAAATCTTCCCAGCGGGACTGATTTTGCAATCTCCTCGCGACGCTTATCATCAAGAGTCGCAGTCATCTCTGTTTCCACAAAACCAGGCGCAATGACATTGGAAGTGATTCCGCGAGAGCCAAGTTCACGCGCGAAAGAGCGCGCCATCCCGAGTAGACCAGCCTTGCTCGCAGAGTAATTCACTTGACCAGCAGCACCTACTCCCCCAACGACTGAACCAATAAAAATTAGCCGGCCACGTCTTAACTTCAGTAGACCTTTAGTCGCACGTCGTGCAACGCGAAATGCGCCGGTTAAATTTGCGTCGACTACATCTTCGAAATCACCATCGCTCATTCGCAATACCAATCCATCTTTCGTCATACCAGCGTTAGCTACAATAATTTCTGGCGTTCCCCATTCGCTCTCAATTTCAGCAAATGCAGCCTCAACACTTTCGGTAGACGTAACGTCCATCTTTACCGCAAGGAAACCTGCCGGTGCATCCCCTGTTCGGTAGGTAACAACGACGCGATGGCCTGCCTTCGCCAGTGAGTGTGCGATTGCTAATCCGATTCCGCGATTTCCACCGGTTACGAGGGCGAGTGGAGAATTCTCTTCTGACATATGGCAAAACTTACCCTGCTACTTATGCGTAACCAGCATTTCCACCTCGCGCCCTGCCTTTACGCCCCATAGTCTTATCTCATGGCAAGGATCTTCATTAAGAAGCAGAGAAAAAAGGTCGCGGCACCTGTTTATGACATCACCGCCGCTCCCGCATCTCTAACCCGTGATCAAGCCGGTCGCCAACGTCGCTACTTCATTTCAATGATGATTCGTACGGCTTGTTTCTTGCTCACCGTCATTTTGCCAAGCCCCTATCGCTGGTTTGCTTTACTTGGAGCGGTCACTCTGCCTTACATCGCAGTAGTTGTAGCTAATGCAGGGCGTGAAAGTTTTGCACCAGGGGAATCATTGGTTAGCGATAAAGCGAAGTCTTTAGAGTAATCGCCATTCGCTAGACTGCCTGCATGTCCAGTAAGCCAGATAAAGTTCGTGAGCCGCTGGCTATTTTAAAATCATTCATCGCCTTGTTGCTGGTCGCGCTCTGTTTGTGGGCCGCGCAATGGCAGTTCCAGCGTGGCATCGATCGTCAAGATCGCAACGCCAGGATTGAATCGCAACTAACTTTGCCAGCTCTAGGGATTGAAAATATTCCGCCCAAAGAGAGCGCACAAATGGCAGACTTTGAATGGCGCACAGTAAGTGCCTCGGGGAAATTTAAATCCGATCAACAAATTCTTTTGAAGAACCGATACTTCGAAGGCGTCTATGGCTATGAAGTACTTACGAGATTTACTCTCTCAGATGGAAGATTTATCTGGGTTGATCGCGGATGGGTTAAAGCTGGCCGAGATGCCAAGACTGCGCCAATTACCACACCCGTTCCAGAAGGTGATCTCTCAATTGTTGCTCGGGTAAGGCTCGATAGATCTCTACCAGTTGGCGCTTTCTTCGCCCTTCCTTCATCCGGTGCCGGCATGATTTCAAAGTTAAATGCTCAGACTGGCTTCGCTAGTGAAGGTTTCTATCTAGATCTCATCAGCGGTTCAGAGAGTTCGTTAACACCGAGTGCACCAGCGCAACTACCGGAACTTAGCGATGGACCTCACTTGGCTTATTCCTTGCAGTGGGTCTTCTTTGCCGGCCTATTTATCTACGGACGAATTTTAATTAGACGTGGTCAGATCTTGACGCGCAAAGAGCTCTGAATAGAGCCCTCCAGCAAGTACCAACTCTTCATGTTTGCCGCGTTCGCGGATCAAACCATTTTCTAAAACAATTATTTGATCCGCACTCATCACAGTACTCAAGCGATGAGCAATCACGATACTGGTGCGACCCTGCAACGCACTGGCCAAAGCGTTCTGCACCAACTCTTCATTCTCGGAATCTAGGTGCGCGGTTGCCTCATCTAATATGACAATGCTCGGTGACTTTAAGAGCAACCTAGCGATCGCTAAACGTTGCTTCTCTCCACCAGAGAGACGATGGCCGCGTTCTCCAACCATCGTTTCTAAGCCATTGGGCAAGGATGTAATCAAATCCCAGATTTGTGCCGCATGACAAGCAGCCTTCATCTCATCAATCGTCGCATCAGCCTTGGCGTAACGTAGATTTACTGTGATCGTGTCATGAAATAGATGTGAATCTTGCATAACAACGCCGATGGAATCACGCAACGATGTCAAGGTTAAATCCCGAAGGTCGTGACCATCAATCTTTATCGCACCTGAAGTCACATCGTAAAGACGCGGCAAGAGTGCACTAATAGTTGTCTTTCCGGCTCCGGATGGTCCAACTAAAGCGGTCACGGTGCCAGGTAGCGCTGAGAACGAGATACCTTTAAGAATCTCTTCACTGTCGCGAACTTCTGGAAGGGAGGTGGCTTCAAGGGATGCGAGTGAGATCTGTTGTGCGTTTGGGTAGGTGAAGCGCACGTTATCGAATTCAATTGCTGGTGTTCTAGTCCACAAACTCTGCGCGTTTGCTTTTTCTTGCACCATTGGCTCAAGATCTAGTACTTCAAAGACTCGCTCGAAAGATACAAGAGCTCCCATCACATCAACACGCACAGTCGCCAGGGCAACTAGCGGCCCATATAAGCGCGCCAAGAGCGTAGTGATAGCGATAAGACTTCCGACGGTGATTGCACCATCAATGGCTAATTGGCCACCGATTCCGTAAGCGATGGCAGTTGCAAGGGCTGCGATACTTATCAGCGCGATAAAGAAGAAGGTGTTGAGCATCGCCATTGAAATACCAATATCTGCAACTTTGCGCGCCTTCTTCTTAAACACCTGCGACTCTTGATCTAAATCTCCGTATAACTTCACAAGAAGTGCGCCAGATACATTAAAGCGTTCCGTCATAGTCGAAGACATCTCAGCATTTATCTCGAAAGAATCACGGGTATAGCCCTGCAACCGAGCACCAATCCATTTAGTTGGTGCAAGGAAAACAGGAAGTAAGAGAAGTGAGGCGATCGTTATCTGCCAGCTAAGCGCCAACATCGTTCCAACAACTAATATCAAAGTAAGTACATTGCTAATAAGCCCCGAGAAAGTTGATGTGAAAGCTCTCTGCGCACCGATCACATCGGAATTTATGCGTGATATCAAAGCACCGGTTTGGGTGCGAGTAAAAAAGGCGATGGATTGCTCTTGCACGTGGCGAAAGACTTGCGATCGAAGGTCGTAAATTAAACCTTCACCGATCTTCGCGGAAATCCAGCGGATCACAATATTTATCGCTGCCGTTAAAATCGCCAGAACCGCGACTGCGATCGCCATAGTTGTGACTACCGTTCGATCCTTGGGAATCACGCCCTGGTCTATAAGTTCGCGTAGCAAGAGCGGGGTTGCAACCGTTAAGACGGCATCTGCCACTAAACAGAAGAGAAAAAGTACAAACGTTGATTTATATGGAACGGCATAAGCGAAGATACGTTTTAAAGTTCCTGGGCGAAGTTTTACATTTTTTACAGATTGATCAGAACTTAAAGTTCTAAGCGCCATCCAGCCAGCGTGCATGGACACTTGAGACCCCGATCCGTAGCGCTAGAAACCTAGACTGTGAAACCTAAAGCGCGTAATTGTTCACGCCCATCATCGCTGATCTTATCTGGGCCCCAAGGTGGCATCCACACCCAATTGATCTTCACATCTGCAGTAAGTGGTGCTAAGGCTTGGCGAGTCTGATCTTCAATTACATCTTGGAGCGGGCAAGCCGCAGATGTCAGAGTCATATTTAATACAGCAATATTGTTATCGTCGACCATAACATCATAGATCAATCCCAGATCAACGACATTAATGCCGAGTTCCGGATCAACTACATCCTTCATCGCCTCTGTTACATCATCAACTGCAGCAACCATAATTGACCCTCTCTTCGATTTATTAGTCTAGTTTAGATTTTGCCTGTGCTTGAACACTGGCATCTTTAAAAGCCATCCAGCCCAAGAGCGCACACTTTATCCGCGCGGGGTATTTAGAGACCCCAGCTAAAGCAATCGCATCTTCCAAGACAGCTTCATCTCCAGATACGGAGCCTTTACTCTGCATAAGAGCGACAAATTGATCAAAGATCAAATAAGCATCAGCGATCTTCTTTTCGAGCAATAGCTCGGTGAGAATTGACACGCTAGCTTGCGATATTGAGCAACCAACGCCATCCCAAGAAATGTTTGAAACAACGCCATTGGTGATCGTCAGATTCAGGTCAATTTCATCTCCACAAGAAGGATTGACGTGATGGACCTGCGCATCGAAAACTGGCGACAACTTCTTATTTTGTGGATGCTTATAGTGATCTAGAATCACCTCTTGATAAAGGTTATCTAATTGCATTAGGCGAAGTATTTCTGTGCATCACGCACGCCATCAGCAAGATCGTCGATATCTTCCAAAGTGTTGTAGAGATAGAACGAGGCGCGAGTGGTTGCGGCAACACCCATCTTGCGGGTCAGCGGCCAAGCGCAGTGATGGCCAGTCCGCACGGCGATACCTGAGTTATCTAAGAACTGTCCCAAATCGTGTGGGTGAATTTCTCCCAGGGTAAATGAGACCGCTCCCCCACGTAATTTCATATCAGTTGGTCCAATTATTTTAAGTTCTTCAATCTCTTGCAGTTTAGAGATCGCATATTTTGTAACTGCAATCTCATGGTTATGAATGTCCTGCATACCAATATTAGTTAAATAATTTAGAGCTGTACCTAAGCCAACTATCTGCGCCATATTAGGTACACCTGGTTCAAATTTACGTGGAGCCGGAGCCCAAGTGGCGTCTTGCATCGTCACGTTTTCAATCATTGAGCCGCCAAACAGAAATGGTGGGAGCTCAGCAAGGAGATTGGCGCGACCCCAAAGAACTCCAACTCCAGTAGGTCCTACCGATTTATGACCAGAGAAGACCAAGAAATCGATATCTAGTGTTGCAACGTTTACGGGCATGTGTGGCACAGATTGGCAGGCATCTAAAATGAAGATCGCTCCAACATCGTGGGTGCGCTTGACTAACTCAGCCAGTGGATTGATTGTCCCAAGTACATTTGATTGGTGAGTGAGCGCAACGATCCTGGTGCGACTTGTGATCACACCTTCAATATGTGAGAGGTCTAAGCGACCATCTGGGGTGACTTCAAACCATTTGAGTACCGCACCAGTTCGCTTTGCAAGTTGTTGCCAAGGGATTAAATTCGCGTGGTGCTCCATTTCAGATACGACGATTTCATCGCCGGCCTTTAGATGGAAAACATTGCCCGCTGGTGAATCACCGATTGAGTAAGCGAGCAGATTTAGCGCTTCGGTTGAATGCTTCGTAAATACAATTTCATCTACGGCTCCACCGAGGAACTCGGCGACAACAGTGCGCGCTGATTCAAGAGCTTCTGTTGCTTCCTCAGCCAATTGGTGCGCCCCACGGTGCGCGGCCGCATTGTGGTTTCGATAAAAATTGGATTCGGCTTCTATAACAACCGATGGTTTCTGGCTTGTTGCCCCACTGTCAAGATAGACCAACCGTTTTCCGTCGCGGATAGTCCGATCAAATATCGGAAAATCCTTACGAATAACTAGCGGATCAAAGGTCATGGCAATTTACGCGGTGACGTACTCCGCATAACCATTAGCTTCCAACTTATCAGCAAGCTCTGGTCCGCCTTCTTCAACGATCTTGCCGTTAGCGAAGACGTGAACGAAATCTGGCTTGATGTAACGAAGAATGCGAGTGTAGTGAGTGATCAAAACAACGCCAATATTGTTGCTCTCTTTAGCGCGATTAACGCCTTCTGAAACAATACGAAGCGCATCAACGTCAAGACCAGAATCGGTTTCATCGAGAATCGCAATCTTTGGCTTGAGCAGTTCTAACTGCATAATTTCGTGGCGCTTCTTTTCTCCACCAGAGAAGCCTTCATTGACATTGCGTTGTGCGAAAGATGGATCCATGCTGAGCGCTTCCATCGCCGCTTTTACATCGCCAACCCAGGTACGTAACTTAGGTGCTTCTCCACGCAGCGCTGTTACTGCGGTACGTAAGAAATTTGAAACAGATACGCCAGGTACTTCAACTGGGTACTGCATAGCCAAGAAGAGCCCCGCCTTTGCGCGCTCATCAACTGTCATCTCGAGAACATCGGCGCCGTCTAAAGTTACGGT
>CAXNDN010000026.1:0-9071 GCA_964201295.1 Candidatus Planktophila sp. | reverse complement strand
GATGGAGGATAGAAAATTACCGGAGCGATAATGAGGATCGCCGCAACAATCTTCATCTTTGGAGTTAGGCGATCCCACTCACCAAGAATTCCAGTGCGCGACTTCTTCTCCATTGCGGATTACTTGCTTGCTAGACGAGCTTCGCGGCGGATGCGCTGTTCAGCAGGGTCTGGAACCGGTACTGCACCGATTAACCGCTTGGTGTATTCCTCACGTGGGCTCTTCAAAATCTGATCACGTGTCCCAACCTCGACGAGACGACCATCTTGCATCACTGCAATTCGATGAGAAAGGATGTCCACGACAGCGAGATCGTGAGTGATGAAGAGACAAGCAAACTTCAACTTATCTTGCAGGTCCTGCAAGAGATCTAGGAAGCGAGCCTGTACCGAAACATCGAGTGCTGAGGTTGGTTCATCGGCAATCAATAAACTTGGAGTTAAGGCAAGGGCGCGTGCAATTCCAACACGCTGGCGTTGTCCACCAGAAAGTTCGTGTGGATAACGGTTGCGATACGACCTAGGAAGCTCAACGCTATCGAGTAGATCTTCAACGCGCCTATCGAGCTCCTTGCCTTTGGCATCGCCAGAGAGAAGTAAAGGCTCGCCAATACTTTCACCGATAGGTAGACGCGGGTTTAGCGAACTTCCAGGATCCTGGAAGACAATGCCGGTGAATCTACGTATCTCACGTAGCTCCTTTGAGGTTGGCCTCGTTATATCTCTACCGACAATCTCGATTTTGCCCGCAACTGCGGGGAGTAACCCAATAGAGGCACGACCCACAGTTGTCTTGCCTGAACCTGATTCGCCAACGAGTCCCACAATTTCACCAGGGAAAATTTCCAAAGTAAAATCAGAGACCGCCCGAAAAGCAGGTACGCGACCCTTTTTAGGGTATTCGATTGATACGTTCTGTAACTTCAGAACTGGAGGCAACCCGATCAATTCGGGTAAGCGCTCACGAACTTCAACAGAACCGAGTTTAGGTACCGCTGCGAGAAGTTGTTGCGTATATGGGTGCTGTGGACGATTAAAAATTTGATCAGATGTACCGTACTCAACGGTCAAGCCCTCTTTCATCACCAATATGTGGTCGGCAAGATCTGCGACAACGCCCATGTCGTGAGTGATTAGCAAAATTGCGGAATTCAATTTATCGCTAAGCCCGCGAATTAAATCAAGAATCTCAGCCTGCACTGTCACGTCAAGGGCGGTCGTTGGTTCATCTGCAACGAGCAAACCGGGATCGCAAGCCAGAGATTGCGCGATCATTGCGCGTTGTCGCTGGCCGCCGGAGAGTTGGTGAGGGTACTTATCAAAAGATGCATCAGGGCTAGGAATCTCGACCATGGCTAGCAGTTCGATAGCGCGCACTTTAGCTTCTTGTGGACCCATATCGAAGTGAGTGCGAAGTGTTTCAACAATTTGGAAGCCAATCGTGTAAACCGGGTTAAGCGCGGTCATCGGTTCTTGGAAGATATAGGCAACATCGCGACCACGTGTCTTTCGAAGAACGGATTTGCTCGCCCCGACCATTTCTTCGCCTTTGATCTTTACACTCCCCGAAACACGGGCATTTGATGCCAATAGATCCATGAGACCCATAGCAATTGAAGTCTTTCCAGAACCAGATTCACCGACAATGGCAAGAACTTTCCCCGCCTGTACATCAAAATTCATATCGATTGCAGCCGGATACCACACACCCTCAACCCAGAAGTCAATATTGAAATTTGATACATGAAGAATTGGCTGATTTGTTGTGCTCATTTTCTTTCTCCTGCAATACTTAGATTATGAATGAAACCTTCAGGCCGCGCAGTAATTTCGCCTGGGCCGGCGTTTCCATGGTTTTGATAACTCTTTTTGGAATAAATAGCTTCTGGGTTGGCACTAATTCTACACAAACACTGTTCGAACTTTTGCTTTGTTTCATCTTTGGGGGAGTTGTCTACCTTATTTGGCTTAGGCCGAAACTCGTTTTGAGAGAGGACGTAATCGAAGTTATCAATCCGCTGAGTTCCAAGTTGATTCCGTATCGAGAAATTTTTGATCTGGAAACTAAGTGGAGCCTCACCATTATTCACTCTGGTGGGAAAACCAGGGTTTGGGTGGCTCCAGCCACTGGCAAACAAAGATGGATTGCCGAAAAAAAGTTTGGATGGTACGGAGGAGGGCTTCCGCTCAGTGAATCCAAAAGTTATGGCATGGAATCTATGAGCGCGAGTCTTGACAGCGTAAGTGGACAAGCTGCCTTCCTTATCCGTGAGCGAATGAAGAGAACTCATTAGCTTTTAACTTTATTCATTTCTTTGGCCAGTTTCCGTTCCTTGTTAGAAATGTGCCTGCGTTGTCTTGGGTCGAAAGCATCACGTAGTCCATCTCCGATGAAGTTAACACATAAAGCAATAGACACAATGAGCGTGCCCGGCCACCAGAAAAGCCATGGGCTAATGCCAAAACTTCCCTGATACTGGCTGATTAGTAATCCAAGGGATACATCTGGCGCTCTAACTCCAAAGCCAAGATAGCTCAAGGAAGTTTCGGCAAGAATTGCACCGGACATCAATAGTGTTCCAACAACAACAATAATTCCTACTGCATTAGGGAGAATATGTTTAAAAATAATCCGCCTATCTGAAGCTCCAGCCACTCTAGCGGCGTCTACAAACTCACGCTCTCGGAGAGTGAGGAACTCGGTTCTAACGAATCGAGCCAGGCCCATCCAAGCGAAGAAGCCAAGCATTAATGCAAGTGGAACTATGCCTAGATTACCGAATTTAAATCCAATCACTGCTCCGACAACAATCGTTGGGGTAACTAGGAACATATCTGTCAAGCGCATCAAAATCGAATCTACAATACCGCCAAAGAATCCCGCGATTGCACCGACGATCGTACCGATTAATATTCCAAGGAAACTTACGATAACCATAACCATGATTGACTGCTGTGCGCCTCGTGTCACCAGCGCGAAATAATCTGTTCCTATTGCATCTGTTCCAAAAGGATGATTTCCAAATTTAACCCCGTCACCATCTAGGAAAGCGGGAGCAAGATCTAGTGTCGGACAACCGGTTACTCCACCGTTGCACATACTAGCTAAGGCGCCTTCAGGATCAATATCAGCAATTGAATAGGGCCACCAACCGGGCAATCTAAATGAAAAACTACCAAAGCCAACGCGAATACCTGTGGCTGTAAAGACAATCAGAATAATTGATATCAAAGTAATAACGGATGCCATAGCCGCCTTGTGCTTAATAAATCTTTTAATAATGATCTGTCGTTGGTTTAACCCTTCAGTTTCGCGGTCAACTATTTGGTTTGCATTCTCTCCAGAAGAAGAGTCAAGGTCCACATTATTGTTTTTCATTTCAACCTATTTCCTAATTCTAATTCTAGGATCGACCACACCGTAGAGAAGATCCGCCACAAAGTTGGCTATGACGGTTAATGAGGCGGACAACACAAAAACCCCCATAAAGAGATTCATGTCGTACCCCCGAAGCGCATCGTTAAATAATTGACCCATGCCTTTCCAGGCAAAGACACCCTCGGTAATGATTGCTCCGCCCAAGAGTCCCGCAAAATCATTTACCAAAATTGTTGTTAGAGGTAACATCGCATTTCTCATTCCGTGACGAACGATCACAGTACGTTCGCTTAAACCTTTAGCTCTTGCGGTGCGGATGTAATCCATGTTCAAGACCTCAAGAAGACTGCCACGTGAAAATCTCACATATCCGGCAAATGAGATTAGCGTTAGCGCAAGGGTTGGTAGCACCAAGTGAACTACGGTATCCAATCCGTTAATCCAGAAATTTCCGAGTTGTTCTGGAGTAAGAAGATCATTTGCTTGCCCCAAGGTTGGAATTGGACGACCTCCGACGGCATCGGAATTCATATACTCAGAAAATTCACTCATAAATCGATCCACAATAATCGGTACAGTGGAAATTAGTGCAGTGAATATTCCAACCCGAATATAAACGCGGCGGTCTATCGAACTAACTAGGTATCCAATGGCTACGCCTGCAGAGATCGTAATCGCGAATACTGCAAGAACATTTAGGATTGAGGCAGTTTCCGTCATTAGCGATTGAAGTGGGAAGTACAGGATGGCTACAGCTATTGCGGTTGCAAATCCAGCGATTCGCCCCTTCTTGCTATCCAGCCCGGAGATGAGTTGAATTGCAATTGCCGCGCCACAAAGAGATAGAAGAGTGACACCAAATATTCCAAGAGCGGGGTTAATGAACCAATTTGTAGCACTCATAAAGGTGAGCAGGCTGCCAGCGATGACGGCGCCGCCCGCAAGAACCGATAAAAATTGTTTTCTTGTACCCCCTGCAAAACCAGCCAAGATGAAGCCCAAAATCAACGAGGTGGTGACGATCGTAAGGGGTGGAATTTTCGGGTCTACTAAGAAATCGTTAAATTGAATCGCCATGAATTCTTTTAGTAATACAGCAACCCAAAAAATTGGAAGTGAGAATAGAAGGAAAGAAGCAAAAGTCATCACGTAGTCAAAACGGCTGTACTGTCGAATAGCGGTAATCATTCCAACGGAGATTCCGAAGATGATCGCTAGGAAAGTTGCAGTGATGACAAGCTTGATAGTTACTGGGATTGCCTGGGCGAGCACCTCAGTTACTGGGATATTGCCGCGCGTTAGACCCATATCAAAATCGCCCCATAAACCCGACACAATTCCACGAAGCCACGAGAAGTAACGAATCGGTGGAGGGACATTTAGTTGAAGATCTCTAATCATCTTCGTCTTAAGGAAATCTTTATTTATCTCGGTACTTTCCCCGAAAACCGAAAGTGGGTTTGAAGAATACGCTTGTAAATTATAAGCCAGAAAACTAGCACCAAAAACGATAACAAACATCATTCCTAAACGACGAGCCACATACTGTAACAAAGTATCACCCTGACTGCGGATAAACCGCTCACGATTATCGTTTCAAAAAATGTTGAGAATTAAACAAGAGTTTAGCACCGAAAAAACCGAGGTGCCGTTGGCGGCACCTCGGTTTTTCGCTATCTAGATGTAGCTATCGGTTAGTAAGACCACTCAAAGTAGTTCCAAGTGATGTTATTTCCGAGCGGTGCTGGCTTTATATTCTTGATTTCCTTATTCCAGGCCGCAATGTTCGGATTGGTATACAAACCAAGCGTCCAGTAATTTTTGGAGATCATTTTCTCCGCAATTAAACGTCTGGCTGCAAGTTGCTTTGGAGTAAGGATGTCGCTTTGTATGCTTGTCAAGATTTTATCAAGAGATGGATCGCTCCAACCATTGTTGTTATTTCCGCCATCGGTTTTGAAGACGGATACTCCGTTTGCTTGGCTAAGTGAACCAAGACCGAGTCCATACATCGCAACATCAAATTCAGCGAGTTCAATGTCGTCGAAGAAGGTTAGATCTCTTGGGGTATCTGTAACATCAAATCCTGCCTTCTTAGTCTCAGCAATGATCAACTTCGCCATGTTGTTGCGAGTTGAGTTGTTGTAGTGAACGAACTTCAGTTTCACTTGTGGACTTGTTGCAGAAGCAGTTGGGTAGTACTTCTTCACAATCGCCAATGCTTGTGCGGTGCGCTCAGCCTGTGTTCCAGTACTAAACAGTTTTACGCCAGATGCAGCGACGATTGCTTTGTATTCAGGAGATCCTTGGAATGTAAATTCTGAATCCAAAGGTGCTGCAGTTGATTGGATCGGCTTGATTAAGACATCGACCATCTGCTCACGCGGAGTAGCAAGCAAGAATGCCTTACGGAGATCCCTGGCTTTAGCGCTGTTTCCGGCAAATGGACCAGTGTATTTATCTGTCTTTCCTTGCATAGCATCAGTGCGAAGACGAATATGTGAATAGCCGCCTCCAGCTTTGATGAGAGTTGTTACGTTTGGAAGAGCTTGGAGAACAACCTTGTCAGCTGCAGTTGCAGTGGTGTTGTAATAAACATCGATATCGCCATTGCGCAGCGCTTGAACAGATGCTGTGTTGTCGGTGATGATCTTGATTACCACTGTTTTGATTGGGTTCGTCGTTGCCATCTCTGGACCTGATGAGTACTTATCGTTACGTACGAGAACCATTGAATCACCTAGAGTGAACTTTGAAACGATGAAGCCACCATTAGAGATAAGAAGTAGATCATTCGTAGAGGCATCAACTTTAGTGATGTTGTATCCATCACTCCAAACCTTGCCCATCGCCTTTAGCTGAGCAGTGTTCTTGGAAGTAAATGCTGCGAGGAATTTCTCCTTGGCTGCTGCATTAACAGAAGCAGACTGCAATCCATTCTTACCATCAGCAAGAAGTGATAGTGAGTGAACTGGAAATGGTCCAGGGGCAAGTAGCTCCCAATCTGGTAGAGGCTTGTCGAATTGAACTGTCAATTTCATGTTGCTCGAACTCAGAGTTGGCAAACCAACAACGTGCAGACCGTATGTTGATCCGTAGCCTGCGCTATCGAATGATGGAGTGACGTCACCGGTTGGATCTCCGAGACCCGCAGTCTTAGAGTATTCCTCTGATGCAACGACGTGCGAGAGAAGTAAGTCAACTGCATCGATTGGTGTGCCATCAGACCATTCCTGACCCTTTGCAACTGTGTACTCGATGCGGAAGTCTGTCGGTGCCTTCTTAACAACCTTCATAGTTCCAAATTTGGTATTCATGACCAAAGTTGGTTTGTCGTCGTAGTAAGTGAAGCCCATGCCAGTTAGCGAACCAGGCAACGCGTTGTAAGCCGTATTTCCTGAGGTCGTACTGGAGTTCAAAGATGTGATGTCTGCACCTGAAAGCAGAGTCACTGTCGAGCTAGTTGCAGCCTGCGCTGGGGTGAGCGCACCTACAGAAAACGCACCGGCAAGAAGCGCTGATGACGCCACAGTTGCCAAGGCACGTAATACCAAGTTTCTTTTCATGCTTATTTTTCTCCTTTTAGTTTGGACCGCGAGGGCTTCACCAATAACCACGAGTGAATAACTTGTTAACCACACGTGAATTAGAGATGAATTTGTTGGACCTAGTGCTGGAAATAGTAAGACAATTCCCACATTTTGGCTACCCGCCAGTTATAACGATTTGTATTCGTTTTCAGGGTGATTTTGAGGGGCTGGAGCTGGCCCGCCGAAGGGTATTTGGCCAGCCAAGGAGAAGGTGGGAGTCCACCGACTGGGGGTTCATCTTCGAGCGCCTATCTGCAAAATCTCCTCAAACTGGTACTTTTCCTCAAGTTGAGTTGAAAGTGCGAGGGGTTCTAATGGACAAGAATCGTGAAGCCGCAAATCTTGAATACTTCTCCCAACTCTATGGCGCAACCTCTAAGCAAGGTGAACCCCAACAAACAGTCTTTGATAAGTGGCGCGACAAGATTCTCTTCAATACTTACGCCAAGTACAGCACCCACAAGCTTTCTCAATCTGATGTGCTCGATGTCGGATGTGGTTATGGGTGGCTCTTAGATGCATTTGAAGGCGCGCGAACCCTAAGCGGGGTTGATATTGCCCATCACGCTGTTGAAGTTGCAGCAGGAAGAAAACCAGATAGATTTTTCAAGCAGGGGGATCTTCAAGATCCAAGCCCCTTTTCTCAGAAATTCGATTTAATTTTGGCGATTAATATCATTGAACATTTATCGGACCCGGAGGCGGGTATCCAGTCAATTAGTGAGTCAGCAAAACCTGACGCAATTGTTCTTGTTCATATGCCAACAATTTCGAATTGGTTAACTCGCTGGGAGTATTCCAAACTCTATGACTCAGATCCAACACACATTTATAGACCTTCAGGTAAGACTGTGCGCAAACTCTTTGAGGCCGAGGGATTTGAAACGCTACGAGACTCTTATCTTCCACATTTTCCGGCCGTTCTTACAAAGCTTTGGCCAGTTCATCCGGCCTACTTAGCCGTCTTCAAGAAGTCGCAGTAAGAACTGCGTTACGTGGACGATGCTTACACGCCACTTCACTGCGTTACGTGGACGATACTGGGATCGAACCAGTGACCCCCACAATGTCAATGTGGTGCTCTACCGCTGAGCCAATCGTCCGGGTCTAAATCTTTTCGGTATTTATTAAATTGTTGGGAAAGTATAGCCGAGCGCTTTAGCGCCCGAAATCATCCTCAATACGCTCAATATCATCTTCACCAAAGTAGGTGCCGGTTTGAACTTCTACAAAAATTACATCCTCCGAGCCGATATTTTCGATACGGTGCAGATCACCGATTTCGATATCAATGGAATCACCTGCACCCATTTCAAAGATATCGCCGTTTAAAGTAATGCGCGCATCTCCTTGCACAATGAACCAATGCTCAGCGCGTTTTTCATGGCGCTGATAGGAAAGACGCTTACCTGGATTTACCCAGATAGTTTTTACTTTATAGGCATCGCTTTCCGACAAGATTTCATAACGTCCCCACGGGCGTTGTGATTCATCTTCTGTCATCTACTTCTCCTGATCGACTTTGATCAATTCCTACTTGTAGTGCTACTTGGAGGTCGGAACGGGATTTGAACCCGTGTAGAGGGATTTGCAGTCCCTTGCCTCGCCTCTCGGCCATCCGACCAAACTTTTACTGACTTAACCTCTTTATTACTATTTATTACTATTTTCTGATATTTCAAGATAGAGAAACCGCCACCCGAAAAATTAATTCCAAAGCGGCGGTTAATCCGAGCGGACGACGGGGTTCGAACCCGCGACCTGAACCTTGGCAAGGTTCCGCGCTACCAGCTGCGCTACGTCCGCATTTCGTGCGTGGACAAATCTAGCGCAGCAAGGGGCTAACCGCCAAAGCGGCAGATTTCACCGTAGCGTTGGGGGTATGGATCTGGGTCAAGACTGCTTTTGGATGGGTGGCAGGTTTGCGTATTCGTTAATTGAAGTCAGCGATGACTTATCTCGTTTAGATGATGGCAATTTCTGGGCGGTCAGCATCTCTTATGAAGGGCAAGTTCGGCTAGCAAGGTTTGCAGGGGATTTATCTGCTCCCTTTCCTTTTGATTCCTCCAACTGGAATTACGGATTAGGTCAGTGGGGTTCATC
>CAXNDN010000025.1:0-9611 GCA_964201295.1 Candidatus Planktophila sp. | reverse complement strand
CTTATGTACTTTGCTGGCGTCACATCAAATGCCGGGTTAAATGTCTTCGCCCCAATAGGTGCAACTTGAACACCCTTAAAGTGAGTTAACTCTTCATCGCTGCGAATTTCGATATGTATAGCCTCACCAGTTGCGATCGAGCGATCCACAGTTGATTCAGGTGCAACGACTAAAAATGGAATACCCGCTGCGTGACAAGCGAGGGCAACCCCAAGTGAACCAATTTTATTTGCAGAATCACCGTTCTTAGCGATCCGGTCTGCACCAATCAGCGCAGCATCAATTCGTCCACTTAAAATCGCCATCGCTGCAGCGCCATCTGGTTCGATACGATATGGAATCTCAGATTTCATTAACTCCCAAGCAGTAAGGCGGGAGCCTTGTAATAAAGGCCGTGTTTCATCTGCATAAACTTCTTTTACATTTGCGCGCTTATGCAACTCTTTAATTACACCGAGAGCCGTGCCTGTTCCGGTCGTAGCAAGTGATCCAGTATTGCAATGAGTGAGCAGTGTTAAAGGCTTGTTACCTAATTTATTGATAAGCCAGTCAGCGCCAATATTTCCCATGCTGATGCTTGATTCTTTATCTTCACGCGCTAATTGATGCGCCGCGGCAAGGACTGCATCTCTGCCCGCTGGTAAATGTTTGCGGATTTGTTCAACTGCCCAGGCGAGGTTGACTGCGGTGGGTCTAGCATCACGAAGTAGATCAATATTGCGTTCTAGCTCTGCAGAGCTGAGTCCTTTGCGAGTGGCTTCATCAATCGCGAGTACAACTCCGTACGCACCTGCAACTCCTAGCGCAGGAGCGCCGCGTACAACTAAATTCTGAATAGCACTAATAAAGTCGGCTACTTCATCGTATAAGTTATAGGTTTCGGATGCAGGAATCTTTGTCTGATCCAGCAAGATGATCTTTCCATCCTGCCAAACGATTGCCTCAAAAACGCTAGACATTTACCTACTCCTTGTTTAAGGCATTGAACTTATCACCTTAAAAATTAAATCTAAAGTCGCCCTGCTTGATGCACACGCTTTAAGAACTCCTGCGTCTTCGGATTAGAGGGGTTTTTAAGTACCTGCTCAGCGCCGCCACGTTCAAGAATATTTCCTGATTCAAGGAAGCAAACTTCATCAGCGACTTGTGTTGCAAAACCCATTTCGTGCGTCGCCAGAACCATTGTCATTCCATCGTGCTTTAAATCGCGGACAATGCTTAAGACTTCATTTACAAGAACGGGATCTAGCGCTGATGTAATTTCATCCAACAAGAGAAGTCGAGGATTTACTGCAAGTGAACGAATGATTGCCACGCGTTGTTGCTGGCCTCCACTGAGTCGATCTGGATATTGATCTGCTTTATCGGCTAGATCAAATCGGGAGAGAAGTTTTTTGGCGATATCGCGTGCTTCTTCAACGCTTTTGTTTTGAACTTTTACAGGTGCAAGGGTGATGTTCTCCAAAACAGTTTTATGAGGAAAGAGGTTAAATGATTGAAAGACCATTCCCAATCTGCGGCGTACATCATCAACCTTGATCGCCGGATCAGTTATCTCTAATCCATCTAATAAGATCTGTCCATCATCAATCGTTTCTAGCAAGTTAATGCACCGGAGCAAAGTTGATTTGCCCGATCCAGATGCACCGATCAACACCGTTGCAGTGTGCTCTGGCACTTGTAACGAGAGATTATTTAAGACAACTTCTGAACCAAACGCTTTGCGAACACTCTGTAACTCCAGGACGTTTGCCATTAAATCGCCCCTTCTGAATTTTGTGCTTGAGTGCGCTGTCTAATGGCTCGATCGGTGTAACGCGTCATCGGAATCGTAATAAGCAAAAATAGAATTGCGGCAACTACATATGGTGTGTAATTAAAGGTGCGGCTGGCATTTATTTGTGCCGCACGCACCGCATCGGTCACACCCAGAATTGAAACCAAACCGGTATCTTTTAAGAGCGACACAAAATCATTTAAAAGCGGCGGTACAACTCGGCGCAGCGCCTGCGGCAGAACCACAAAGCGCATGGACTGGCCGGAAGTTAACCCGAGAGATCTAGCGGCAGCTCTTTGACTGGGATGTATTGAGAGAATTCCGGAGCGAATAACTTCAGCGACATATGCTGAATAAGTAAGAACCACCGCGATTGTGCCGAGCACAATTACATTGCTAGAAATGCCTTGCAATCGCAGGGCTGGAACACCAAAGCCCACCAACAAGATAATCAAGATAAGTGGGGCGCCACGGAAGATATCTACGTAGGCAGTTGCTAAGAATCTAAATGGAGTTAGCGCCGGAGATTTGGTCGTTCGCAGTAGCGCCAGGCCCATAGCGATGATTCCAATGGCTAATCCACCAAAGAAAGTTAGCTGCAGATTAATCCAAAGCCCTTTTACTACTGTTGGAAATACTTCTTTTCCGTATTGAATATCGAAGAAGGTGGATTTTACAACTTCCCAGCCAGGTGAAGTAATTAAAATTGTTGTGAGCGTGCCTAGTACCAAGATTGATGAGACTGCGGCAATGATCACTTGCTTTCGACTTAACTTACGACGAAGTGCGCGACGTTCTAATTCACGTGAGCTTGGCGACCAAGCAGAGGTTTTCTTCTCTGACATGGCCGCCAAACTACCGCGTTTATCTAACTTTTACTGTGTTTACTTATGGCTTTAATACTGGTGCGCCTGCATCAGTGGCAAGCCACTTATCAGTAATCGCAGCCAATGTGCCATCAGCGGTTATTGCATCTACAGCGCCAGAAACACATGTTGTGATCATGCTGCCCTTTGCAAGCAAGAGACCAAATTGATCGCCCGCACCAGTCGATGGCAGCTGACCAACAATTAAGCCATCTGTTACTTCAACTCCTGAGAGATAGAAGGCAGTTGGTAAGTCAACTACTAGACCATCAATCTGACCATTCTTTAGCGCAGTGACAGCAGCAGCGTTGTCATTAAATACCTGTGGCTTGATGCCAATTTGGTTTTCAATTGCATCGAGTGATGTTGTGCCGACTGCTGCACCAAGCTTTGCGTCCTTAAGGTCTGCAATAGATGTCTTGCCGGCGATCTTGCTGCCCTTGTAAGAAACGATCGCTTGTGGAGCTGTGTAATAAGGAGAAGAGAAATCAACTGCAGTCTTTCTCTCTTCTGTGATTGAGAATTGCTGCAAGTTGAAGTCAAAGTTCTTTTCTCCAGGTGTTACAGCGCCATCAAAAGTGGTGCGAACCCAGACAACTTCATCATTTGAGAAACCGAGTTGCGTGGCAACTGCGTAGGCAACTGCGCCTTCAAAGCCTTCACCAGACTCTGGCTTATCGTCGATAATCCACGGATAGTAAGCAGGCTCGCCAGTTGCAATCGTTAGTTTGCCAGCAGTAACTGTTGCAAGATCTGCCTTTTCGCAAGATGCTGATGCGACATCAGTCGATTCTGAGTTTGAACAAGCAGTTAATCCAAATGCAAGAGCAATTGATACTGCGAATATGAGTGACTTCTTTTTCTGCACGTTGTCTCCCTTTCGTGGAGTTAGCAATACTCCCAAAGGCTATTAGTGGTGATTAGCCGTGTCTACTTGCGAAAGATATGCAAATGATGTCTGCCCATTTACCCTGCTCTAGACGCTACCTGAGCCAGAGAGGGCATCCTTTACTTTCATATTGCAAGGGTTTGGACCTGCGCTTACCCTTAACTATTGCCCAAGGAGGATTGAGGAGCGCTCGTGAAATACAAATCAATAAAAGGTTTGCTTACCAACGACGAGTCACTTATCCCTGACAATTTTATAGACAAGCTCGAAGATATCTTGCACGGATTCCTTGGAATCGTTTTATTCGTCATTTCAGTACTTGCTGCTGGTTACAGTTTGCAGCGCCTCATTGAAACTCGCCCTTTTTTCCCACTTGGAATGATTCAGGGAATTAATGACATTTTGTTTGTTGTAATTATTCTAGAAATTATGCGCACTGTGATCGTGCGTTTCACTGATGGTATTTTCCAACTTGATAACTTTTTGATTATCGGTGTTATCGCTGCCGTTCGTCACATACTTACCGTAGGCGCATCTCTAACAATGGAGAAAGAGAAGACAACTGAGTACTTCAATCGCGCCCTAATTGAAATGGGTGTTAATACCGGAATCGTTTTAGCGCTTGTCTTTGCGCTATTCCTGTCTCGAGCCGCCCGAAAGACAGATAAGAGCCGATAAGAAAGCGAGTTGTTCAATAAATACGAACTACTCGACCCCCGAAATACCACTCTGTAAAGAAGACTGTTCCACTTAAATTAACCGCAACACCATGGGGACTGTTTACGGCGCCATCTATTACATCAGGGGCGAGAGTTTCTCCATCTTTTATCTGATTGGGCCAACCCTCACCGCGCTCTGGCTTAATACTAGGAATGAGAATTTCCACGTTGCCAGCAAGGTCTACCGAAAGCATCGCACCATAAAGATCGGTCACAATCAGAAGATCATTACGAATGGCAAATGATGAAGGGCCAATCATTAACTCGGAACTTACTGACTTTACATACTCTCCATTGAGGGTGAAAAAAACAATTCTTTTATTTCGTCGGTCAGCAATAACCACAAGTGATTGCGGCCCACGGGTATCAATGAAAATTCCGTGTGGGCAGTTGAAAACCAGGGAAGTGGAAGAACCATCAAAGGTTTCAGAGTTTCCGTCAGGCTTGATGCGATGAACCAAGCTTTCCCCATATCCATCACCAATCCAAATATCTCCCTTGTAAGGCCCCTCTTCTTCAACAATTGCAAGGGTTGTAGGTTTCCAAGTAATGGCATCGCCATCTTTAGTGTTGGGTCTTGAAATCGTGCGCAGTACTTCACCTTTGCGATTTACTAAAAGCACTTGAGCCGCGGTCGTACCACCTGGATCACAAATCCAGAATGAGTCATCACTGGAGTTCGAAACGACTGTTATCCCGTGCAGGACAGCGGCATTCACATCGACCTTAACAAAGGTTTCATCGGCGGGATTTAAGACAATAAATGCACGCCCACCAGGGGACTCGAAAACTATATGGCCATCGCTCAAGATTCCAATTCCAGAATGCATCCATCCATCTTGTGGGTCGCCGCTAAATAGTGTTTTCCAATTAACCTCTTGTGGAATGGACGCAGGCTTACGGAACTTCGGACTGTGCGATGTAGAATCGGACATATCTTCCTTTTCGGCTTTATCATTACAATACTGCACCGAACTCTTACTACAACATAGATCCCGTGTTTTAAACTGAATCCACATCACTGTTTAGTGTGGCGGGTGAAGGATTTGAACCTTCGAAGGCAGAGCCGGGGGATTTACAGTCCCCTCCCATTGGCCGCTCGGGCAACCCGCCAGGGTCATTCTTTTACGGCGGGCGCTAGATTACCTCAAAATATTATTGAGGGGTAATCGGCTATTTAGACTGTCTTTTCCAGATAAAGAAGAGCAGTAATCCTCCGCCAACAACCAAAGTAGCGCTGATAATTAAATAAATGGAAATTTTATTTCCAGATTTGCTCGTAGGCACAATCTCTTCAGAAGTTCTCGTAGCGGTCTCTGAAAGAGTTTTTGGTGAAATGCTAAATTGATAATCGCCTGTAATTACGTGGCCGTCAGCTGCTACCGCTCGATAATCAACTTTAATTAAACCAATAACAGCAGATTCATTTAGCTTTATCGACAGAACTGCGCCGGAGACTTCGGGTGTTCCCGAAGCAAGATTGGTTCCTGATTCATCATTAACAGAGATCGAATTTGAGCCTCCGATACTTATTAAGTCTTCTGCAAAATTAAGCGAGATAACTGGAGGCAAGAGATCTATCGTTGAATTTACTGCTGGATCTGCACTCACTAATGCTGTGTGCGCAGAGGCAGGTAGCGCCAATAAGGAGAGCGCCAAAAGCCCTGCTACAAAAAGAAACTTCGAAAACTTCATAATTGCAGTCTATCCACGCTGAACTTCAATATTTACCTTGGGCGCGATAGCCTTACCTCATATTGGGTTGATTGAAACCCATTCTGTTGAGGAGGGCCACCATGGCTGATAGCAGTTTCGATGTAGTTTCCAAGATTGATCGTATGGAATTAGATAATGCAATTAACCAAGCGATCCGCGAGATCGATACTCGTTTTGACTTCAAAAACACTGGTGCCAAAATTGAGATGGCTGGCGAGAAAATCAATATTGAAGCCGATACCGAAGAGCGGGCTAAGGCAACCCTAGATGTCGTAAAAGATAAGATGATTAAGCGCAGAGTTTCTCTCAAGCACATCGATCCAGCCGAGCCACAACTTTCTGGAAAGATCTACAAGATCTCCTGCCCACTTAAAGAGGGCATCTCAACTGAGAATGCCAAGAAGATCGCGAAGTTTTTGCGCGATGAAGGACCAAAATCAATAAAGTCACAGATTCAAGGTGATGAGCTGCGTGTAACTAGCAAGAGCCGTGACGATCTGCAAGCGACGATGGCGATGATCAAAGAAGGCAAATGGGATTTCGCTGTTCAATTTGTGAATTTTCGTTAATTGAATAAAGAAAAACTTGGCCTTGTTTATGGGCTTGGTGCCTATGTGCTTTGGGGGCTTTTCCCACTGTATTGGCCACTGCTCAAGCCAGCGACACCGCTGGAGATAGTTTCACATCGCGCCGTTTGGACGATGGCTTTTTGTTTTATTATTCTTGCGATCACTAAATCGCTTAAATCAACTTTAGCTACCTTTAAACGCCCAAAAGTCGCCGCTAAACTCTTTACAGCGTCTATTTTAGTTTCAATCAACTGGTTAATCTATATCTGGGCTACAAATAACGGACATGTAGTTGAGGCATCGCTCGGTTATTACATCAACCCACTAATCGCTATCGCCTTCGGAATTATTCTTCTAAAGGAGCGTATGCGCCCTTTGCAATGGGTTTCTGTTTCAGTAGCAACGATTGGCGTGCTTGTTCTGACGATTGATTATGGACGCTTGCCTTGGGTGGCATTTGGGGTGGCTCTCTCCTGGGGAACATACGGATTAATTAAAAAACAACTTGGCTTAGGTGCTGTTGAAGGTCTAGCGATCGAAACGTTGATCGCCTTTATTCCGTATTGCGCTTACCTCGTTTTTTTAGGCTCCGCAGGAGAAGGTCAATTTGGCCAAGGCGTATCCATCACAATCTTATTAATTAGCGCTGGCGCTGTTACCGCCATACCACTACTTTTATTTAATGCTTCTACAACTCGGTTGCCTCTAACGACAATTGGTCTGCTGCAATACATAACTCCAACTCTGACTTTTATCATTGGCGTATGGGTTAATCACGAAGTAATGTCAACGGCCCGATGGGTTGGCTTTTTTATTATCTGGATTGCTTTATTTGCTTTAGCTTACGATTTAGTTCGTTCAGGCAGAGCGGTCAATAACAGCATCGCATAGCGAAAAGAGTGCGCCAGTTGCTGGGTTTACCGGCAAAGGACCTAGAGCAACTCTTGCTTCTTTAGCAACCTGACTCAATTGCTCGCGCGCCTGGTTTAAGCCATCGTGGTTACGCAGCGCTCTTAATACTTGCTGGACCGTCTCTTCATCATGAATTGGTGCGCTCAAAAGCCGTTGCAATTCGGCATCTTCACCCTTGCCAGATGCGATCACATTTAGCGTCACTAAGGTTAAGACGCCTTCTCGTAAATCAGTACCAGGAGTCTTACCTGATTCATTTGATTCGCTGGCAATATCAATTACATCATCGGCTAACTGGAAGGCGATTCCGATTTGTTCGCCGAACTTTGTTAGCGTCTCGGTAATTTCGCGAGGGGCACCAGATAACATCGATCCAAAACGCGCACTGGTGGCAATTAAAGAACCAGTCTTATCCCCCACCACCCGCATGTAGTGAGATAGTGGATCTTCACCGTTTTGTGGCCCTTGCGTCTCCATAATTTGACCAATTACTAAGCGCTCAAATGTGCGCGCCTGTAAGCGGACCGCTTCGGGACCAAGATCTGCAAGTAAATCTGATGCCTTAGAGAATAAGTAATCGCCAGTCAAAATTGCGATGGTATTTCCCCAGCGATTATTTGCACTTTCAACCCCGCGACGTAGCGGCGCTTCATCCATGACATCGTCGTGATAAAGCGTTGCTAAATGTGTTAGCTCGCAAACGACAGCAGCTGGAATGATCTCTTTGCGGGTGCTATCACCAAAATGTGAAGCGATCAGCGTTAGAAGTGGACGTAACCTTTTGCCACCAGCAGCAACTAAGTGACGCGAAGTCTCTTCAACAAGTGGGTACTCACCTTTTATATGTTCTCGTAGCAACTCTTCCACACCCTGCATGCCAAGCGATAGATCAGCCTCTAAAGAGGGATCTAGATCTGGGATTCCGAAAGATGCCATCAGCGAAGGAAACTGGCGGTGCTTTGAATGAGGTTAATCAAAGGCGTTGGATAAATTCCCAAAGCGAAAGTCACAACTGCTGAAACAATAATTGTGATCTGGGTATAAATAGATGGGATAACTACGCTGGTTCCATCTTCAACTGGGTCTTTAAAGAACATCAGAACAATTACGCGAATATAGAAGAAGGCGGCGATTGCAGATGAAAGTACGCCGGTAATCAAGATTGCGGTAGATCCACTTTCGTATGCGGCAGAGAAGATCGAGAACTTTCCAATAAATCCGCTAGTAAGTGGAATACCTGCGAAGGCCAGTAAGAATCCGGCAAAGGCAGTAGCTACCCAAGGAGAACGCTTTCCGAGACCGCTCCAGCGATTTAAGTCAGTGACTTCACCTGCTGAATCTCGCACCAAAGTCACAATGCCAAAAGCGCCAACAGTGGCAACGCCGTAGGCAAAGAGATAGAAGATTGAGGCATCTAAACCAGATTTATTAAGCGCAATAACTCCAGATAGTAAGAAGCCAGCATGGGCGATAGATGAGTAAGCCAGCATGCGCTTAACATCACGTTGTGCAATCGCAACGAGTGAGCCAAAGACCATTGTAATTAGCGCAATTGCGATTAGCGCAGGACGCCATTGCCAGTAAGCCTCTGCGAATGAAACGTAGAAGATGCGTAACATCGCACCAAATGCGGCAACCTTTGTAGCTGCTGCCATAAATGCAGTAACTGCAGTCGGTGCCCCTTGGTAGACATCTGGAGACCACGCGTGAAATGGCACTGCTCCAACTTTGAAGAGCAATCCAATAGAGAGAAATGCGATTCCTAACAAGAGGTAAATATCGTTACCTGTACTACCGACGATGGAAGCATGAATGCCAGCAAATGTTGTCGATGCCGAATATCCGTAGAGATAAGCAACGCCCATTAAGAAAAATGCAGAACAGAATGCACCAAGTAAGAAGTACTTAAGCGCTGCTTCTTGCGACATCAAGCGGCGGCGGCGCGAAAGTCCCGCCAATAAGTAGAGCGGAAGTGAGAGCATCTCGAGTGCCACAAAGAGGGTGATGAGATCAGTTGCTAATGGAAAGAGCAACATTCCGGCTACTGCAAAGAGGGTGAGCGGATAGATCTCAGTGACTCTTAAATCTTTCTGCAAGGAAGAGCGCTCTTCATCTGAACCAGGAAGGGTTGATGCGAGAGCCGTGAAATTCTCTTGGTCGGCA
>CAXNDN010000024.1:0-9920 GCA_964201295.1 Candidatus Planktophila sp. | reverse complement strand
CGAGAGGGAAACACCCGGTCCCATTCCGAACCCGGAAGTTAAGCCTCTCAGCGTCGATGGTACTGCAAGGGTGACCTTGTGGGAGAGTAGAACGTCGCCGGACTTCTTTTATAAAAAGGGGCACTTTCACGAGTGCCCCTTTTTTATTTCCTAAGAGACTTTTCTCGTACACTTACCGCAGCTGATCAACAAAAAAAATATAAATAGAGGAGCAGGAAATGGATGAGAGAAAACCTCCCAGAAATTCGGGCGATGGCAACTCATCACGTCCATCCAGCCGGCCCTCATCATCTTCATCTTCGCGACCTTCTACAGGCCGCCCATCATCATCTCGTCCTGCAAGTGGACCGAATAAGGATCGTCGCCGCGAAGATTTACCAGCACGTGGCGGTTCAAGTGACCGCCGCGGCGCTACTCGCAACGTCAGCTCGGGTCGTGAAGTCAGCGATCCACGCGGGTTTCGTGCGACTCCACAGGATCGCGATCAATCGCGTATCCGTCCACGCATCTTCGAACCAGATATTCCAGATGATGTCACTGGCGAGGAGTTAGAGAAAAGTGTTCGGGCAGAGTTACTGAGTTTGTCGGCAGAGAATGCAAAGGTTGTTGCACGCCATTTAGTTTGTATCAATATTCATATGGATTCTGATCCGGAACTTGCCCATAAGCATGGCTTAGCAGCAGCACATCACGCCGGTCGCTTGGCGGTTGTACGCGAGAGCGCTGGTTACGCCGCATATCGCGCCGGACATTATGAGATCGCGTTAAAAGAGTTACGCGCTGCCCATAGAATTTCGGGAGATGTATCGATGTGGCCGGTGATGGCAGATTGCGAACGTGGTTTGCAACGCCCGCTAAAAGCCTTGAATTTGGCTGGTTCTGATGAGGTTAAACGCCTTGCCAAGCCAGAAGAGATAGAGATGCGAATTGTTGCCTCTGGTGCCCGTCGTGATTTAGGCGAACTCGATGCTGCAGTTATCACTTTGACCTGTAAAGAGCTGAAGACTGAAAATGAAGAATGGGCAGTTCGCTTACGTTATGCATATGCCGATGCTCTCTTCGTCGCCGGCCGCAAAGAAGAAGCGCGTGAATGGTTTGGTAAATGCGCTGCAATTGATCACGATGAAGTGACCGATGCGACAGAGCGGGCCTGACTTTTCCACAGAACGCTGCTATATCGAATCAAGTTGTCAGACCAGGTTGTAAAAATCTCCTCCATAGATGCATCTGTTAGGTGCTGCTAAATCAAAGGAGAAGTAATGGCGACAAAGAGCAGTAGTACAAAGTCTAAAGAAACTGTCGAAGAGAAGATCGATCTTTCCCTAAATGATTTACTGCTACGTGGGCGAGTATCTGCGCCGGCAACGGTTAAAGAGTTACCGAGTGGCGATAAGGTCGTTGAATTCCGATTAATCATTACGCGGGTAGATCGCGATGGAGTCGACACCTTAGATATCGCCGCTTGGAGTGGAAAAACTCGTAAAACCGCGCTCTCCCTGAAGAGCGATGAGTGGATCGAAGTCAGCGGCTCGGTTCACCGAAGGTTTTGGCAGAGCCCTGCCGGTCTAGCCTCTCGTTGGCAGATAGAGGCGAGCGAAATTTCCCGCCTATAGTGCCCGAAGGGGAGCGTATTGAGGTTTTTGGATAGGCTGAGTCCATGTCAAAAGCCTCGAACGATATCTTCTCAACTCTGCGCACCTACATCAGCAAAGTTACCGAAGGAGAGCGAACTCCCGCTGAAGTTGCTGCTGCGGTTAATTCTTGGGCGCGCGAAAGCGCGGATGCTCTTAAGGCCAAGATCCACGAAGAGGTTGAAGCAAGTGTTGCGAAGATGGGCTTTATCAAACGCGAAGAATTTGATCGTTTAGCAGCGCAAGTTGCCGCTCTTAAGGGAGAGAGTCCAGCGAAGAAGACATCCGCTAAGAAATCTCCAGTAAAGAAGACTGCTAAGAAAGTGACGGCAAAAAAGAGCGTTAAGAAGGTGGTCAAGAGATGAGCGATTTCAACAGCAACGAAGTCAAATCCGAAGTTAGCGCTGAGTTTAACCTAGTTGAAGAAGTGAAGATTGAGCTAAACGATATTGATCACGCCGATCTCACCGAACACGCTGCTCGTTTTGAAGCGCTTCATGGAAAATTGCAAGAGGCTTTAAATACCATCGACGGTCTATAAAAGTTTGTAACGGGTTGAGGATATGAAGACGAGATTAGATGCAGAGTTGGTGCGCAGAGAACTTGCACGTTCTCGCGAGCACGCTGCCGATCTAATTGAGTCTCGCTCAGTTCTAGTCTCTGGAATTCCTGCCACTAAACCGGCGACCCAAGTTGATGCTGAAACATCTATTACCTTGCAGGGCGATCGTGATGACTTTGTATCGCGCGGGGGACATAAGTTAGCTGGCGCACTCGATGCCTTTGCTGATGTTCAAGTCGCTGGACGCAACTGTTTAGATGCTGGCGCTTCAACTGGTGGCTTTACCGATGTATTACTTCGTCGCGAAGCGAAGTTAGTTGTTGCAGTTGATGTTGGCTATGGACAATTAGCTTGGGAGTTGCGCCAAGATCCGCGCGTAAAAATCTTGGACCGCACAAATATTCGCCATTTAACTGGCGATATGGTGGGTGAAGAGATCGATCTCGTCGTCGCCGATCTCTCTTTCATCTCACTTTCATTAGTTCTACCGGCGCTAGCGGCAGTCTCAAAGCCAGACGCTGACTTCGTGTTGATGGTTAAACCGCAGTTTGAAGTAGGCCGCGAAAAACTCGGCGCTGGTGGGGTCGTTCGCGATCCAGCGCTACGTCGCTGCGCGGTTTTAGATGTCGCAGAATCTGCTTACGATGTTGGTCTCGGCACAATGGGGATCGCGGCATCACCGCTTCCAGGACCCGCCGGAAATGTTGAATATTTCTTATGGCTACGTCGCGGCGCACCTGCCATAGATGAAGCAGCAGTTGATAGAGCAATTGCGATGGGGCCTGCCTAATGTCACGCCATGCCATTTTTGTTATCAATCCATCTCGCACTGAAGCGGTTACCGCAGCGAGAGAGATTTCGCAGATCTTGTTAAAAGAGGGTTTCACACTATCAACGCCCTCCGAGGTAGGCGTCTTAGGAATATCGCAGATGAATGCGGAATCCTTAGCTACGGCGGAAGTCGTCGTTGTACTTGGGGGAGATGGAACTATTTTGCGTGCTGCGGAAATAGCGCGGGGACAGAATATTCCGATCTTGGGAATTAACTTAGGACACGTTGGATTTTTAGCGGAGGTTGAGAAGCCAGCGCCTGTTGAGATTGCTGCGAGCATTGTCGCGAAAGATTTTGTAATCGAGAATCGCATGGCTCTGAAATATTCAGTTGTGCGTGATGGTGCAGTTATTGCTGCGGGCTGGGCGCTAAATGAAGTTACCGTTGAACGTGATGGCACGACAATGGTGGAACTCTTTGTGCAGATCGATAATCGCCCGCTATCCCGTTGGGGTTGTGATGGGTTGATTTGTTCGACGCCAACCGGTTCGACCGCATATGCATTTAGCGCAGGTGGTCCAGTTCTGTGGCCCGAGATCGATGCGCTGGTTCTTCTTCCGATTTCTGCGCACGCGCTCTTTGCTCGTCCAATGGTGGTCTCACCAACTTCAGAGATCGTTGTGGAGATCGAGTCAACCGGTGCGCTGCTATCTGGTGACTCCTTGCGTAAATTAGCGTTAAAAGCAGGAGACCAAGTACATATAACTAAAGATGCGTCAGTAATAAAGCTTGCGCACATTAAGCCGACCCTATTTACCGATCGACTTGTTGCAAAATTTAAACTCCCCGTTGAAGGCTGGCGCGGTGAGTGAACGTACTTATCTAGAAGAAATTTCCATACGTAATCTCGGAATTATTGATCAATCCACCCTTGAACTCGGCAGCGGTCTAAATGTTTTAACGGGGGAGACCGGTGCAGGTAAGACCATGATTTTGACTGCTCTAGCACTTGTTCTTGGCGGTAAGAGCGATAGCGCGTTAGTGCGCACTGGTAGTGAACGATTAACCGCTTCAGCGCAATTTAGCCTTCCAACAGTCACTGCAGATTTAAGAGAGATCGCCGACAGTTCGGGTTCAGATATTTCAGAGGGTTCATTGATTTTGACGCGGACTGTTAACAGTGACGGTAAAAGCAAAGCGGTTGCAGGTGGGACAACTGTTCCGGCTGCAACCTTGGCAAACTTCGCAGATCAGTTAGTTGAAATTCACGGTCAAGCCGCCAATCACCAAATAGTTAAACCTGCCCGTCAGAGGGAGCTCCTGGATCGCTATGCAGGCGCCAATTTTTCCGTTGCTCTAAAGAGTTATCAAGAGGTCTTTGCGAGTTATAACGATTTGAAAGCCCGCATAAAGGCAGCTCTAGATAGCGCAAGCAAGCGAGATCGTGAGATCGGTGATTTAGAAGAGTTCCTGCAATCTTGGCAGAAATTGAAAGCGGTTCGTGGAGAGTATTCCGATATTACAAATCAAATCGCTCGGTTATCGAGCGTTGAAGATCTACGTGCTGCAAGCGCCGGCGCCACGGAAGCAGTTAGCGACGAAGCATCAGGTGCACTGAGCGTTCTAGGCGCGGCGCGCAGATTTTTAGATATAGCGAAGGGAAAAGATTCTAAGTTAGATGAGATAGCCGCTACGATCGCTGAAGGTTTCTATCTAATCGATGATGCCGCACGTGAATTGAACTCATATTTAGCCGCGCTTGAAGCAGATCCCGGAAAATTGGATTCGCTCAATAGCCGCAAGGCGGAGATAAACGCATTCCTAAAGAAGTATGGAAGTTCGATCGCTGCAGATGAAGACCTGGTGTTGTTGTCGGCGCGTGCAAAGGGTGCGAAGGAAGCGATTGCTGATCTAAATGGTGGAGAAGATCGAATCAAAGAGTTACAGGCGCAACTTTCTGCGATCAAAAAGGATCTCGTTGTAAGTGCAAAAGTCCTGACTGAGATTCGTACCTCTGCATCGCTCTCACTTTCGAAGGCGGTAACTTCTGAGATTGCGGCACTTGCAATGCCACATACCGTATTTTCAATAGCTATTGCATCGGCCGATTACAATGGAGCACTTAAGGAATCAGATTTCACTAATTTAGGTTGCGATGAAGTTGTTATGCAGATACAGGGTCATATCGGTGCACCGTTAATCGCAATCGGCAAAGGTGCAAGTGGCGGTGAAATGTCACGAATTATGTTGGCGCTAGAAGTTGTTTTGGCAGAAGTCCATCCAGTTGGTACATATATCTTTGATGAAGTCGATGCCGGAGTTGGAGGAAAAGCGGCTATAGAAGTTGGACGTCGCTTAGCGGCTTTGGCAAAACATACACAAGTGATAGTTGTTACACATTTGCCACAGGTTGCGGCGTGGGCTGATACACATTTTGTAGTCAAAAAAAGTAGTGATGGATCTATTTCGCAATCTGATGTTACAAAGTTAGAGGACAAGGCTCGGGTTGAGGAGATCGCCCGGATGCTTGCTGGACTTGAAGGATCAGCTAGTGCGCAAGAACATGCGTCTGAACTGCTAGCGCTGCGCGAGTCAATTTTTAAATAGCAGGCTCGGGATGATAGGTTTGTCTTCCATGGGCCAAGCGCATGTGACTAAACATATTTTCGTAACTGGCGGAGTCGCCTCAAGTCTTGGTAAAGGTCTCACCGCTTCTAGTCTCGGTCGCCTCCTTGTAGCCCGCGGTATCCGCGTCACAATGCAAAAGTTAGATCCATACTTAAATGTAGATCCCGGCACGATGAACCCCTTTCAACACGGTGAAGTATTTGTCACCGATGATGGCGCTGAGACTGATTTAGATATCGGCCATTACGAGAGATTTCTAGATCGCAATCTTGAGGGTTCCTCCAATGTGACTACCGGTCAAATTTATTCACGAGTTATTGCACGTGAACGGCGTGGTGAGTATCTCGGCGAGACGGTGCAAGTGATTCCACATATCACCAACGAAATTAAAGAGCGCATGAAGGCAGCATCTTCTTCTGATGTCGATGTAATTATTACTGAGATTGGTGGCACGGTCGGAGATATTGAATCTCAACCATTTCTGGAGGCAGCGCGGCAAATTCGCCAGGAGGTAGGACGCGATAACGTTTTCTATCTACACATTTCTCTCGTCCCTTACATCGGACCATCTGGCGAGCTAAAGACAAAACCAACTCAACACTCCGTGGTAGCCCTTCGCAGTATCGGTATCGCTCCAGATGCAGTTGTTTTACGCTCTGATCGCGAGATTCCAATCAGTATCAAGAAGAAGATTTCGCTGATGTGTGACGTCGATGTTGAAGCGGTAGTTGCCGCTGTTGATGCGCCTTCTATCTACGATATTCCGAAAGTGCTCTTCGCTGAAGGCTTAGATGCTTATGTCGTGCGCCGGCTGGCACTAGGCGGACATGAAGTGCGGTGGGGCGAATGGGATGATCTCTTGCAGAAGGTGCATCATCCAAAACATGAAGTCAAAGTTGCGCTGGTCGGCAAATATATCGACCTTCCAGATGCCTATCTTTCAGTTTCGGAAGCCTTACGCGCTGGCGGTTTTGCAAACAATGCAAAAGTTTCAATTATTTGGGTTGCAAGTGATAGTTGTGATACCCCCGAAGGTGCAAAGAAAGCTCTATCTGAAGTTGATGCAATTTGCGTACCCGGTGGTTTCGGGGTGCGTGGAATTGAAGGCAAGTTAGGTGCACTGACCTATGCGCGCATAAATAAGATTCCAACTTTAGGGCTCTGTCTCGGTTTGCAATGTATGGTGATTGAAGCAGCGCGAAATCTGGCAGGGATAAAAGATGCCAACTCTGCAGAATTTTCTCCGGAATCTGGAACACACGTGATTGCAACTATGGATGATCAGAAAGCGATTGTTTCGGGGCAGGCAGATATGGGCGGGACGATGCGTTTAGGGCTGTATAAAGCCACCTTAACTCCGGGATCGATCGTCGCAAAAACTTATGGTGCAAATGAAGTTTCAGAACGCCACCGCCACCGCTATGAGGTAAATAACCAGTATCGCGATCAAATTTCGAACGCTGGTCTTTCTTTCTCAGGATTTTTTCAAGAGCGCGACCTGGTTGAGTTTGTGGAACTACCGTCCGAGGTACACCCTTATTACGTGGGAACGCAAGCTCACCCTGAGCTGCGTTCGCGTCCAACACGACCACACCCACTATTTGTTGGTCTGATTTCGGCGGCATTAGTCGCTCGTGGTTATGAAGTTTGAAAACGCTCGTCAAAATTTTTTAGAGCATTTACAAATTGAGCGTGGCCTCTCGCCGAATTCAATAGCAGCTTATTCCCGAGATCTATCTAACTTTGGTTCATTTTTAACATCGCGTGCCTTAGATTTCGAGAAAATTGACTCAGGGATAGCAACCGAATTCGAGATTTCGTTAAAGGAGAGTGGGCTGGCGCTCTCTTCTATAAATCGCGCCGTTTCGGCACTTAAAACATTTTACAAATTCGTCTCACGTGAGTTTTCAATTTCTGATCCGACAACTGAGATGAGCGCCAATCGCTTGCCTCGGAAATTGCCGAAAGCGTTAACTATCAGCGAGATCACGGCACTTCTTGATTCAACGCAACGTATCGGTGATCTCACGGCGCTGCGAGATCGTGCGATTCTAGAAGTTCTATATGGAACCGGAGCGCGCGTGAGTGAAGTTGTTGGTATAAACATCGCCGATCTCGGAAAATCGATGCTAACCGGGGATGAGGTAACAACTTTAAAGTTGCGCGGTAAGGGTTCTAAGGAACGGATCGTGCCCCTCGGCAGCTTTGCTAAGGATGCTCTCGAAAATTACTTGGTGCGCTTGAGACCTACCTACCTAGAGAAATCAAAGTCAGGAAAGGCAACTTCTGCGCTCTTTTTAAATTCCAAAGGAACGCGCCTTTCTCGCCAGAGTGCATGGCAGACGGTCATTGACGCCGCTGAGGCAACCGGGTTAACCGGCAAGGTTTCACCGCATGTATTTCGACACTCATATGCAACACACCTGCTAGATGGTGGCGCTGATATTCGCGTAGTCCAGGAGTTGTTGGGTCATTCATCTGTCACAACAACACAGATTTACACGCTGATTACTATAGATAAAGTGCGCGAGGCCTATGCCAGCGCGCACCCTCGAGCAAATTAAATTCCGCGTAAGCGACGAGCCAAGATACTTTGATCGCCCTTAGATTCTAGATCGGCAACTATTACTGCAATTGATTCGCGAACAATGCGACCACGATCAACGGCTAAACCGAGATCACCACGAAGAGTTAAACGTGCTTGATCTAAATCAAATAGTTCATCGGGGGATAGGTAGACGGTTATTTTCTCATCGTGTCTTTCGCGACCAGATGGTGAGCGATCTACAGTTGTAACACGACGACGTGGAGTCGAGCGAACACCCTTCTTACTCTTTGGGTTAGCAGAAACGCCGATTGGCTTTGCAACTTCTGGTGCTTCTTCAACCACTTGGCGAACGGCGCTAAGTGCTGGGGTGTTAGCACGAAATAACTCATCGGCTCCTGGCAAACTGGCTCTACGGGTCATCGTGCGCCTCCTCTGGCAATTAATTCGCGAGCAAGTCTGCGATAGGAAGCAGCTCCACTCGATGATGATGCATAACTCGTGATTGGTTCGCCGGCAACCGTTGTCTCCGAAAAGCGAATAGTCTTTGCAATAATAGTTTCAAATACATCTTCTGGATATTTTTCAAGTATTGCTGTCAGAACTTCACGATTATGAACAGTCTTCTTTTCATACATAGTAGCCAGAATTCCTATTAGATTGAGCTCTGGATTTAGAAAATTCTTGACCTTTTCGATGTTGCCTTTCAATTCAATAAATCCGTGCAGTGCAAAGTACTCGCATTGCAGCGGAACAATAACTTCGCTAGACGCAACAAGTGCGTTAATTGTCAGCTGTCCCATAGTTGGCTGACAATCGATCAAGATAACGTCATAGCGATCCTTTAAGCGGGCGAGCGCGCGCTTTAAGTACTGTTGGCCACCAATCTCAGCGCCGAGGGTTGTCTCTGCAGTTCCGAGGTCGCGGTTGGCAGGCAGGAAATCAAGATTCGCAACAGAAGACTTCAGAACAATCTCATCAATATTTGATTCTGGAGTCATCAGAGCGTAGTAAACGGTATTTTCAAGCGGCAGCGCGTGAGCGTTAACGCCTAATCCAAGAGATAAACCGCCTTGTGGATCGAAGTCAACCAAGAGAACGCGGCGACCAAGTTCGGCGATTGCAGCACCTAAGTTAATTGTTGTTGTTGTCTTACCTACTCCACCCTTTTGGTTAAAGATAGAGATAACTTTTGCATCAAGACCTGCAACTGGTGCGGGTGGAATTCGAAAATTCTTTGGTTCTCGCCCAAGGAGGGTGGCGGTAGTTGCCACATCATCATCAAATGTCGATTTAGCGTTCAAGCGAGAAACCTCTTTCTGTTGGCGCGACTCTACGCTCCGTGCGCAGTTTTGAGCAAGTAAAGAAGTAAGGTTCGCAGGTGGATATTGAGTCAGAGAGCGCAATCGCGGTGAGTTCTGCGCCAGCGCCAGGCACTGAAGATGTTGAGATCGGAGCTGGCTTTAGCGTGCACCTAGATAACTTCGATGGACCTTTTGACCTTCTTCTGCAGCTGATCTCGCGCCACAAGATGGATATCACCGATGTTTCCCTGAGCATGGTCACCGATGAGTTCATCGCCTTTATTAGAGCGCTAGAACTCTCCGGTGAGGGCTGGCGTCTGGATCAAGCAACCGAATTCTTAGTAATCGCAGCTACCCTTCTTGACCTTAAGGCGGCGCGCTTGTTGCCTAGCGGTGAGGTTGAGGATGAAGAAGACCTCGCACTGCTTGAAGCGCGGGATATTCTCTTCGCTAGGTTGCTCCAGTACCGCGCCTTTAA
>CAXNDN010000023.1:0-10665 GCA_964201295.1 Candidatus Planktophila sp. | reverse complement strand
AGAACCTGTGTGTTCTGATCGTTTGAGATTTCACCTGGGTAACCAAGTGCGATCATTGCAGCTGATGCTGGAACCAAACGAGTAATGAGTGAGCGAGAAACTTCCTTTGCAAGTGCAAGCACTGCAATAACTTCAACAAGAAGTAGAGGAACAGTTAATAGCCAGTCAACATAACGGTATGCCTCGTTAAATGCACCCTGGTCTCCAGAAACTTTAACCATCATTCCTTCAGATGATTCTGAGAATGAGTTAAAGATTCTCCAGTAGTGATAACCAGCAATGAATGTAACCATTGATGACATTACGAGAGCGTTGCGATACTTAGCAAGTACGCGACCTTGTGAAACAAGGGTGTAAACAGTGCATGCCAACATAGAAACTAGTCCGAACGAGAATACGTTGTAGACAAGGTTCCATTGGGAGCTTGTGAGTTGAATCATGTAAATAAGCCTCCGTGGGGTGCTTAATACTTTAAGGACCAGGCGGCCCCTAAAGCCAGATGAAGGAGATGAGATCCTCGAGGAACCTCATTGACTTCTTCCAGTGAGCAATAGTGTGAACCTTTTGCGAACTATTTGCACTAGAACTAGGGGGTATTTCTCAAGATTTTCAGAAATATTCGGACATTTTACGCTCAGGCTGGGGCTATCACCCTTTTAAAGCGCCCCAGTTCTCAGGCTCTAGAAATGGCCTAGTTATACGCCACCCTAATTGCAGTTCTTACGCCGTAGAGTTTCAGCATGAGCAAAGAGTCAAGCGAGCGCGAGAAGTTAGCAGCGGCAGTTCCGCCAAAGCTACGCGGTTGGTTTCACCTAGGTGCTACCCCAGTTGTAATTATCGCCTCGCTCGTACTCTTTATCTTAAGTAAGAGTTCACTTAAATTTGCAGTCGCCCTTTATTCAATCAGCGCGATCATGCTCTTCAGCGTCTCTGCTATTTATCATCGTGTGCCTTGGTCTCCCGAAAAGAAGAAGATCTGGCGGCGCTGGGATCACGCCAATATAAATTTATTGATCGCCGGTTCCTACACACCTTTTGCGGTTGCCTTATTGCAAGGCAACGATCGCACTATTTTATTAGCAGTGGTCTGGGTAGGCGCGTTGGCCGGAGTCGCACTTCGCATCTTCTGGATCAACGCCCCCCGTTGGTTATACGTCGCCAACTACTTACTCCTTGGCTGGGTCGCTATCGTCTACACACCGCAGCTCTATGACAAAGGTGGTTTCTGGGTATTAATCCCGATCATTATCGGTGGCCTCTTATATTCAGTTGGAGCCATTTTCTACGCGCTAAAGAAGCCCGGGCGCAACGCCAAATACTTCGGCTTCCACGAGTTATTCCATATCTTCGTCCTCGCAGCGTGGATTTCCCAATATCTCGCCGTCTCCTTCGCGATATACCGCCAATAAATCACCCACTTTTAGAGTTAGCCCCTTTGCCCTAATCTAGGCACATGGCTGAGAAGAAGAGTTTCCTAAATTGGGTTGGTTTTAAAGAGAGCGAAAGCGCTGCTCCCTCTTCAGTTGAGCGCATCCGCGAACTGGAATCTCAATTAAATGACCTGCGCTCTCGCCGGGATATCACCACTTTAAGTAAGGAAGAGTTTGAAATCTTGGCGACTGAAACCGCCATGTCAATGATTAAATCTGCGCAAAGCCGCGAAGCCAAGGCGCTCTCCATTTCGGAGCGAATTACTTTAGAAGCCTCGCGCCAAGTAAAAGATGCCCTCGAAGGTGCGGAGACAAAGGCGCGTTCTATTCTCTCTGGCGCTGAAGCACGCGGGCGTAAATATATTAACGTTGCAGAATCTGAAGCCGCTGAAAGAGTTGCGCAAGCAGAACGAGAAGCACAATCACTCTTTGATGAAAAACGTCGTGAAGTAACCGCGCTCTCACTAGCAGCGCGCCGCGAAGGCGAGCGGATCATCACCGAAGCAACTGGTGAAGTAGCCGAATATCGCAACTGGCTAAGTGGCGTCATCTCTGAGGCAGAGCGCCTTTATCGTATTCAAACCCAATCACTCGATGCTGCAGAAAATGCAATCACGCAGAGCCGATCTCGGTTAGATAGCGCATATTCTCGCTTAGCCGAGCTACATAAAAACGTTACTGAAAATTTAAATGAAGATAATACGGTTATTGATACTGGGCCAAAAAAGGTGGTTAGCCAGCGCACCAAACCAGCTCTTGCAGCTCCTGTGAAAAAAACTGCTGCAAAGAAAACTGCTGCAAAGAAAAAACCCGCTAAGCGTCGGTAATTAAAGTGGCTACCAAGCGCGGTATCCAGTACATCCCTGCCATAGATGGGCTGCGCGCAATCGCAGTTATCGCAGTCATGCTTTATCACTTAGGCATCCCTTGGATTCCTGGTGGATTTCTTGGCGTAGACCTCTTCTTTGTAATCTCCGGATATGTAATTACGAGGCTGCTCTTAGATTCAATCCAAGAACGCGGTGGATTAGATCTCCGTGATTTCTATATGGCGCGCATCCGGCGCCTTCTGCCACCGCTAGTTTTTATGATCCTTGTAACTTCGATCGTGGTTGGCCTTTGGGCACCGGATACAAGTAAAAAATTCTTATCAGATGCCCCATTTTCACTATTTGGTGGAATGAATTGGTGGCTAGTCTTCAACAACCAGGATTACTTTGAAAGCAGCGGACGACCACCACTTTTACAACACACTTGGTCACTCGCAGTAGAAGCCCAGTTCTATCTTCTCTGGCCGCTAATTTTGCTCTTGGTTTTAAAATATCTCGGTAAGCGAGTTATTCCTGCCGCAGCGCTGACTATTGCTGCGATATCTGGAATTACCTTGATGTTGGTCTCCTTTCAAATAGATGCCGCATCTTCTTCCAAAGTAAGCCACGTCTACTTTGGAACAGATACCCATAGCATCGGGCTCTTTTTAGGTGCCGCACTCGCTGTAAGTTGGATCCCACAAAACTTTAATTTGCAAGTAACTCGTCGGGCGCAAGATTTTATCGATGGCATTGGTGTATTTGGATTTATCGGGATCTTGGCAACATTTGCACTTATCGATGAGAGCAAACCAACGCTTTACAGAATTGCTTTTCCACTTGCAGGAATCTTTGGCACCGCTATTTTGATATCTATAGTTCACCCCGCTTCCAGATTCGCACCACTGCTACGTAATAAAGTACTACTCTGGATCGGCGAGCGTTCATATGCGATTTACTTATGGCATTGGGTTATTTTTCAAATCTCACGCCCGCAGGTAGATCTTGATGGTGAAAATTGGGCGCTCTTCTTGCTGCGGATTTTGTTGGTGCTGGCGATGGCCGATATATCGCTGCGTTTAGTAGAACTTCCTATTCGCAGCGGCGCCGTTGCTTACTGGTTCGGTGGAATGAAATATCGAACTAAGGCGGTTCGCAGGAAACAGAAAGTTGCCGTAACTCTTCTTACATCTATTCTCTTACTTACTTCAGCAACGGTGAGCGTAAGTGCAATCGTTGCGACCGATAAAAAGAACGAAGAACTTATGCAATTGCTAAAGGATGCCGATAAGCCGGTCGTCATCCCAATCAAAGACGCAACTAACCCAGGTCTCTGGGTCACCGGTGATTCGGTAATTCTCGGTATTCGCCACGTATTAGAAATGAACCATCCCATCGCTTTAATCAACGCTCGAGTTGGCCGGCAAGCACCTGAGCTACTGGAGGTAATGCTCCGTGATGGGTCAATGGTGCCGAATTCACCAGTTGTATTTAATATCGGCAATAACAATGCGCTCACCCGGGCTCAAGTAATTGCGATATTTGAAGCGGTAAAGGCAGCGCCGCAAAGAATCGTTATAAATACCGCCGTACCACGCCCTTGGCGTGAGGCAAATAATGCTCTGGTAAATGAAATCAGTGCCACATATCCAAATACCATAATTGTCAGATGGGATCAGATTTCAGATGGACATCCTGAATACTTTGCACCTGATGGAGTTCACCTGGTGCCAGCCGGCGCGCGGGCCTATGTTGCAGCGATTGCCAGCTACCTGTAAAAATTAAAGAAAATAAAAATCACCCCCGGTTTATTCCGCGGGGGCGATTTTTATTATTTACTAATTATGCAAACTGTCCGGCGAAACCAAATGCCTTTGCAGTTGCCATCTGTCCATCTGAGTAAACAGATGAGACACGGAATGATGTTGAACCATCTGCTGATCCCTTGGTAAATTCAACAGATAGTTGAGTTGCTGGGAGCATGCCTGACTCTGTCCATTCGCCCATTCCGGAGCGAACTTCAAACTTATATCCAGTAAGTCCTGCTGTTGCAGCAGGTGCCTTCCAGGTAATGACCATTACTGATTTCTCAGCATCTTTCCAATTTCCAATGAAGCGACCTGGAGCTTCAACCGCAGCAACTGGTTCAGTTGTTGCTGGCTCTGTTGCTTCTGGTGTTGCTTCTTCTGTCATTTCCGGTGCTGCAGATTCTGTTGCAACAGGTGCTGCAGTATCAGAATCAGATGCTGGACGAGAAATAACGACGATGGCAAGAAGTGCGATACCGATAATTGCGGCGATTAATACACGTGGTGAAGTGCCTTGCTTTGGTGCAGCACTTGGCTTTGCAGAAGCTGACGTTGTAGGTGCTGGTGTAGTTGAGACATTTACGCGAGATGCGCTCTTAGCACCGCCCAGTGGTACAGGTGGAATAACAATTTTCTTCGCAGCAGTTTTCTTTCTCGCTGGCGCTTTCTTGGCTACCTTCTTGGCAGTAGTTTTCTTTCTCGCTGGCGCTTTCTTGGCAGCGGTCTTCTTCTTCGCTGGCGCTTTCTTAGCTACTCTTTTGGCAGCAGCTTTCTTTCTCGCTGGCGCTTTCTTAGCAACCTTCTTGGTAATTTTCTTGGCAGCGGTCTTCTTCTTCGCTGGCGCTTTCTTAACTACTCTTTTCTTGGCAACCTTTTTAGTTGCAGCTTTCTTCTTAACGGCCACGGTTAAACTCCTTCAGGATTGAGCGATCTCGTATAGGCAAAGTTTAGCCTAGGGTATTAAGCAAAGTGATGACATGAGGTGCGATAGCGCGGAGTGATTTCCCGCGATGGCTAATTGCATCTTTCGCATCCGCGCTCATTTGCGCACTGGATATCTCATATCCTTCTGGCCGAAAGATCGGGTCATAGCCGAAACCTTGATCACCGATGGGGCTATGCAAAATCCATCCAGCGAAGTGGGCTTCCTCCACGTGGATTCGGCCATCTGGCAAGGCCAGCGCAGCTACACATGTGAAGTGCGCGCTCCGCTTTTCATCAGGAACTCCGATGAGTGATTCCAAAACCTTTGCAGTATTTGCTCTGTCATCTCCGTGGCTACCGGCCCAGCGCGCAGAGAAAATTCCGGGATCTCCATTTAGAAAATCAACACATAACCCACTGTCATCGGCGATCGCAGGAATGCCAGATGCTAAAGACATTTCGCGCGCCTTTAGGAGCGCATTCTCTTCAAAGGTTGAACCAGTCTCGTCCACATCATGTAAATCAGGGAATTGCTCAAGGCCTACCAACTCAATTTCACCCGCTGCAATATCTTCAAGGATGCGATGAAACTCTTCGATCTTGCCCTTATTGCGAGTGGCAAGAAGTAATTTGTGCCGACTCACTTAGCAAGCGCCGCTTTCTGAATCTCACCAAGATCTACACATCCGGCAACGGCCAAATCGAGGAGTGAGTTAAGTAATGAGCGATCAAATGGCACACCTTCGGCGGTTCCTTGCACTTCAATAAATCTTCCATCGCCGCTACAAACAACATTCATATCTGTATCTGCGCGCACATCTTCTTCATAGCAAAGATCGAGCATCGGAACACCGTCAATGATTCCAACTGAAACAGCAGCAACTGAATCACTCAGCGGTTTGGAATTTGCCTTGATATGTCCTTGCGCCTTTGCCCAAGTGATTGCATCGGCTAAAGCAACATATGCCCCAGTGATTGCCGCTGTGCGCGTTCCACCATCGGCTTGTAAAACATCACAGTCAATAACTATGGTGTTTTCGCCGAGCTCTTTCATATCAACGATTGCACGAAGTGATCTGCCGACCAAGCGCGAGATCTCTTGTGTGCGACCACCTAACTTTCCCTTAACGCTCTCGCGATCTGAACGCGTATGGGTTGCTCGCGGCAACATCGCATATTCAGATGTAACCCAACCATTACCGGAATCCTTTAGCCAGCGAGGTACACCTGGAGTAAAGGAGGCGACGCAGAGCACGCGAGTCTTACCAAATTCAACTAGCACCGAACCTTCGGCGTGATCTAGCCACTTGCGAGTGATTTTGATTTCGCGAAGTTGGTTTTCATTTCTTCCGTCGATGCGTGCCATTTACTTCCAATCTATATGTTTAACGGAACCCACCTCGGGTCCCAAGAATCGTCGTGCCAGGATTTCAAAGGCCGCTGAATCACCAGTTGCTAAAAAGGTATGTGTTGCAGGGCTCTTGGCGGGGGTCCGCAGCAGTGAGTTCTCAACCAGGGTGCGATAAAGATCTTTCGCAGTCTCTTCCGCACTTGATACGAGCGAAACGTTATTACCCATTACATAGGAAATGACACCTGTTAATAGCGGATAGTGAGTACATCCCAATACCAAAGTATCCACATCAGATTCCATCATTGGCGCTAAATATTCGCGCGCAATCTTGGTGATCGCCTCCCCTGATGTTTCACCGCGTTCTACAAATTCCACAAAGAGCGGACAGGCAATTGAAGTGACTTGTAATTGCGGAGCAGCCGCGAATGCATCCAAATAAGCTTTTGAATCGATAGTTGCTCTCGTACCGATTACACCAATGCGTCCAGTGCGTGTAGCAGCAACTGCGCGGCGAACGGCAGGTTGAATTACTTCGACGACAGGAATGGAATAGCGTTCGCGCGCATCACGTAACATCGCAGCGCTGGCGGTATTGCAAGCGATTACCAAAGCCTTTACGCCTTGGTCTACTAGATAATCTAAAGTATCTAGCGAAAAAGTTCTGACTTCAGCAAGTGAACGCGGACCATAGGGACCGCGCGCGGTATCTCCGATATAAAGAGTTGACTCGTTGGGAAGTTGATCAAGAATCGCACGAGCAACGGTTAAGCCGCCAACTCCTGAATCAAATATTCCAATCGGTGCATCACTCATATAGGCAAGAGTACCTTGAGATTTAAGCCCAGAGCGTGCCGTCTAACCCCTCTGTCGCAGCGGCAATTTCACTTCCGTAGATCCCGGTTGATAGATATTTCCAGCCTGCATCGCAGACTATAAATGCGATATCAGCATCTTTCTTATCGCGTATCGCTTCGGCGCCCATCGCAATTGCGGCATGCAAAATTGCTCCCGTTGAGATTCCAGCGAAGATACCTTCGACTTCAAGTAATTGACGAACCCGTTTAACAGAATCTTCAGCTCCGACTGAGAAGCGACGCGTTAAAACTGATGCATCATAAAGTTCGGGTACAAAGCCCTCATCAATATTGCGAAGCCCATAAACAACTTCTCCATATCGTGGCTCGGCCGCAATTATTTGTACATCTGGGTTCTGCTCACGTAGAAATTTTCCTGCGCCCATCAAGGTTCCAGTTGTTCCGAGCCCTGCGACAAAGTGGGTAACAGTTGGAAGATCTTTAAAAATCTCAGGTCCGGTACCTGTGTAGTGCGCTTGGGTATTGGCCGGGTTTCCATATTGATAAAGGAAAACCCAATCTGGATTCTTCGCTGCTAACTCTTTCGCCACACGAACTGCTTCGTTAGAGCCACCTGCTGCTGGTGAAGAAATAATCTGCGCACCCCACATCTCGAGGAGTTGGCGACGCTCAGGTGAAGTGTTTTCTGGCATTACGCAGATTAATTTGTAGCCGCGCACCTTTGCAGCCATGGCAAGTGAAATACCAGTATTGCCACTAGTTGGTTCCAAAATTGTGGCACCGGGTTTTAATTGGCCACTTTCTTCAGCGGCGTTGATCATGGCAATCGCGGTGCGATCCTTAATAGAGCCAGTTGGATTGCGATCTTCCATCTTCGCCCAGAGACGTACATTTGGCGCTGGAGAAATCCTCGGCAGCCCAATTAAAGGTGTATTGCCCACCGATGATTCGAGCGAGTCATAACGCGCCAAAGTTAACCGCCGGCGACGGCAGGGAGAATCGTTACTGAATCTCCATCTTTGATTTGCGCATCGAGTCCACCTAAGAAACGTACATCTTCATCATTAATATAAATATTTATAAAGCGGCGCAACGCACCATTTTCTAGTAAGCGATCACCAATTCCGGGAAATTGTGAATCAAGGTTGGTAATCAAAGCGCTAAGTGACGCGCCATCGGCAGCGACTGCTTTTTGATCCTTAGTAAAAGGACGAAGAATTGTTGGGATGCGAACTTCAATACTCATGGCTTCATTATGGCGAAGAAATACCTTAATCGGTAATTGAAACTTCTTCCTCGGTTACTACCCCATCGATTATGCGATAGGAGCGGAATTCAATTGCAGGTGCGATCTCTTTGCGGCTAGAGACAAGCACATAGTGCGCCCCAGGCTCACCGGCATATGCAATATCAGTACGAGATGGATAGGCCTCTGTCTCAGTATGAGAGTGATAAATAACGACAATCTCTTCATCTTGCTCATCGACTTCGCGATAAAGGGCAAGTAAATCCTTGGGATCAAATTCATAAAATGTTGGCGAGTGCGCGGCATTTACCATCGCTTTTAGACGTGAAGCTTTCCCTGAACCCACTGGCCCCAGAATTACGCCACAGCATTCATCGGGATATTCAGTACGTGATTGTTCGACGATCGCATCCACAAAGGCGCGAGAAATAGTTAGTGACATAAGAGTTCCATCTTAACTTTAATCTTAACTTCCATCTAACTACTTTTCATCCATAAGGGCTTCGATTAAACCTTCTTGTAGCCAGCCGAGCCAGCCATAAACTATATAAACACCACGCAGTGGATCATCTGGGGCCAAAAGCTCTAACTCATCTTGGGTGCGCTCTTGCATATTTAGCCGCACACCTAAAGCCAAGCGAATATCGTTTACCGCGCCCAGCCAAGCATTGGCTCCATCATGATCTAAATCAATGACACCATCTTCAGCGCTCTTTAAATACATACGCATCGCCATAGCGTGTGCTTGTTTCTTATTGCGCAAAGTAGATTCGGTGTAGCGACGAAATTCTGCCGAGTCAGCTTGATCTTGATACGCATTGGGAAGTAAGCGATGAAGTACTTCATCTTCTGGCGGAGAATCGTGTGATGTTATACCGACCATAGCCGCCAGCGGATCTTCTTGTCCGTGATCAATGCGTTCGGCTAGTAACTCAATAATCTGTTCTGCAAGGTTAATCAGGATCTCGCGTTCATTTTGCGCAAATTCGGCGATATACGAATTGCTGCCGTGGCGCTTAAATCCTTCAGATGTCATAGCCCTTGATCACCACGCTGCAGCGTTGCCCAGAGTCCATACTCATGCAATCGCGCAACATCATGTTCCATTTCTTCACGACTGCCAGTTGAAACTACCGCTTTACCTTCGGTATGAACTTTCATCATTAATTCCTGTGCTTTTGCTTTAGGAAAACCGAAGAGCTCCATCAAAACGTAGGTCACATATGTCATTAGATTTACCGGATCATCCCAAACAATGGTTACCCAAGGTGTATCGCTAGAGAAGATCGCGCGGATCTCCTCTTCGATTTTGGTATCAGTTTTAACCATCACCTGATAATAATAGAGAACTCTGGAGCGGCTACTTGCCGCCAAATTGCATCGCCTTGAACCAGGACTTGGTAGCGCACAATGGAACGTTTTTCACCTTGTAGAGAGAAGGTAAAGCCACCTTGTTCGTCGGTAGTTGCAGTTGCAACGCTCTTCCATGCTCCTGCGGCGTACTTCATAAGCGAGACCGTCGCGCCTGCACTTCTTGGGCGAACTACACCCGAGATTGCAAATGGTGCACCGCTCTTCATTGTTGCTGGCGCGCTTAATGACATTGTTCGATCAATTTGAATTGCTATCTCATTACTTACTGATTCAGCACGCTCCCAGGTGCCATCTGTTGCTAATCGAATACTGGTTGGCTTACCCAATAAAATTGGAGCAACAAATTTGCCATCAGGACCTGTGTTTATTGTTCCAAGTAAGCGCCAGGTGGCATCGCTAGCGCTCTTACCTTCTATACGCACTGGTATTGCTGCTACCGGAGAAGTGTCTTCTAGCGTTACTTGTCCGCTCAAGTTAATCGCGCGTGCATAAAGTGAAGATGTTTTATCCGTCGTTAACGTGCTCAACACCTTGGCAGGTGCAATATTTATCGCAGTTTGGCGGATCGAATCCATCGCCAACGGCTCTTCCATACCTAAAGTCCAAGCGGTTATTCCACCAAGTTTATATTTTGCAACTAAGTCAGAGCGCAATTTATAGCTCTGCGCATTTTGGTACCAAGCGGTTCGTGTTGCTGTGCAAATAGTTGAGAGACCGGAAGCAGTTATTCCTTCGTATGACTTTGTGTAGGTGAAAGTTGCTTCGCCATTTTTTACATCAAAGACCGGCGTTGTTTGATAGCCAGCAGCAAGGGCGGCGGCATCGCGCATTACAAATGTCGCAGCTTTCGCTCCAACCTTTATCGCTTTTGCAAATGGTGCCGGACATACTCCTTGTACTTTTGT
>CAXNDN010000022.1:0-10947 GCA_964201295.1 Candidatus Planktophila sp. | reverse complement strand
CCAACATCGCGATGGGTTGCGTGTGCTGAAATTTCTATTTCTGAGGGATCTGAAGATAGTTGGCGGGCAATCTCAGCAGCGATTGCAACGCTGCGATGTTTTCCACCAGTGCATCCGATCGCGATCGTTACATACTTCTTTCCTTCACGAAGATATCCCGGCATCATTTGGCGAATAACTGAGACATAACTCTTTACAAATTCAGTAACGCCTTCGCTAGTTAGAACCTTTTTGGAGACCTCCGTCGTTAACCCCGTCAGCGGACGAAGTTCCGGGATCCAATGTGGGTTTGGAATAAAGCGACAATCCAAGACCAGATCGGCATCCACTGGGATTCCGTACTTATATCCAAAAGATAGAACGTTGATACGGATCGCATCTAACATTCCGGCGGAGAAAATTTCGCCAACTCGCTTTTCTAACTGGTGCACATTTAGATTGGTGGTATCTATCACGACATCGGCTTGCGAACGTAGCTCCTCTACCTTGGCGCGTTCGCGTTCGATGCCATCGACAATACGGTCCTTACCCTGCAGCGGATGTGGTCGACGAGTAGATTCAAAGCGCTGTACTAAAGATTGATCGGTCGCATCTAAAAATAGTAAACGATAGGCCACGCCATTGGTTTCGAGCGTTTGTAAAGAATTACTTAATGCGTCGAAGAACTTTCCACCACGAACATCCACGACGACAGCAAGAGATACCATCTCGGAACTATTGGTCTGCGTTGCAAGTTCCGGCAACAGGGCAGGTGGCAAGTTATCAACGACATACCAACCGAGATCTTCCAGAGCATGCGCGACCGTGGATCGACCGGCGCCCGACATACCGGTTACGATCAATAACTCTTTATTGGCCATGGCTACATTGTGCCTGCACTGTCAAGGAACGCTAAATTCATAGGATCTCCCCCGTCTGCATATCAACGCCCTGCGCATCTGTATTCTCACGTTGGCGCTGTAAATGCTCAAAGATGATTTCAGCAATTTTCTGGCCGATACCTGGAGTCAGCGCTAACTCGTGCAAGCTTGCTTTACGCAAGGCAGCAACAGAACCAAAACGCTCTAGCAGTGCGGCGCGACGAGATCGACCCATCTGTGGGATGTCATCTAAAACAGATTCCAACATAACTTTAGAACGGCGCGATCTATGGAAAGTTATTGCAAAGCGGTGCGCTTCATCGCGAATACGTTGAAGTAAATACATTCCTTCACTTGTGCGCGGCAGAATGAGTGGATCAGGATTCTCAGGGAGCCAGACTTCTTCTAAGCGCTTGGCGAGTCCGCATAAAGCCACATCCGTTATTCCTAATTCATTGAGCGCGCGCTGAGCGGCGGCGACTTGTGGCGCACCACCATCAACAACAATTAACTGCGGCGGATAAGAGAATCTACTTAATCGACCTCCAATTTCAGCGACATCGGATTCGTCGGCTGCGCGATCATTTAACAACCGCTTCATTCTGCGGGTTATAACCTGGTGCATCGCGCGAGTGTCATCCGAGGCCGTTGTCGTATCGATTATAAATCGCCGATATTCACTTTTCTTGGCTAGGCCATCTTCAAAAACAACCATTGACGCAACGACCGAGGTTCCTGAAATATTTGAGATATCAAAGCACTCGATCCGTAGTGGAGTGCGCTTTAACTGCAACTGCTCTTCAATTTCTAAAAGCGCTTTACCGCTGACTGCGGCATCCGTTGCCCGCTTACTTAAGAATTGAATTAGCGCGTAGTGCGCATTGCGATCTACAGTTTGAAGTAGTTCTACTTTTTCGCCTCTTTGCGGAACCTTTATCGCGACCTTGGCTCCGCGTAATCCGCTCAACCAGCCTTCTAGCGCCTGTTGATCGCTAGGTTCACGATTTAAAAAAATCTCATTCGGAATATCAGCGGGTGCTGCTCCGTTGTAGATCGAGAAAAAGAGCGATGCGACTTGGTCGTCTCCTTCAAGGGCGCGTTCTTGATCAACAATCCATGATCTTGAACCTTTTATCGATCCTCGGCGCACCATAAAGATCGAACCGGCGGCGTGCAAGCCTTCCTCGTGAATCGCGATGAAATCGCCATCGAGATCATCTGAGAGATTTCCTTGCGTAGATCTCTGCGCTTTTTCAAACGATTCAATTTGATCACGAATACGCGCTGCTCGCTCAAACTCTTCACGACTGGAAGCCAGTTCCATCTCATCGCGTAACTTTGGAAGAATATCTTCCATACCTACTTCCATAAAGGCATCCAGTTTCACCGCGATCTCACGATGCTCTTCTGGAGTAACCCAGCCCACGCAAGGTGCAGCGCACTTGCCGATATCCCCCAGTAAACATTGACGCTTACTACGTTGGGCTCGCTTGAAATTTCCTTCACTGCACGAGCGCACTGGGAAGACTTTTAGAAGTACTTCATAAGTATTTCGTAGCGCCCATGCATTTGTGTAGGGACCAAAATATTTAAGTCCTTTTCGTTTCTCTTTTCGGGTGATAAATATCCGAGGAAATTCATCCTCCATACTGATTGCCAAATATGGGTAAGACTTATCATCTTTAAATTGAACGTTATAAGTAGGTTGATACTGTTTTATCCACGAAAATTCGAGTGCGAGTGCTTCCAGCTCGGTCCCTACGATTGTCCAATCAACACGAACCGCCTCATGCACCATGCGGTGAGTCTTACGGGCCAAGTTAGCGCCGAAGTAAGTGGTTAAGCGATTCTTTAAGTTCTTAGCTTTGCCTACATATATGACTTTGTCTTTTGTATTGTAGAAACGATAAACACCAGGAAGTTCTGGAATTTCCTTAGGTCGATAACTTGCCGGATCAGACATTTATTTCACGGCAGCTTTTTTCTTTGCTGGCGCACGATTGCTCGCCAAAATCTCTGCCAGATAATGCCCTGTGTAACTCGCCTTTACTTTGGCAACATCTTCTGGGGTCCCCTCGGCAACAACTTCGCCGCCACGGAATCCACCCTCAGGCCCCATATCGATTACCCAGTCTGAGGATTTGATGACATCGAGATTGTGTTCAATAACAACAACTGTGTTTCCAGAATCAACAAGGCGGCTAAGCACCCCAAGCAACTTACTGACATCTTCAAAGTGAAGCCCAGTTGTTGGTTCATCCAATACATAAATCGTGCGACCAGTAGAACGACGCTGTAGCTCTGTTGCCAGCTTTACGCGCTGGGCTTCGCCACCCGAAAGAGTTGGTGCTGATTGCCCTAATCTCACATAACCAAGACCTACTTCGCAGAGAGTCTTTAAATAGCGTGAGATCGCCGGAACGGATTCGAAGAAAGTGTGCGCGACCTCGATCGGCATATCTAAAACTTCAGCGATTGTCTTGCCTTTATAGTGCACCTCTAAAGTCTCGCGGTTATAGCGAGCACCATGACAAACTTCGCAAGGTACATAAACATCAGGCAAGAAGTTCATCTCAATAGTTATAGTTCCGTCGCCTGAACAGTTCTCGCAACGACCACCCTTCACGTTAAATGAGAAGCGGCCTTGCTGATATCCACGAACTTTCGCTTCAGTGGTATCGGCAAAGAGGGCGCGAACCTTGTCGAATACTCCGGTGTATGTTGCTGGATTTGATCTAGGTGTCCTACCAATTGGCGATTGATCAACATGAACCACTTTATCTAGCTGATCAACGCCAGTGACGGTGCGATGTCGCCCTGGTACTAACTGGGCGCCATTTAACTTATTCGCCAGCGTTGTATAAAGAATGTCATTGACCAAAGTAGATTTACCAGATCCGCTTACTCCAGTAACAGAGACAAAAAGGCCCAATGGGATATCAACTTCCACATCCTTTAAGTTATTTTCCTTAGCGCCTTTAATTGCTAATTTTCGCTTCGGGTCGACTGGTCTGCGTTTACTTGGAATTGCTATCGATTTTCGTCCTGATAGGTAAGCACCGGTGATGGATTCTTTAGAGTCAATTAACTCTTGATAAGAACCCGAGACAACTACTTTTCCGCCATGTTCGCCAGCTCCGGGACCAATATCTACGATCCAATCTGCGGTACGAATAGTTTCTTCATCGTGCTCGACCACGATCAAGGTATTTCCTAGATCGCGTAAACGAGTAAGTGTTTCAATTAAGCGGCGGTTATCGCGTTGATGCAAACCAATGCTTGGTTCATCCAAGACATAGAGCACGCCAACTAATCCAGAGCCAATCTGAGTGGCTAAGCGAATACGTTGTGCTTCACCACCAGAGAGCGTTGCCGCAGGTCGTGCTAAGGATAAGTAATCAAGACCGACATCGAGCAAGAACCCCAAGCGAGCATTGACTTCTTTCATAACTCGTTCTGCTATCTGCGCCTCACGAGAATTAAGCGAAATGCTCTTCAGGAATGTGGCGCAATCGGCGATGGAAAGTTCGCAGATTTCAGCGATGCTCTTATCTCCCACTGTTACGGCGAGAACTTCTGGCTTCAGACGCGCTCCTTTGCAGACATTGCAAGGCGTTTCGCGCATATATGACTCATACTTAGATCGCGAATAATCGCTATCAGTCTCATCATGCTTACGGTTTATAAATGGAATCACGCCCTCAAAGCCTGAGGAGTAATTTCGGACACGGCCGTAGCGGTTTTTATACTTAACGTGAACTTCGTACTCATAACCATGGAGGATCGCTTCCTTGGTTTTTTGTGACAACTTCTTCCACGGGTTATCTAAGGAGAATTTCACTTCGCTCGAAAGGGCCTCAAGTAAGCGCAAGAAGTATTCGTTCACGTGCCCACTTGACCAGGGCGCAATTGCGCCATCGTTGATGGATAGATTGTCATCAGGTACAACCAATTCGGCATCAACTTCTAATTTCGTACCTATCCCCGAGCACTCAGGGCAAGCGCCAAATGGTGAGTTGAAGGAGAATGAACGCGGCTCTAATTCTTCAAAAGATAGGTTGCAATCGTGACAGGCTAAATGCTCACTATAGGTGCGCTCTTTTTCCGCCCCTTTGCTATCAACGAAATCCAGGAGCACTATTCCGCTCGCCAAACGAAGTGCCGTTTCAATTGAGTCGGTGAGGCGAGACTTTGATTCCGCTTTAGCGGTTAAGCGATCAACTACGACTTCAATGGTGTGCTTCTCTTGCTTCTTAAGTTTTGGTGGTTCAGAGAGCGAGATGGTTTCTCCATCAACGCGGGCGCGTGAATATCCCTGGGTTACAAGTTCGGCAAATAGATCTACAAACTCACCTTTACGTTCCCGAATAACCGGCGCTAGAACTTGGAACTTTGTGGTTGCCGGCATTGTCAGAATTTGATCAACAATTTGCTGCGGACTCTGGCGTGAGACTGCCTTCCCACACTTAGGACAATGCGGACGCCCAGCGCGTGCGAAAAGCAGGCGGAGGTAATCATAAACTTCGGTAATTGTTCCAACTGTAGATCGCGGATTTCGGTTGGTAGATTTCTGATCAATAGAAACCGCCGGAGATAGACCTTCGATAAAGTCAACATCAGGCTTATCCATCTGCCCTAAGAATTGGCGTGCATAAGCTGAAAGTGATTCGACGTATCTGCGTTGGCCCTCAGCAAATATCGTGTCAAAGGCAAGCGATGATTTTCCCGACCCTGACAATCCAGTGAAAACTATTAGCGCCTCGCGTGGAAGTTCAATAGAGACATCTTTGAGATTGTGCTCGCGGGCACCGCGCACAATTAATTTATCTATGCTCATTTAAATTCCAGCCTCACCCATCCCGCGCAATTCTTTCTTCAACTCTCTGATCTCATCACGCAGACGCGCTGCAAGTTCAAATTGCAGATCACCTGCGGCAGAGCGCATCTGCTCGGTGAGGGAGCCTATCAAGGCAAGGAGTTCTTGGCGCGGTAGAGAGAGAACTGTCTTTGTGTGGAATCCAAGATCGGGAACCAAAGCCTTCCCGCCCTTTTTTGCCTTGGCGCTGGCAAGTAAATCATCTGTGTCGTCACTCTCGCGTGCAATGGTGTCGGTTATATCTGCAATCTTCTTACGAAGTGGCTGCGGATCGACTCCTCGTTCTAAATTGTATGCAACTTGCTTTGCACGACGTCGATTGGTTTCATCAATTGCCTGAGCCATAGATTTCGTTATGTTATCGGCATACATATGGACTTCACCAGAAACATTTCGCGCAGCGCGTCCGATAGTTTGAATCAACGAAGTCGCAGAGCGCAAGAAGCCCTCTTTATCGGCATCGAGGATCGCAACGAGTGAGACTTCAGGTAAATCCAAACCTTCACGCAGCAAATTGATACCAATCAAGACGTCATATTCTCCTGTACGCAGCTCGCGAAGTAACTCGACTCTACGTAAAGTGTCAACCTCGGAGTGCAAATAACGCACGCGAACTCCGCGCTCTTGCAAATAGTCAGTTAAATCTTCAGACATTTTCTTAGTTAATGTGGTGACCAAAATACGCTCATTCTTAGCCGCGCGGATATTGATCTCGTTTAAGAGATCATCTATCTGGCCTTTAATCGGCTTAATAATGATTGCTGGATCCACCAATCCAGTTGGACGAATTACTTGTTCAACAACATCGCCTTCAACTTTAGCCATCTCATATTTCCCGGGAGTAGCGGAGAGAAATAGCTTCTGACCCACACGCTCTAAGAATTCGGGCCATTTAAGTGGGCGATTATCCATCGCACTTGGCAGTCGGAAACCGTGTTCAACGAGCGTGCGTTTACGGGATGCATCGCCTTCAAACATTGCACCAATCTGCGGAACGGTTACGTGGCTCTCATCAATAACTAATAGGAAATCTTCTGGAAAGTAATCAAGGAGGCAGTTCGGGGCAGAGCCTGGTTCGCGTCCATCTAGATGTCGCGAGTAGTTCTCAATTCCCGAACAGAAACCAAGTTGTTCCATCATTTCTAGATCGAAGGTGGTGCGCATCTTTAGGCGTTGCGCTTCTAATAACTTGCCTTGCTTTTCAAATAGATTGAGTTGAATCTGCAACTCATCTTGGATCTCCCCCATTGCCCGCTTCATCGTTTCGGGTCCTGCGGCGTAGTGAGTGGCAGGAAAAATATAGATTTCAGTCTCATCACGGATAATTTCACCGGTCAACGGATGCAGCGTCATGATCTTCTCGATCTCATCACCGAACATCTCGATGCGAATCGCCAATTCTTCATACATTGGAATAATCTCGATTGTGTCGCCTCGAACACGGAATGTGCCGCGCTCAAAGGCCATATCGTTTCTTTGGTACTGCACATCGACAAATTTGCGCAGTAACTTATTGCGCTCAATTTCATCGCCCACTTTCAGGCGAATCATGCGATCGATATATTCCTGTGGTGTACCAAGTCCATAGATACAAGAAACTGTTGCGACCACGATTACATCTCTGCGGGTTAACAATGAATTTGTAGCCGAATGGCGTAAGCGTTCTACCTCATCGTTGACGCTGGAGTCTTTCTCAATAAAAGTGTCAGTCTGTGGAACATAAGCTTCGGGTTGGTAATAGTCATAATAAGAAACAAAGTATTCGACTGCGTTATTGGGTAAGAGTTCACGGAATTCATTAGCAAGCTGCGCTGCCAGAGTTTTATTTGGCGCTAAGACCAGCGTTGGTCTCTGCAGGCGCTCAATTAACCAGGCTGTTGTTGCGGATTTGCCGGTACCTGTCGCACCTAATAAAACTACATCTTGAACTCCGGCATCAATCCTGCGCGCTATCTCTTCGATCGCTTGCGGCTGATCCCCGGCCGGCACATAATCACTAATGACCTGAAAGGGTTCGACCTTGCGTTGCAGGTCAGAGATCGGGCGCATTTTCCTAGCCTACTTCGCTCGGCTACGTAATTCCTCCCAGAGGTTTTCCACGGCGCGAAGGAGCTGATCTTCATCTCCGTCATTGGTAATTACATAGTCAGCCAGCGCTTCTCGCTCTTCGCGGCTGGCCTGATTGGCTAGCCGACGCTCGATTTCTGAGATAAACATTCCACGCTTACGGAGTCGATCTTTACGAATCTCTAAATCTGCTTCCACCGTAATGATTAAATCAAAATTCTTAGCGGAACCAGTTTCAGCTAGTAGCGGAATTTCATAGATGAGAATTTCCTCAGGTTGCAGATCTGATACAACTTCACTGAAGAGCTCGCGTATGCGCGGATGGACAATTGCTTCCAAATCTACTTTTGCTTGCGGATCCGAAAAGATAATCTGGGCCAACGCCTTGCGATCGATATCTCCATCGCGCATAATCTCTTCGCCAAAGCGCAGAATTACTTCATCGAATCCGGTGCTGCCGCGTTCGATCGCAACTCTGGCGAGTTGATCGGCATCAACTACGCGCGCACCGAGATCTGAGAAATATTGTGCGGCCAGAGTTTTACCGGCTCCGATTCCTCCGGTGAGTGCGACGACCAACATAACGCCAACTCTACCTCGCGGGTGATATCTGCGAGCATAAGAAAAGGCCCACCCGCAGGTGAGCCTTTTCTATTTTAAGTTTTTTTATTCGGCCGCGACTTCAGCAGCGACTTCAGCAACAACTTCTTCCACAGCAGGAGCGGCGGCATCAGCTGCTTTTGCTTCTGCCTTCTGCTTCTTATGCGCTAGGAAACGAGTCTGCGCCTCTTGGTACTGACCTTCCCATTCTTCGCGTTGTGAATCAAAGCCAGGCTTCCATTCCTGTGTATCAGGATCGAAACCTTCTGGGTAGATAAAGTTTCCAGCGGCATCGTAACGAGCAGCCATTCCGTATTGAGTTGGGTCGAATGCTTCGATCTCAACTTCGTGTCCTTCATTAGCTTGCTTGAGTGAGAGTGAGATACGACGACGTTCTAAGTCGATATCGATAATCTTCACAAATAGTTCGTCATCTACTGCAACAACTTGCTCAGGAATTTCAACGTGGCGCTCAGCCAACTCTGAGATGTGAACTAAGCCTTCGATACCTTCGTGAACACGAATAAATGCACCGAATGGAACTAGCTTTGTCACTACACCTGGAACAACCTGATTAATTGTGTGGGTGCGAGCAAATGCCTGCCATGGATCTTCTTGAGTTGCCTTGAGAGAGAGTGAAACACGCTCGCGCTCGAAATCAACTTCGAGAACTTCAACGGTTACTTCATCGCCAACTTCAACAACTTCGCCTGGATGATCAATGTGCTTCCAAGAAAGTTCAGAGACGTGAACAAGACCATCAACGCCACCAAGGTCAACGAATGCACCAAAGTTTACGATTGATGAGATAACGCCTGTGCGTACTTGACCCTTTTGCAGCTGATTTAAGAATGTTGTGCGTGACTCAGATTGAGTCTGCTCAAGGAATGCGCGACGTGAAAGAACAACGTTATTGCGGTTCTTATCGAGCTCAATAATGCGGGCCTCAACTTCCTTACCGATGTAAGGAGTTAGATCGCGTACGCGACGCATTTCAACAAGTGATGCTGGCAAGAAGCCACGGAGACCGATATCAACGATCAAGCCACCCTTAACAACTTCAATGACTGTTCCGACGACCACTTCGTCGCGCTCTTTCTTGCCTTCAATATCTCCCCAGGCGCGCTCGTACTGCGCGCGCTTCTTAGAAAGAATAGTGCGGCCTTCTTTATCTTCTTTCTGCAGAACGAGCGCTTCAATGCGATCGCCCACCTTAACAATGTCATTTGGATCTGCATCGTGACGAATTGAAAGTTCGCGGGAAGGTATTACACCTTCAGTTTTGTACCCGATATCAAGAAGTACTTCTTCGCGATCTACTTGTACAACGGTTCCTTCGACGAGGTCTCCGTCATTGAAATTTCTGATTGTGCCTTCAATTGCTGCAAGAAAGTCTGCGGCCGATCCGATGTCGTTTACTGCCACGACTGGTGATGATGTGCTCAAGTTGCTCCGTAGGGATAGAAAGTAATAGGACTCCAGAACCATTCTGGTGAACGGGCGTAAGCGTACGGTTTTGGTCGCGTTAAGGGCAAATCCTGATAAAAGTAGGCGTAAACTCACGATGATGAAGCGTTATAAGGAATTATTCGCATTCCCCCAAGTGGTTTCACTCGGTATAGCAGCCTTTCCGGCCCGTTTGGCCTACTCAATGATCGGCCTTGGAATTTTCTTTAAGGCGGAGCAAAGTACAGATTCCTTCGCTATCGCCGGATTTGCTATTGGTTTAAATTCTTTAGCCGGAGCGGTAACTGCCGGTGCTAGAGGTTTTGTCCTAGATCGTTGGGGACAAAAATGGCCCTTACGAATTCTTGTTCCTGGTTACGCCACTTTGATTTTGACTTTGAATCAAATGCAGAGCGCACGATCCATTCTTATAGCCGCATTTATTCTTGGTATCACTGCTCCCCCAATTAATCTCTCAGTGCGACCGCTCTGGAAAGATATTGTCCCTGCCACATATTTGCGGACGGCGTATGCATTCGATTCGGCAATGATGAGTTCAACAACAGTTGTTGGCCCGATAGTTGTTACCGCGTTAGCGCTATCTTCCCGTCCATATCTAGCGCTAGATGTAGTTGCGGCCCTGATGCTCACTGGTGGAATCGCGCTTGCGCTAACCCGTGTCTCACGAGATTGGATACCTGAGAAGAGGGCGAAGGGGCAGGAAAAGCTAATAAAAAATCGTGCAATGCAACTATTGATGTTTGAAGGTTGTTTCATTGGATTTGGGTGGGGCGTATTTGATGTCTCTGTTCCTGCATTTGCGACTCAAGAAGGCGTCCCACATCGAGTTGCATGGATCTTTGCCTCTTTTGGTATTGCTACGGTTATCGGCGGACTACTAGGTGGGCTAGTCTCAAAAAAGTTAGCTCCACTAACAGCGCTGCGACGCGCCTACTTACTTTGGGCAATAGCCTGCCTTCCAATTGCGTTTACATATCCAGATTGGACTATGGCTCTTGTTGGTGCGTCAATTGGATTTCTTGGTGGCGCCGTACAGGTTTTTTACTTTGAAGTACTCGAAGCAGTGCGCCCGCAAGG
>CAXNDN010000021.1:0-11633 GCA_964201295.1 Candidatus Planktophila sp. | reverse complement strand
TCGGAATCTAAAAATGAAATATCTACGGAATCGTTAATCGCAGCGTTGCCAACGAGAGCAGCGCTAGCTATCGCTACCGGCCCAGATTTTTTAAGAACTTCTAAAATAAATCGTGAATCTGGAATTCTTACACTTATCTGATCAAGAGTGTTTCCATCACCTAAATCCCAACTTAGCCCCGCTTGTGGCTTGAGGTTTAGTGAAAGTAACCCGGGCCAAAAGTTCTGCATCAAGAGACGAGCATCGGCAGAAATGTCGCGGGCGATTCCATCGATTGAATCACGGTTAGAAATTGCAACTTGTGCCGCAACTCCCAGAGCGTCACCACGCAGAACATGCATTGCTCGAACAGAGTCGTGGAAGAAGGCATCGGTAATTAAGGCATAGCTATGTTCCAGCGGTGCCACAATTACATAGCCATCTTTGAGCGCGGCAACAGCAGTTGCGACGTGATCCGAGAAGTCGCCTTGTGAAAGATCGTGGCGCGCCATTTAGCTCCTCACCGCAGAAGTCCAACGTGGACGACCAGTTAAATCTTGATGCAGAGCAATGTCAATAAATTCGCGTGATAGCAGCGCATCTATAGCCGCACCTTGTTCTTCAGTATGTTCGATCGCTAAGACTCCCCCACGCTTTAACAATCGGGCTGCAGCAGCGATAAAGGCCTTTGGCGCTTCTAAGCCAGTTGCGCCGCCGAAGAGCGCGATATGCGGTTCGTGTTCTGCAACATCGCGCGGCAAAGTTTGGTTATTTGGAATATACGGCGGGTTAGCAATAACTATGTCGCATTTGATGCCGGGCAGCACATCTGCCACATCACCTTCGACTACGCGCACATTTTCAGAAATCTTTGCCACATTTTTCTTTAACCATTCAATCGCTTCTGCGCTCTTTTCAACTGCGATTACGCGCGCACGTGGCGCCTCGGTTGCAATTGCCAACGCCAGCGCACCAGATCCTGAACCTAAATCAATTACCGAAATCTCGCCTTCTACTTTCTGCTCTAAATTCGTGATGTGTGTGAGTACAGCATCAACTAGCAATTCACTTTCGGGGCGCGGCACCAAAACACCTGGCCCAACTTCGATCTCTAGGTGTCGAAAATAGGCAATACCAGTTAAATACTGCAAAGGTTCATGTGCTGCGCGCCGCGAGATTAACTTTGCGAAGGTATCTTCAATTACCCCGAAATCCCCCAAGGCCTTTAAAGATGCTTCTAGCTTTACCGAATTGTGTAGATCCATTCGAGAAATTCCTAGAACATAAGCAAAGAGATGCTCGGCATCGACTTCTTGGATATCAGCTGCGGCCAGGCGTGCTTTCGCTGAACGCAATAAAGGTTTTATATCGCTCATAGTTGACTTTAAATTAACTCTGGAATTAACTCGTGGACGAAAGTTTCGCTGCCTTATCGGCATCGAGGAGCGCCTGCACAACATCATCTAGTTCGCCATTTAAGACTGCATCCAAGTTATTTGATTTGTAATTTACGCGGTGATCGCTTAATCGGTTTTCCGGATAGTTATAGGTACGGATACGTTCTGATCGATCAACGGTGCGCACCTGGCTCTTACGCTCCGCCATTGCTGCCGCTTCTGCCTTCTCTTGTGCATCGGCGAGTAAACGTGCGCGCAAAATGCGTAGTGCGGACTCTTTATTTTGCAGCTGCGACTTTTCATTCTGACAAGAGACGACAATGCCGGTGGGGACGTGGGTTAAGCGAACTGCCGAGTCTGTGGTGTTAACTGATTGTCCGCCCGGACCTGATGAGCGGTAAACATCTACACGGACATCATTCATATTTAATTCCACATCAACTTCTTCAGCTTCTGGCAATACAAGTACACCGGCGGCAGATGTGTGAATGCGTCCTTGGCTCTCAGTTTCTGGAACGCGTTGCACGCGGTGTACGCCACCTTCAAATTTCAAGCGCGCATATGGAGTAGTTCCGGGTTCTGGCGTTCCCTTTGATTTAATCGCCATTGAAATATCTTTATATCCACCCAGATCAGATTCAGTCATATCAATGATCTCGACTTTCCAATTTCGCTTTTCGGCATAGCGTTGATACATACGGACTAAATCTCCGGCAAAGAGCGCGGATTCATCTCCACCTGCTCCCGCTTTAACTTCAATAATTACATCACGATCATCATTGGGGTCGCGTGGAAGTAAGAGCTCTTCTAATTTATCTGCAGCACTTTCCACGGTAGCTTCCATCGCAGGTATTTCAGATGCAAAAGAAGGATCTTCCGCGGCCATATCTTTCGCTGCCTCTAAATCATCTGCAGCAGATTTCCAAGCGTTGAAACCGGCAACCACCGGACCGAGTTGGGCATAGCGACGACCCAGTTGGCGGGCTTTACCTTGATCATCGTGAATCGAAGGATCGGCCATCTTCTTCTCTAACTCTTGATATTCGCGCACCATTTCGTGGGCGGATGCAAAGCGATCGTTGCTCATCTGGCTTCTCCTTTCCTGTAGTGGATTTCTTAAAAAATTTAGATAAAAATAAAGAGACCGCGCCGCAACCTTTACGGCTGCGATGCGGTCTCTTTAGAAAGCTACTTGGCGTCTGTTGCCGCGGCGTTCTTTGACTTTGACTTATCGCCGAAACGCTCTTCGAACTTGGCTACGCGTCCACCAGTATCGAGGATGCGCTGCTTACCTGTGTAGAACGGGTGGCACACTGAACAAACTTCAACGTAAATAGATCCGCTAGCAACTGTTGAGCGCGTTACAAACTTTTCACCGCAACCACAAGTTACTTGGGTCTCTTTATATTCTGGGTGGATCTCTGGCTTCATTCGTTTTCCTTTTCTATGTCTGGGTCCGCTATCAGCGGTGAACCAGGGCATCACCATGGGATATGGCTAGGTGCTTATCCTCTCGCGAAAAGAGTAAACCGCAAAATCCGTCCTCGACAAGCACGGATCTTGCGGTTAACTCGCCCTCTATCCCTATCTCTGGGGAGTATTAAGCCTTTGGTGCTTTTGCTGCCTTAGCTGGCTTGGTTGGTTTTACCAATGCGCTCATTGCTGATTTCGCTGTTGTTCCTGCTGCTGTAACTGCTGCCTTGCGCGCATCTTTAGCGGCTTTCAATTCTGCATCTGTAGTAACAGTTGCAAGAGCGGCTTGAAAATCTGCCAACGCCTTGGCGTTAGCGGCGCGATGTGTATCAACTATTGCGCGGTGCGCAGTGAGATAAGTATTCATCTGAGATTGGAAAGTTGCTTGTGCTTGAGCACGAGCAATTGCTGCATCTTTAGTATCTGCAGCAGATGCAGATGAGGTTCCACCAAATAGTGAGCCTGCGATAATTACTGTTGCAAGAATCTTCTTAGTTGCTGACATTTTCATCTCCTTTTTAGCTCACCGGGTGGCTTGCTTCTAAGGAGATAATGCGCCTAGACCTTGTGAGTACTTTGTGAAAGCCTTGCGGTCGCGCGGTGAAATTAGCGAACTTTAGGCTTAGCCCTCGTTTGGACCAGAAGTTGTCTTCTGGATCTGCATCAAGAACTCGACGTTGGACTTGGTGCCCTTCATCTTCTCGAGCAAGAGTTCTAGTGCAGCCTGTGGTTCTAGCGCGTGAAGTACGCGACGTAACTTCCAGACAATGTTGAGTTCTTCAGTACCCATAAGAATTTCTTCCTTACGTGTACCTGAGGCAACAACGTTTACCGCTGGGAAGATGCGCTTATCGGCCATGCGTCGATCAAGAATAAGCTCCATATTTCCGGTGCCCTTAAACTCTTCGAAGATAACTTCATCCATACGAGATCCAGTATCAACAAGTGCGGTTGCAAGAATTGTTAGCGATCCGCCATCTTCAATATTACGTGCGGCACCGAAGAACTTCTTTGGTGGATATAACGCAGCAGAATCAACGCCACCAGAAAGGATGCGACCTGATGCAGGAGCTGCGATGTTATATGCGCGACCTAAGCGAGTAATTGAGTCAAGAAGAACAACTACATCGTGACCGAGTTCAACTAGGCGCTTAGCGCGCTCGATTGCAAGTTCTGCAATCGTGGTGTGATCATCTGCGGGACGATCAAATGTTGAGGCTATAACTTCACCCTTAACAGAGCGCTGCATATCAGTAACTTCTTCAGGGCGCTCATCAACTAAAACAACCATCAAGTGACACTCTGGGTTATTAGTTGTGATCGCATTTGCGATTGCCTGCAAAACCATTGTCTTACCCGCCTTAGGTGGCGAAACAATGAGTCCGCGTTGTCCCTTACCAATTGGCGCAATCAAATCGATAACACGAGTGGTCAAAATATTTGGTTCAGTTTCCAGGCGCAGGCGCTCTTGTGGATATAGCGGTACTAACTTTCCGAATTCCACACGGCCACGGGCTTCATCTGGTGTCACTCCGTTAATTGTTTCCAGGGTAATTAGTGGGTTGTACTTCTGACGCTGTTCACCTTCGCGCGCTTGGCGTACCTGGCCAGTAACAACATCGCCCTTACGAAGTCCGTACTTGCGTACCTGTTGCTGCGAAACATAGACATCATTTGGCCCTGGCAGGTAACCACCGGTGCGGATAAATGAATAGTTATCCATAATGTCTACGAGGCCTCCGACTGGAACCAAAACATCATCTTCACCAATAACTGGTTCGCGTTCTTCGCGTGGTCCACGTTCGCGGTTGCGATCTCGGCCACGGTTGCGATCTCGGCCACGGCCACGATCGCGACCAGCAAGGTTGCGGTCGTTATCGCGTGGACCATTGTCGTTACTGTCATTTGGACCTTCATCGTCGCCACCATCATCACTTGAATTGTTCTGTGAGTTATCGCGGCTGGAATTCTTCTTTGCATTACGAGCTTCGCGACGAGCTTCGCGTTCTGCCTTAGCAGCTTCGCGGTTGGCTGCCTGCAAATCTGCGATCGCAGTTACAAGGGCATCCTTCTTTAGCTTTGTTGCGCCATCGATACCTAGTTGCGCGGCAACTTCCTTTAACTTAGGAAGGCTCATTGCTGCTAGTTCAGGACTATTTGAACGAATTGGTTCTGCGTCCTTAACTTGATCGTTATCTTGATCTGTCATCTCTATCTTTTCATTTGGGGCTTCGTCCACGACCTTGAGATCGTAGAAGCGCTAAGCCTGGTTATTTGGAATTTATTACCTGCCGACTATCACCGTAACTTCCGGCTGAGCAAGTGGAGTAACCATAGCACCCCAAGGGCAATTACAGAAGTTCGGCTCCCGTGCGAGAAATCTCTAAAGATTTAGCTTCAAATTTGTTGCCTGCGGCGCGAATTAATTCGGCAACATCAGATTCGCTACCTGTATGTAGGGCAAGAACAGTTGGGCCTGCCCCTGAGATAAAGGCGGCAACTCCTGCACCACGCAATTTAGTTAGTAGTGCAAATGAGGCTGGCATCGCTTCGCTGCGATAAGCCTGATGCAAGAAATCCTGCGTTGCCCTAAAGAGTAAATCAGGGCGCAAGGTAAGGGCATGCACCAAGAGCGCAGAGTTTGCAGAATTTTGTGCGGCATCGCGGTGGGGAATTGTCTCTGGCAACATCTTGCGCGCCTTCGCTGTGGCCATAGCAGTTGATGGAATAAAGGCGATCGCGCGAATGCGCGTATCAACGTTTAATGAGATTGCTCGTGCCACGCTCTTGCCGTGGTGATCTTCTTGCCACGCCACAACCGCATTTCCATAAAGGGCGGCCGCCACATTATCGGGATGGCCTTCCATTTCAGTTGCAAGTTGCAGCAATTTCTCATCGTTCATTTTATCTATCCCGGTGAGAACTAAGGCGCGAGCTAGAGATAAACCACCAACGATGGCACTTGCCGAAGATCCAAGTCCACGACCGTGTGGAATTACATTTAAGGCGCGAACTGCTATTCCCTTTGGTTTTCCACCAAGAAAATCAAAACCTTTATACATCGCTTTTACAAGTAAATTTTTATCGGTGCGCTGTACTTCATCTGCGCCTTCACCGGTCACATCTATATCTAAACCAGCATCATCTAAAATCTGTGCGACGTAACGATCGTGCATTCCAAGTGCTAAGCCAAATGAATCAAAGCCCGGACCTAAATTTGCGCTAGATGCCGGGACCTGAACCTGAATTGGATTGGCTTTAAATGTTGGTTTAGCCATAGCGCTTACTTTAGACCCAACGCCTTTGCGGCAACGGCAGCGTTAACTTTTACAATTTTTGGCTTGGCAAATTTTTCTAGCGCCCAAGAAATATCCTTCAATCCGTGTCCAGTAACAGTGATCACGATCTTCTTGCCCTTAGGCAACTTGCCCGCCTTCTTATATTTAATTAAACCTGCGATACCTGCTGCTGATGAAGGCTCAACAAAGACACCTTCTCTACCGGCGACAAGTGCGTAGGCAGCCAAAATTTCTTTATCTGTAACGGAGTCGATTACCCCACCTGATTTATCGCGCGCTTCGATCGCTTGATCCCAGGATGCTGGATTGCCGATGCGGATCGCTGTAGCAATTGTTTCAGGTTTTAAAACTGGCTTGCCCTTAACAAGGGGCGCAGCACCTGCGGCTTGGAAGCCATACATCTGTGGAAGTGAATTTGAAATACCATCTTTGCGGTACTCGTTATAGCCCTTCCAGTAGGCAGTGATATTTCCGGCGTTGCCGACTGGTAGCGCGTGAATATCTGGAGCAAATCCCAACATATCGATTACTTCAAAGGCAGCGGTCTTTTGGCCTTCAATGCGATACGGATTTACAGAATTGACTAGTGCGACTGGGTAATTCTCAGATAGCTCGCGTGCCAGTGTTAAACAATCATCAAAGTTTCCAGCAACCTGCAAAATTTGGGCACCGTGAATAACCGCTTGTGCCAGTTTTCCAGTTGCAATCTTTCCCGCAGGAATTAGCACAGCAGAAATCATTCCTGCCTTAGTTGCATAAGCGGCCGCGCTAGCTGAAGTATTTCCAGTTGATGCACAGATAACAGCCTTGGCACCATCTTCGGCAGCTTTAGAGATCGCCATAGTCATGCCGCGATCTTTAAATGAACCTGTCGGGTTGGTGCCTTCAAACTTTAGCCAAACATCGTTTGCAAGAAGTTCTGAAAGATAGCAAGCATAGATAAGTGGAGTGCCACCTTCGCGTAAAGATACAACGGGAGTCTTTGCGCTAACCGGCAAACGATCGCGATACTCCTCGATCACGCCCCGCCATTGATGCGCGCCAGATTTCTTCGCTTTAAATAAACTCATGCGAGCGACGCTCCTTCAACACGGATGACGCTAGAAATCTTATTGACCATATCCATTGCTTTAAGTGATGCAACAGTTGCTTTAAGTTCGCCTTCAGTTGCTCGGTGGGTAACGATTGTTACTTCGGCATCGTTGTTGCGTCCAGCTTGATTAACTGTCTGAATCGATACGCCATGGTTCGCGAAAACGGTAGCGATTGCCGCTAAAACACCCGCTTTATCGGCTACTTCAAGGCGGATTAAAAACTTGGTCTTTGTGCTTTCAATTGGTGCGATATCGCGATCGGCATAATCAGTTTCGCGTTGTCCTACTGAGTTAAGTGCGATGTGACGAGCAACTGCTACTACATCGCCCAAAATTGCAGATGCAGTTGGAGCACCACCGGCGCCACGCCCATAGAACATCAACGATCCGGCAGATTCGGCTTCAACAAAGACTGCGTTATAGGCATCGCGCACAGATGCAAGGGGGTGGCTCTTATGCAACATAACCGGGTGAACACGAACTGAAATTTCATCAGCAGGAGTTAACTCTGAAATCGCCAAGAGTTTTATGACATGGTCCATTGATTTAGCGATATTGACATCTTCCAAGGTGATCTTGGAAATTCCTTCGCGGTAAACATCATCGACAGTTACGCGAGTGTGAAAGGCAAGGCCAGAGAGAATTGCAGCTTTAGCGGCCGCATCAAAGCCTTCAACGTCTGCAGTTGGGTCTGCCTCGGCATAACCCAGCGCTTGCGCTTCCTTTAAGACATCGGCAAATTCACGGTTATCTTCATGCATCTTGGTCAATATGTAATTTGTTGTGCCATTTACGATTCCCATTAAACGAGTTACGAAATCGCCAGCGAGTGAATCGCGCATTGGACGGATGATTGGAATAGCGCCTGCAACAGATGCTTCGTAGTAGATATCTTCGCCCTTGGCGTAAGCAGCGGTAAACATTTCTGCTCCGTGGCTGGCCAAGAGAGCTTTATTTGCAGTAACCACAGATTTGCGATTTTCGATCGCAGTCATAATTAATTCACGTGCTGGTTCGATTCCACCAATTACTTCAATAATTAAATCAATCTCTGGATCATTCACAACCGAAAAAGGATCGGTCGTAAAGAGCGCTGGGTTGATTCCTTCGTACGGCTTAATTGTGCGCACTGCGATACGGGATAACTCAATCTTTACGCCAGCGCGAGTAGAAAGCTCTGCGGTATCTGCCAGTAAAAGGCGCGCGACTGAACTGCCGACGACGCCACAACCGAGCATGCCGATACGTACAGGTTTATCTGCTGGGCTCATCTGCCTATTCTTTCACATCAAGTGCGAGCAGATCTGCCTCATTTTCGCGACGGATGATTACGCGGGCTTTTCCATTATTTACTGCAATAACCGGGGGGCGAGGCACGTGATTGTAATTACTTGCCATGCTGCGTCCATATGCGCCAGTTGCAGGAATCGCTATCAAATCGCCAGGGGCGATATCTGCTGGAAGTGAAATATCGCGGATAACAATGTCACCGGTTTCACAATGCTTACCAACAACGCGAGAAGAAATTGGCTTTGCGGTTGAGGAGCGTTGGGCAATCACCGCGTGATATTGCGCGTCATATAGAGATGGACGGATATTGTCACTCATTCCACCATCTACAGATATGTAACGACGGATTGCACCGCTTTCAAGTACAACATCTTTAGTTGTTCCTACTTCATATAAAGTGAATGTAGTTGGTCCGACGATCGCGCGGCCAGGTTCGATGGAAATTGTTGGAATACTCAACTTATGTTTTTCGCACGCGGCGGTGACGGCGCTACGCAGAGCAGGCATAACTTCGCCCGGTTCTAGAGTTTCATCTTCAGGCAGGTAAGCAATTCCATAACCGCCCCCGAGATCTAGTTCAGGAAGTTCAGTACCGTATGAATCACGATACTTGGCAAGCAGTGCGATCAAGCGATCTGCGGCAAGTTGAAATGATTCAGTGCCAAATATTTGTGAGCCGATGTGTGAGTGAAATCCGCGAAGTTCAAGTTCAGGGTGGGCAAGCACCGCCTGCACTGCATCCCAAGCAGCGCCACTCGCGATTGAAAATCCGAATTTCACATCTTCATGCGCAGTCGAGATTGATTCGTGGGTATGGGCCTGAATTCCCGGAGTCAGACGTAACATCACGCCTTGTACCTTGTTGTGTTTGCGCGCCATCGCAGCAACACGATCGATCTCGTGGAGTGAGTCCATAACAATCGTTTTCACACCAACCGAGACTGCTTTATCTATCTCCGCTAACGATTTATTGTTGCCGTGCACTTCAATCTTTGCTGGATCAATTCCTCCAGCCAACGCTACAGCTAACTCTCCCCCAGTGCAGACATCTATTCCGATTCCACACTCTTTAATCCACTGGGCAAGGGCAACTGAAATAAATGCTTTCGCTGCGTAGTAAACAGTTCCGGCGTGCGAACCAAACTCATCGCGCAGCGCGTTATTCCATCCGATAGCGCGTTCGCGAAAATCTGCTTCATCGATAAAGAAGGCGGGTGTACCAAAATCTTTAGCTAACTTCGCCGCCGAAATTCCAGATAGGTGAAGTTCACCATTGGTGAATGAGATATTTCTCGACCACATGGTTTACATCCTCTCCGGTGCGCTGACGCCAAGTAAGTCAAGGCCATTCTTCAGTACTTGCAGAGTTGCTGCACATAAATTAATTCTGGCGCTATGTAACGGCGTAATTGGCTCATCGCCCATTGGCAGCACGCGGCAATCGGCATAGAAACCGTGATAAACCCCGGCCAATTCTTCGAGATAGCGCGCCACGCGATGTGGTTCACGCAGTTCAGCGGCGCCAGCGAGAACTCTTGGAAATTCGGCAAGTGAACCTAATAGTTCATTTTCGCGATCATGGCTGAGTTGGTTCGGATCAAAGTTATTTAAACCAGATGGAATCTTTAACTCTTCTGCATTGCGAAGTACCGCAGCGATTCGAGCATGCGCATACTGCACGTAATAAACTGGATTCTCATTGGTATTGCGCTTTAAAATGTCTATATCCATCACCATCGGGGTATCTACTGGATATCGAATTAGCGTGTAACGCGCTGCATCAACGCCAACTTTTTCAACCAGCTCTTCCAAGGTAATGATTGTGCCGGCGCGCTTAGAAAGTTTTACCTCTTCCCCGCCTTCCATAATCTTTACCAGTTGTCCGATCAAGACATCGATGTTGTATTCGGGGTCATCACCAGCGCAAGCAGCAGTAGCTTTTAAGCGATGGATGTAGCCATGGTGATCTGCGCCAAACATATAGATACAGATATCAAAACCACGCTCGCGCTTACTTATGTAGTAAGCGGTATCAGATGAGAAGTACGTTAAATCGCCATTGGCTTTGACTAGTACGCGATCTTTATCATCACCAAAATCTGATGTTCGAAGCCAGGTTGCACCGTCTAGTTCGAAGACGTGTCCTTGCTTGCGCAACTTATCAACGCCGTGTTCAACGCTTCCGCCATCGTGTAAAGAACGTTCAGAGAACCAGATATCGAAGTGAGTATTAAAAGTATCTAACACTCGCTGCTGATCTTTAAGTTGTAGTTGGTATGCAGCTTCACGGAAGGCGATTAGCCTTTCATCACCAGGCAGTTCAGTAATCCCTGGGTTTTGCCCAACAACAGAGTTTGCAAGATCAATTATGTAGCCACCTTTATATCCATCTTCTGGAATTGGTTGGCCCATAGCTGCGGCTTGCACTGATTGTCCAAATAGATCCATTTGATTACCGCGATCATTAATATAAAATTCACGTGTAACTGTTGCACCAGCTGCGCTAAGCACACGACCTAGCGCATCTCCAACAGCAGCCCAACGAGTATGGCCCAGGTGCAGTGGCCCAGTTGGGTTGGCGCTAATAAATTCCAGGTTGATCTTTACGCCAGATAAAGCGGTGCCGCGACCGTAGCCGCCTTGCGCAGTTAATATGGTGCGAACTAAATCTGCTTGGCTCGCACGATTTAGCGTGATGTTGATAAAGCCGGGCCCAGCAATATCTACCGTTGAAACTTCTGGAAGGTTTTCTAAATCTTTCTTTAAAAGCTCAGCAACTTCACGGGGATTTTTTCCTGCGGGCTTAGCCAATTGCAACGCGATCGACGATGCGTAATCTCCATGGTCACGGTTCTTGGGGCGCTCTAGCGGAATCACTGCCGGAACTGATCCGATCAAGTCGCCGCGTTCAATCGCGCGCGCTATCGCACCCTGAATCTGGGCAGCTAACACATCGGAATGCGAACTCATCAGGCAAGGTTACCCCAGCGGCAATTTTGCATAAGCAGGACTTACCTCTAGCCTATGTACCAGAACGTGAGAAATTTATAAATTTCTCTAGACGCTCCAGCGGGAGTGGTGAAATGGCAGACACGCAAGTC
>CAXNDN010000020.1:0-11667 GCA_964201295.1 Candidatus Planktophila sp. | reverse complement strand
GGCCAGCAGTACTACATGAAGCCGATGAATTGCCCCTTCCACAATTTAATTTTTGCATCTCGAGGCCGCTCTTATCGCGAACTGCCGCTGCGCCTCTTCGAATTTGGAACGGTCTATCGCTACGAAAAATCTGGCGTTATTCATGGTTTAACACGCGCTCGTGGTTTTACCCAAGATGATGCACATATCTATTGCACAAAAGAGCAGATGGTTGACGAACTTGATTCACTCTTAACCTTCGTTCTCAACTTGCTCCGTGATTATGGGCTAGAAGATTTTTATCTCGAACTTTCTACACGCAATCCAGAAAAGTCAGTTGGCGAAGATGCTGATTGGGCTGAGGCCACCGAAGCTTTGCGCAAGGCAGCAGTAGCCCAGAAATTAGAGTTGGTGCTTGATGAAGGCGGGGCTGCTTTCTACGGGCCAAAGATTTCAGTGCAGGCGAAAGATGCGATCGGTCGCACTTGGCAGATGTCGACCATTCAAGTTGATTTTCAATTACCGCAGAGATTTGAACTTGAATATTCGGCAACCGATGGAACACGTCAGCGTCCAGTAATGATTCACCGCGCACTCTTTGGATCAATTGAAAGATTCTTCGGTGTTCTAACTGAGCATTATTCTGGAGCCTTCCCCCCATGGCTGGCACCTGTACAAGTCACTGCAATTCCAGTTGCTGAAGCATTTGAAGATTATCTCTCTGGCGTTGTTAAAGAGTTTAAATCTGCCGGCATTCGCATCGATTTAGATGCTTCAGATGATCGAATGCAGAAGAAGATCCGAAATGCCCAAATGCAGAAAGTGCCATTTATGTTGATCGCTGGCGAAGAAGATCAACTCGCTGGAAAAGTTTCGATTCGCTATCGCAACGGAGAGCAGAAGAATGGAATTGCGGTGGCAGATGCCATTGCTGAAATCCTGAGCGCTATCCGCGATCGCAAACAGGTTTAACAATGGCGGAACAAGCGCCGGGAATGCCAGATCGATGGGCCCGCTTATGGGCGCCCCATCGCATGGAATATCTAAAGGGTGAAAATCGACCGTTGTCAGCTAATGACGCCGAATGTCCGTTCTGTCGAGTAACGACGCTCAGCAATGAGGAAGGGCTAATAGTCGCACGCGGTGAAAGCGCATTTGTGGTGATGAATTTATATCCATATAACGCCGGGCATTTATTGATTTGCGCCAACCGCCACGTTGCAGATTTCACTGATTTAAATAAAGTCGAACGCGATGAGATTTCTGAAATGACCGCACACGCCATGGTTACTTTGCGAAGAGTTTCCGCTCCAGCCGGATTTAATCTTGGAATGAATCAAGGAGCAATCTCCGGTGCTGGCGTGGCAGAACATATCCATCAGCACGTGGTTCCGCGTTGGTCAGGCGATGCTAATTTCATGCCGTTGATCGGACAAACCAAAGTTATGCCAGCTCTTTTATCGCAGACTCGTGATGAACTTGCGGCTGCTTGGTAATTTTTAAAGCTGATTTATAAAACGCTTAACAACATCAATCCCAAGGCCATTAGATATAACAATCGGTATGGCGGGGAAAAGCAGACCCGCAGCAAATGCATTATCTCCGGCCCCCGCTATCTCATCCAAATATTCTTGGCGAAATTCCGCAACCAATTCTTGATGTTCAACCTCACTCGCAGAAGTTGTTGGCGGATTTGTGCTGTAATCAATGATTTGTAGATCGCTCAGAGAAATAAGGGCGATCGGGCTTCCGGATTCTGAATGTAGAACAAGATAGGGCGTAACTAATTGATCGAAGACGCGATTGGCTAACATAATTGCATCTTCAAAATCGGCATCTGATCCATCTAATTCGTTTACGACTACTAATCGTGGTAATTGAAAATCGCTTAGCGCTTGCCATTGATCGATTGTTTTCTGATCAACTCCGGCGGCGGGGTTGATCGCAAAAATAGCGAGGTCAGATTCGGCAACAATTTCGCTGGCAAGTTGTGCATCAAAGAGATTGGCAATTGCCTGTGGCTGGGCAGAGACGTGACCATATATATGGATGCGTTTATAGGAACTCACAGGCGTCAGAATAGGTGAATTTCTACCCTTGAGCCTACGATGGTGGTGATGTTAAGCGCTTATTTAAAGCCCGCCGCAACCCGCGCCATCAATCCAATCGCGCGCGGTGCCCTTCGCATTGGATTAACTCCTAATGCGGTTACCTTCGCAGGTGCGCTCGGTCTAGTTTCTAACTCACTCTTTTTTTATCCACGACAAGAATTCTTCGTCGGTACCTTGTTTATCTCCTTTTTTGCACTAAGCGATCTCCTTGATGGCGCAATGGCACGAATCTCGGAAAGCGGCGCAAGCAAGTGGGGTGGATTTCTCGACTCCACAATTGATCGAATTACTGATTCAGCAATTTTGATTGGACTTATCCTCGCCTTGCTTGACACTAATGATCCTTTAATTCCAATTGCGCTAGGCGCACTTGTCGTAGGAACCTTGGTTCCATATATACGAGCGAAAGCCGAATCATTGGGAATTGAGTGCTCCGGAGGAATCGCAGAACGCACTGAAAGGTTAATAATCGCACTGACTGCAATCGGTTTCGAAGGTCTAGGGGTTCCATATGTACTGGCGATTGGCGTTTGGACTCTCTTTGCTCTCGCTGCAGTAACAGCGGTTCAAAGAATTTTGATCGTTAAGGCGGCGTTGTAAAGAGATGAACTTAGATTATCTGACAGCAAGTGCCTATTTCACGGGTTGGAAATTGGTTAGGTCGCTGCCAGAGAAATTGGCATATTCCCTATTTGATCAGATAGCTGTTATCACCTTGCGGCGAAATGGTGCGCGTATGAAGAGGCTGCGCAGTAATTTACAGCGTGTGTGTCCAGATAAAGATGCAGCGGCGATGGATCAACTAATGAGTGCAGCGGTTTCCTCGTATATGCGTTATTGGTGTGACACCTTTCGCTCACCTGATTGGTCGAAAAAAAAGATTTTCGCGACGGTATCCGTAACCCGTGAAGAGTTACTTACCGAACCTATGAGAGATGGGCGGGGTGTTGTTGTAGCTCTTCCGCACGCTGGTAATTGGGACCACGCTGGCGCGTATTTTTGTGCAATGGGTTTTCCATTGGTGGCTGTAGTCGAAAAGTTAAAGCCTGAAGCGCTCTTCAATAAGTTTCTTGAGTATCGCCAGAACATGGGTATGGAAATTCTATCTACAGAAAGTAGATCAATGGCGACGTTGATGCAGCGCGCGCGTGAGGGAGCGTTAATAGCGTTGGTCTCCGACCGTGACTTATCGCGCAGTGGTGTCGACGTTAATTTCTTTGGATATCGCGCGCGTATGCCAGCTGGTGCCGCTCTGCTTGCGATTCGCACAGGTATTCCGCTTATAACTGCTCAGGTTTCTTATACCGCGAGTGGTATTCACATTGAATTCAATAGCGTAGCGATACCAAATGATGGCTCAGATACAGAACGTGTGTCACAAGTTGTGCAGAAGTGCGCAGATCTTTTCGAAGCAGGTATTGCAAAAGCGCCACAAGATTGGCATATGTTGCAGCGAATTTGGATTGATGGCGATTTCCAGGAGCGCACCTGATGAGCCTAGATAAATTGCGAATTGGATTGGTCTGTCCCTATGGATGGGATACACCTGGCGGGGTACAAAATCACGTGCGCGATCTTGCGGAGTATCTAATTGCTAAGGGTCATTTTGTCTCTGTTCTGGCACCAGTTATAGATGAAGAGGCGATACCAGATTATGTAACCAGCGCTGGAAAACCAATCGCTATTCCATATAACGGCGCAGTCGCACGGGTTTTATTCGGTCCGATTGCGTTTGCGCGAGTGAGGCAATGGATTTCCAATGGCAAGTTTGATCTCCTTCATTTGCATGAGCCAGCAATTCCATCGATTTCTCTACTTGCATGTTGGGCGGCAGAAGGTCCACTGGTAGGAACCTTCCACGCTGCAGCGAAACGACAGAAGGCAATATTTGCAATTGGACCAATTTTAGAGCCAGTAATTGAGAAACTCACTGCCCGCATTGCAGTAAGTGAAGCAGCGCGATCAACGTTAACCGAGCATTTAGAAACCGATGCAGTTGTAGTACCAAATGGAATTTATGCAGATCGATATCGAGATGGTGAAGTTCGCCCGCAATGGAGCGGAAATACCCTTGGTTTTATTGGAAGATATGAAGAGCCCCGTAAGGGACTTTCGGTTTTACTTGAAGCGTTGCCGATTATCGCCCGCTTTGCACCTGATGTCAGAGTGCTAGTTGCTGGACCGGGCGAGAGTAAAGATGTGGAAGATCAAATCGATCCACAATTACGTCATCGCTTTGAATTTCTTGGACGTATAAGCGAGAAAGAGAAAGCGGATTTTCTATCTTCGGTTGCCTTATATATCGCACCAAATACCGGGGGAGAATCTTTTGGAATTATTCTCGCTGAAGCACTTGCTGGGGGAGCGGCAGTCGTTGCAAGTGATATCCCCGCCTTTGAATCGCTGCTAGGTAATGGAGAATACGGAGCGCTCTTTAAGTCGGAGGATCCCCAAGATTTGGCCAAGGTAGTTATTGATCTGCTGCGCGAAGATGAAAAACGCCGCGCATTAGCTCTTAGAGGTAAGGAATACGCACAACGCTTTGATTGGGATGTTGTCGCCGAAGATATCTTCTCGATTTATGAGATGGCTTTAGTCGGCAGTAACGGCGTTACCCTTTCATCAGAAAATCGCGCCTGGAACCGCTTCCTAGGTCGGGAAGGAAATTAAATGGAGCAATATTTTCTTGGCGCTTTCTTAGCAATATTTGCGCTTTGGTATCTCTCATATTCTGCAACGCGTTTGGATCGCCTGCATCATCGAGTAGAAACTAGTTGGGCAAATCTCGATGGTTTACTGCAACGTCGCGCCGCCGTTGCCCTAGAAATTGCTAAGAGTGAACTTGCAGATCCTGCATCTTCGCTTCTTTTAACGGCCGCCGCCCATCAAGCACGTGATGCGCAGATGCAGACACGTTCGCAAGCCGAGAGTGGGCTTTCGGGGACGCTTGGATTACTGCTAAACGATGGCCACCTCGTGGATGGATTTATCGAAAAAGATTTATTACGTGAGTTATCTGAGCTAACCGACAAGATTCGAGTCGCGATTGCCCTGCATGTTGATGCGGTTACTCGCACCCAGATGGTGCGCCAAAAACCAGTATTTAAAATCTTTCGCTTAGCCGGCACCGCACCTCTGCCGGTTACATATGAATTTGAGACTGATGTCCTTTAAAGCGCTACTAAAAGGTATAGCAGGATTAGCCACGATCGCGATCGTGGCGGTAGCCCTAGCTAGTTTTCTTCCTTCCGAAATATTTTCAACTGGAGAAGGAAAGACCGAGAAGACGGAAGTTAGGAATTCATTAAGCGGTCGCGTTGGAAGCGATGGACCGATCTTGGCGGTGAAAATTGATGACACTGCACAGGCTCATCCGCAGGCAGGTTTGGAAGATGCGGACATTGTTTACATAGAACAAGTCGAGGGTGGACTCACCCGACTGGCGGCGATCTTTAGCTCCATTATTCCTCCAGTAGTCGGACCAGTACGTAGCGCCCGAATTTCCGACTTAGAGATTCTTGAGCAATTTGGAAGAGTTGCCTTTGCATACAGCGGTGCGCAATCAAAATTGTTACCAGTCATCGCCGCCGCTAATGTAATTAATTTAGGGGCGCAGCGGCAATCTCCCAAGATATATTCCACCGATCCAATGCGCAGATCACCAACTTCGATGATGCTGCAGGCTCAAGATCTAATGGCTAACGTTGCCGCCGCAGAATTACCGGTGGCAATCTCCAAACCAATTGGTTGGAGCTTTGGAGAGATACCAGAAATAGGTCGAGCGATATCATCTGTCAAAGTTTCTTGGCCTTCTAATTCTTACGATGCTACTTGGTCTGCAATTGAAAACCGTTGGCTGCTTTCTCAAAAAGGAGTATCAAATCTTTCGGCTGCTGGGATACATCTTGGTCCAACAACATTTCTTATCCAATTAGTAGTGATTACCGACTCGATCTATCAAGATAAAGTTGGTGGAGTTACTCCATATTCTCAAACAGTCGGCAGTGGTAGGGGATATGTAATGCGCGATGGCTTAGCGATTGAGGCAAATTGGAGCAGACCAAGTGGAGATCAAGGCACTACGTGGACGACTGCTGCAGGAGATGAAATCAAATTTTCCCCTGGGCAGATATGGATCGCGTTAACGGATAAAGCGCCGGTTTTCACGCCTGTTGCCGTGGCCATAAATGAGGATGCGACACCGCCCGCCGCAAAGTAGTATTAATACAAGATTTTCTTAGTTAGAACTATTTTAAAGGAGTAAGTCATGTCAGAGGCAGTGGGCACAGCGCGCGTAAAGCGCGGAATGGCAGAAATGCTCAAGGGCGGCGTCATTATGGATGTCGTTAACTCTGAGCAAGCCAAGATTGCCCAAGATGCCGGTGCATGTGCTGTGATGGCGCTCGAGCGAGTCCCTGCAGATATTCGCGCACAAGGCGGAGTCGCACGTATGTCAGATCCGGACATGATCGAAAAAATTAAAGCAGCGGTAACTATTCCAGTTATGGCGAAAGCACGTATCGGCCATTTTGTGGAAGCCCGAATTTTGGAATCACTTGGTGTGGATTACATCGATGAATCAGAAGTTTTAACTCCGGCAGATTATGAAAACCATATCGAAAAGTGGGATTTCAAAGTCCCATTCGTTTGTGGTGCAACTAATTTGGGAGAAGCGCTAAGGCGAATCAATGAAGGTGCCGCGATGATCCGCTCAAAAGGTGAAGCAGGAACCGGCGATGTTTCCAACGCGATGATGCATATGCGCAAGATTGGTGGCGAGATTCGTCGCCTTTCTTCAATGCGCGAAGACGAACTCTACGTTGCGGCGAAAGAGCTGCAAGCGCCTTTCGCTCTTGTGAAAGAAGTGGCTGAAACTGGAAAACTTCCCGTCGTACTTTTCACCGCTGGTGGAATTGCAACACCGGCAGATGCTGCGCTAATGATGCAGATGGGCGCAGATGGAGTATTTATCGGTTCTGGAATCTTTAAATCAGGAGATCCCGCAACGCGTGCTGCAGCTTGCGTTAAGGCAACAACCTTCTTTGAAGATGCCAAAGTTTTAGCCGATGTTTCTCGTGGGCTTGGCGATGCGATGGTGGGAATTAACGTTGCTGATCTACCTGCGCCGCATCGTTTAGCCGAGCGCGGCTGGTAACGATTTACCTGAAATGAAGATTGGCGTTCTCGCGCTACAAGGCGATTTTCGGGAACATATCCAAGCGGTAAAGATGGCAGGGCATGCGGGCCTCACTGTGCGCCGCCCAGAAGAGTTAGCCGAGATTGATGCGCTAATTATTCCAGGCGGTGAATCTACAACCATCGCACTTCTCGCCGAGAGTTTTGGGCTCATTGAACCAATTAGAGAACGAATTACCACGGGGATGCCAGTTTATGGATCTTGCGCTGGAATGATTTTATTGGCTGATCGAATTCTCGATGGGACGCAAGGCCAAGCTACGCTCGGTGGAATTAATATGACAGTGCGTCGTAACGCATTTGGACGCCAGGTTGACTCTTTTGAAAGTGATCTCACATTTAATAACTCACCGCTGCGAGCAGTTTTCATCCGCGCTCCTTGGGTTGAGCAAAGCGGTAAAGAGGTGGAGGTGTTAGCCGAAATTCAGGGAAGTGATGGAGCGCTCCATCCCGTGGCAGTGCGTCAAGGTTCGCTCTTTGCAACATCCTTTCATCCCGAATTGACCGGGGATTTACGCGTGCATCGCTACTTCTTTGATCAAGTCTGTGCCGGCGCGATAAAGTAAGCGATGTATTCTCTTTAATTCCATCAAAAGTTGATTGAGGTGTTTTAAATGTCCGGCCATTCCAAATGGGCAACGACCAAACATAAGAAGGCTGTCATTGATAGTCGTCGTGCCAAGAATTTCGCGAAGTTAATCAAGGCGATCGAAGTCGCATCTCGCAATGGCGGACCTGATGTCGATGGTAACCCAACGCTATTTGATGCAATTGCTAAAGCGAAGAAGAATTCTATGCCGGCTGACAATATCGATCGCGCAGTAAAACGTGGCGCTGGTCTGGAATATGGTGGAGCCGATTGGCAGACAATTATGTATGAGGGTTATGGTCCTAGCGGCGTGGCAATCATGATTGAGTGTCTATCTGATAATCGAAATCGCGCCGCTTCTGAAGTTCGCGTTGCGGTGACTCGCAATGGTGGATCAATGGCTGATCCAGGATCAGTTTCCTACCTCTTTAATCGCAAAGGTGTCATCATTGTAAATAAGGTTGATGGAGTTAATGAAGAGAGGATTTTAGAGGCGGTTCTTGAAGCCGGCGCAGAAGAGGTAAATGATCTAGGCGAGTCATTTGAAGTTGTATGTGAAGCCAGCGATTTGGTTACCGCTCGTACCGCACTACAAACCGCCGGAATTGATTACGAATCAGCTGATTCATCTTTCTTGCCGTCTATGACAATTCCCTTAGATGCCGAAGGCGCAACTAAGGTATTTGAATTAATCGATGCCATTGAAGAGTTAGATGATGTGCAGAATGTCTTCAGTAATTTTGATGTCTCCGATGAAGTTATGGCGAGCCTTTCCTAACCCCATGCACTTGCCGTCGTAGGCTATGAAGTTATGAGCCAACGAGTAATTCGCGTCTTGGGAGTTGACCCAGGCCTTACTCGCTGTGGCGTCGGCGTAATAGAAGGTGCTCCTGGTTTGCCACTACGCCTGATAAATGTTGGCGTTATTTTGACTCCGAGTACCGCCGCGTTAGAGCTTCGTTTATTGCAACTAGAACGAGAGCTAACTGAGTGGATCGATGTAAATCGCCCTGATGTTGTTGCAGTAGAACGCGTCTTCTCGCAACACAATGTGCGCACGGTAATGGGAACTGGCCAAGCGGCAGGTATCGCGCTACTTGTTTCTGCGCGGGCCGGAATTCCAGTTGTGATGCACACTCCAAGTGAAGTTAAGGCAGCGGTCACCGGCTCAGGCCGAGCAAATAAAGTTCAGGTTGCCGAAATGGTTAAGCGACTTTTATCTCTTAAAGAAATTCCTAAACCGGTAGACAGCACAGATGCCCTTGCTCTTGCGATCTGTCATATCTGGCGCGGATCAGGGGATTCTAAATTGGCTGTGGCGCTAGCGGTGGAAAAATCTCGTTTAGCCAAATTGGTGCGTAAATGATTTCGTTGCTCAACGGCATAGTGCGATCAATTGCCTCTGACCGTGCAGTTGTGGAAGTTGGGGGAGTTGGTCTTGCAGTAACCATCACGCCGGCAACGAGCGCGCTCTTAAATATTGGTGCACCCGCACAGTTTTACACCTCACTTGTTGTGCGTGAGGATTCACTTACTCTCTTCGGTTTTCTAGATGATGAGGTAAGAACTCTCTTTGAACTAGTCCAGACAGTCAGTGGAATTGGACCCAAGGTTGCGATGTCGATCGTCGCGGCGCTAACGCCGAGCCAACTTGGGGTGGCAGTGGCGCAAGAAGATATTTCAGCAATCGAGAAAGTTCCGGGTATTGGACGTAAAGGGGCGCAACGCTTGATTTTAGAGTTAAAAGGAAAACTCTCTGACTTCGGAACGAGCCATAAGAGCGCGCACCATCAACCAGTCTGGCGTGAGCAATTAGCCAGCGCTCTAATGTCACTTGGTTTTACCGCGAAAGAATCTGATACCGCAATAACAAGTGTGGTCAATCAGATCTCTGAGGAAGGTGGCGACGCTAATTTAGTCGAGCTCTCTGATTTGTTAAAACGGGTGCTGCAGAAGGGCGGCCGGTAATTATGAGCGATGACCGCTTGATTTCTTCAGAGTTTGCCAATGATGATTCTGCTGCCGAACATGCGTTACGTCCGAAAACCCTAAAAGAGTTCATCGGCCAACAACGAGTCTGTGATCAAATAGATGTGCTTTTAACAGCAGCAAGGCAGCGCAATTCGGCTGCAGATCACATTCTCTTATCAGGTCCACCGGGACTCGGCAAAACAACTTTGGCACTTATTTTGGCTAGTGAGATGCAGACACCGATTCGTATTACCAGCGGTCCAGCGATTACTCATGCTGGTGATTTGGCGGCGATATTGTCTTCGCTGGTAGAAGGTGAAATTCTCTTCTTAGATGAGATTCATCGTTTACCACGTCCGGCGGAAGAGTTGCTCTATTTGGCGATGGAGGATTTTCGAGTTGATGTAATTGTTGGCAAAGGCCCAGGTGCGACAGCGATTCCGTTGCAATTGCCACGCTTTACTTTAGTAGGTGCAACAACGCGCGCTGGATTACTACCAAGTCCACTACGCGATCGCTTTGGATTTACCGCTCATTTAGATTTTTATGAAGAGAACGAATTGGAAGAAGTATTACGTCGAAGTGCGGCGCTCTTACAGCTTGAGATTGATTCAAAAGCAGTATCGGAAATTGCCAGCAGATCGAGAGGAACTCCGCGAATTGCTAATCGATTATTGCGCCGTGTTAGAGATTATGCGCAAGTTCGCTCTGGCGTTAAGGGTTCGAGCCATCTGACTCATAGCGATGCCATGGCCGCTCTAGAAATGTATGAAGTAGATGAAAAGGGACTGGATCGTTTAGATCGCTCGGTTCTGATTGCGCTGATCGAAAGATTTAACGGGGGACCGGTTGGCCTTTCCACCTTGGCGATAGCGGTAGGTGAAGAGACAGAGACAGTCGAATCGGTAGCCGAGCCATTCTTAGTTCGAAATGGCTTTATGGCGCGCACGCCTCGAGGGCGAATCGCAACAGCGCAAGGTTGGGCGCATGTAGGACGTACGCCACCTGCGGCAGCTGCGACGCTTTTCGACACGCCTGCCGTTGACGCCTAGACTCTGCACCTATGTCCACACCTAATAAAACTGTGAAGAGCCCTGCCCGCTCTGGCCGTTCGCTTGTGATCCTGACCGTGATTTTGCTGGGGTTAATCGTCACCACCTTTATCCAAGGCGCATCAGCGGTCCGCCTTGGCCTCGATCTGCGTGGCGGTACGAGCGTAACGTTGCAACCACGTGCATCAAATGATGCGAATAAAATTACATCAGAAGCTATTGATCAAGCAGTCAGCATTATCCGCCAACGCGTTAACTCTCTCGGTGTGGCCGAGAGCGAAGTTACTGCGCAAGGAAGCGGAACAAATCGCCAGATTGTTATTTCGGTTCCGGGCGATAGCGGTCGTCGTGTAGTGGATCTCGTAGGGCAAACAGCGGAACTTCGTTTCCGCCAAGTTCTCGCTGAAACTGCAGGTGCGGCAAACCCGACGGATACTGCAACTGCTACAACTCCGGCAGGTGGCGTAAGCGATGACATTGGCAATCGTTTTGCAGCCCTGGATTGCAGCATCGCGGCAAACCTTGAAGGAACGGGCGCAGATTCACCGACTGACACAATTATCGCTTGTTCTCGCGATGGTGGAGCAAAATATATTCTTGGACCAGCCGAAGTTCTGGGTCAGCAAGTTTCAACTGCCGAAGCGGGCTACGATCCCTCACAAGGTTTAGCTTGGTATGTATCTCTATCTTTTAATGGTGAAGGAACAAAAGCTTTCGCAGCAATCACTAGTCGGGTAACAACTCTGGAATCACCTTTAAACCAAGTAGC
>CAXNDN010000019.1:0-11842 GCA_964201295.1 Candidatus Planktophila sp. | reverse complement strand
CCAAGGGTTACCTTGACTGCATCAGCGAGAACATTCATTCCGCGTTCTAGGCCACGACGGGCTTCTTCATTAAAGGCAATCATCTTTGCCATGTAATTACTCCTTCTAGGTCTTTCATCTTTGGGTGTTCTGCGGTTAGGGGGCGTTTTATCACTCACACCCCGAGAGTGCTAACGCCAAATCTACGGCCTTCTATAGAGAGGTGCAAAACGAGGTCTTTTTAGCGAGCGGAGCGGGCGTTCATGCGGGCCTCACGGAGGCGGCGCAGGCGCTTAACGAGCATAGGAGATGCGGTGAGGGCATCGTCCCGGTCAATTAGGTCGTTAAGTAATTGGTAATAACGAGGTGCGTTTAGATCAAAGAGCTCTTTAATTGCCGACTCTTTAGCGCCGGCAAAGCGCCACCAATTGGATTCGAAATCTAAAATGCGAATTTCTAGCTCGCTCAGTGAATTACTGACTTGCTGGTTATTTTCGAGCGCTGACATATAGCCGATCTTAAACTAGGGGGCGCATAAATTGTGGGATTTAGAGCGTATCTAAAATCATTGAGATATCAGAAACCTTGGTATATGGATTTACTATGGCAAAGCGCAAAATTGCTTCGCCGCTATCTGATGATGGCGGGATAAAACCAATTTGATCTGCTAATAATTTATCGCTCCACTTTTGATAATCGGCGACCACCCACCCTTTGCGCTTAAAGGCAACAATCGAAAGTTCTGGTTCCATAACAAGTTCCAGATTGGGATGTGCACGAACTAACTCTGCAGCGGCACGTGCCACATTTAAAGTCTCTTCCATCGCTTCGGTGTATGCATCTGTACCGTGTGCCGCAAGTGAGAACCAGAATGGTAAGCCGCGCACACGACGTGTTAAATGAATTGCATAATCTGAGGGCGACCAGGAGCCATCGTGCAAGGTTTCTAGATAAGTAGCATGTTGAGTGTGAGTCTCTTTTGCGATTTCGGGGTTGCGGTAGATAAGTGCACACGCATCAAAGGGTGCGAAGAGCCATTTATGTGGATCCACAATTAGCGAATCAGCTTTTTCGACTCCATTGAATTTTGCACGCACCGATGGCGCACAGAGCGCCGCCAATCCATAAGCCCCATCGACGTGGAACCAGATATCTCGCGCGTGAGTTGCGGCGCCGACTGTTTCGAGGTCGTCAATGATTCCTAGATTTGTCGTGCCGCCGGTTGCAACCACCACGAAGACACGGGTTTCGGTTGTGGCGTGAAATTTATCGATAGCCACACCGACTTCATCACCATAAATTTTGCGATCGCTACCTGGTTCAATCTTCAATAAATCCACATCCATAATGTGGGCAGCGGTAGCAATAGATGAATGCGCTTCGGTACTGCAAGCGATTGCCCAGCGGGAGGTATTGGGAAATTTCTTCCGTGCATCTGCACGTGCCGCGACTAAGGCAGAAAGATTTCCGTTGGTTCCACCTTGTACAAATACTCCACCAGCAGATTGCGGCAGACCAGCTAAGTCAGCGATCCAACGTAGCGCTTGGTTTTCAGCAAAGACTGCACCTGCACCTTCTTGCCAAGAGCCGCCATAAAGAGAGCTAGCGCCGACAACTAAATCAAAGAGGTTGGAATATTCAGTTGGTGCAGATGGAATAAATGCCAAGTTGCGCGGATGATCCGTTGAGATACAGGCTTTGGCTAATACATTTGTGAAAACTTCCAAAGCTTCGTGGCCACCTAAACCTTTAGCTGTGATGGTGTTACCAACTTCGTTAAATAAATCTTCGGCAGTGCGTGGACCATCTAACGGTGGATCATCTTTTAAGCGATGCAAGCTATACGCCAGAATTTCTTGGGCCAGCGCTTCAACTTCTGGGGTGAATTTATGAATTGGCATAATCAGTGCGATTAGCTTTTCGAATCAAATTTCGCAGCATGGTTGGAAAGACGAAGAAGTGAAAAGGAAGCACTGCATACCAATACAACTGACCACCTAAACCACGTGGTGAGAAACTTGCTTCTTGGCGAACAATTCTTTTGCCCTGATCTTCAATAATTGTAAATTCCAACCACGCTTTACCTGGCAAAATCATTTCAGCATATAACTTTAAACGAACGCCACGCTCGAGCTCTTCTACTCGCCAAAAATCCAAACTGTCACCTATGCGTAAATTAACTGGATCGCGGCGCCCGCGGCGAAGCCCTACTCCACCAAAGGCTCGGTCAATTAAACCGCGCAAGAACCAGAGCAAATCAGCTCCATACCAACCATTATCGCCACCAATTGATTCAACTGATTGCCAAAGCGCAGTTGCAGTCGCATCTGTTGTACTTTCACGACGATCATGCAAAACCATTTCTCCGGCCCAGTCGGGATCACCTTGTGCTTTTTGCCAAGGTGCTGTTGGACTTGTGGCATCTGACCAACGTGTTTCCACGCTGTGAGTACTTATCTTCGAAAGCGCAAGTGTCATGGCGGTTGATACATCAGTCAATCCCCCATCAGGAAGTGCAATCGTTGCATCAATACTTTTTGCCGGATCTGCAACAACTTCACTAATGAGTGAGCCAACTAGTGGGCGAGCCAAAGCGGTCGGTACTGGAGTAACTAGTCCGATCCATAAACTAGAAAGATTGGGGGTAAGGACTGGAATTTTGACAATAATGCGCTTTTTTAGCCCTGATAATTGTGCAAACTTCTGCATCATGTCGGCATAAGTCAAAACTTGCGGACCGCCAATATCAAAAACTTTACCTACGGGTGTTTCAAGTAGTGCTGCACCTTTTAAATAATAAAGTACATCGCGAATTGCGATTGGATGTGTTCGATTCATCACCCATTTAGGGGTTGTCATAATAGGCAGGCGATGTGTTAGGTGGCGCAACATTTCAAAGCTAGCCGAACCTGAACCAATAATAATTCCAGCGCGCAGCTCCATGACTGGAACTGAAGTGCTTGCCAGCTCTGCACCGGTGCGAGCGCGCGAGGCTAAGTGTTTACTAATATTTTTATCATTAGCGATCCCACCTAAGTAAACAATTTGTGAAACACCAGCAGCCTCTGCTGCCTGCGCAAAGTCGCGCGCCATCTTTGACTCAATCTCATCAAAATCACGACCTAGGTTTATCGAGTGCAAAAGGTAATAAGCGGTATGAACTCCAAGAAGCGCGTCATCGAGGTCTGCTCGATTCTCGGCGCTACCTTCACTTATTTCTACCGAAGATGCCCATGGTTGCCCTTGGATTTTATGCCAATCACGTACCAATATTCGTACATCTAAATTCTCTTCAATCAGTGTCCTGACTAATCGCCCACCAACATATCCAGATGCCCCTGTGACGAGGTAGAGGCGGTTTCCACTCTTCAGATTCATAGATCAGAGCCTAGACTGCGCCTATGGCTTCTTCCACACGACCTAGAGTCGTAATACTTGGTGCGGGTTTCGGTGGGCTGACCACCGCCAAAGCGCTGGCTAAAGATGCCGATGTCACAGTTGTAGATCGCCACAACTTTCAAACTTTTCTTCCGCTGCTTTATCAGGTTGCCACGGCAGGGCTTGCCGCAGACCATGTTGCTCATCCGGTCCGCGGAGCGCTGCGCAAAAGTGGCGTTAAATTCCGAATGGGCTCACCTATTTCGGTGGATCATAAAAATAAATCGGTGAAGTTAGATTCCTCAGAGACTCTGGAATTTGATCACTTAGTTGTAGCACTTGGATCTTCCACTGCTGATTTCGGTGTAAAAGGCGTTACGGAAAATGCGCTCGGAATGAAGAGCGTGCATGAAGCGATTGGGATTCGCGCTGAAGTAATGCGCCGTTTTGAAGATCTCTGCCGCTTTGAAGATCAAACTCGTCTTTCCTTAAGCGTTGTTGGAGGTGGGCCAACCGGTGTTGAGATGGCCGGTGCTTTAGCTGAATTAGTTCGTGGCCCGCTAACTAATGATGAGGCTAACGCAGCCAAAAATATAGATGTTTACCTAATTGAAGCTGGCCCACGCGTGCTGCCTGCCTTTAGCGAGAAACTCTCTGCGCGCGCTAAAAAAGATTTAGAAAAATTAGGTGTAAAAGTTTTACTTAATACCCCAGTGCAAGAAGTTAAACCTCGCCAGATTTTGGTGAAAGATGGAGAGGCGATCCCATCTGAAGTAACTATCTGGGCTGCCGGCGTTAAAGGTGAACCAACTGGTTCGCTACTTAATTTGCCACTTGAAGGAACGCGCATTAGCGTGGATCAAAATTTACAGGTAAGCCACTATCCGCACATCTGGGCGATCGGTGATATCTCTGGCGCGAAAGATTCTAAAGGACGTTTCTTACCGATGGTGGCGCCAGTTGCGATGCAACAAGGGCGTTGGGTGGCAAAACAGATTGTGCGCTCATCTCGTGGCCAGGTGTTGAAAGATTTTAAGTATTTAGATAAAGGTTCCATGGCAACTATCGGGCGCCATAAAGCGGTTGTGCAATTTAAGGGGATTCAAATAACTGGAATTCCTGCTTGGTATGCCTGGTTATGGCTGCATTTGTTCTACTTACTTGGGGGCCACAATAAGATCGGAACAATCGCTGATTGGACCTGGAACTATTTAACATTCGATCGTGGCAATCGCCATATTATGGATAGCCAGTAAAGACGTGCCAGATTATTTAAATCTGCGTGGCCATCAGATTTATTCGTACGAATGGGATAACAATGGCGAGGCAGTGGTTTTGCTGCACGGCGGTTTAAGCCAAACATCGCATTGGGATTATGTCTTAACCCCTGATCTAGAACCAGATTTCCATTTATTTGCCTATGACCGCACTGGCCACGGTTACACCGCAGATCAGGTGAACTCTTTCCACTTTAAATTTCAAATTGAGGAAGCAATTGCATATCTTGAAGACGTTGTTAAAGAACCAGCACATCTAGTTGGATGGTCTGACGGTGGCAATATCGCAATGTCGATAGCAATTACGCGGCCGGATCTTGTTAAATCCCTGGTCTTGGTCGGTGCTAACTATCATTATTCAGGAACAGTAATTCATTTGCCATTTGTTGAGCCAAGTGAAGAAGATAAGGCTGAATACGCGGCCACATCGCCAGATGCTCCACATACCCAAAACGAGAAAATCAAGAAGATGTTGCGCATCTGGGATACCGAACCAGATATTGCACTAACAGATTTAGCAAAAATTCAATGTCCTACGCTAATTATTGCCGGTGATGACGATGTGATTTCACACGAGCACACACTTGCTATGTATCGGGCAATTGAGTTAAGCCAGCTAGCGATAATGCCTGGCACATCGCATATTGCGCCGAAGGAGAAACCAGGGTTATTTAGCGCTTTAGTGCAGCAATTTTTAACGGATTTAAATTATCCAATGACCAAGATGCCGATTCGGCGAGTTAGCAATCAACCGGAAGAATAGTTCCAGTCTTCACATCATAAATCGCACCCGCCACGGTCACGCCATCACGCAGTAACGGGTATGCGCGGATACGGTTTACATCGATTGCGAGCGCACCTTCTTGATCGCGCGTTGTACGAAATTCAAGAGCCCGTGTATCAACCCCAAACTTCTCATCAATTAGCGCATGAATATCTGCCTCATCGCCGCGGGCCATTGCGCAATCAGTATGCGGCATTACCAAAATACGATTAACATTTAAAAGATAGGTAGCCAGGACCAAAGTGCGGATAACGTCTTCGGTCACACGGGCTCCGGCATTACGTAAAATCTTGGCATCACCAGAGCGCATACCCACAACTGAAAGTGGGTTGATCCGTGAATCCATGCAAGTAACGATCGCCAAACCCTTTGCGGCAAGTCCGGTGAGTTCAGAATATTTAAATGACTTTATATATTCTGCATTTGCTGCAATTAGATCGTCAAATTGTTCGTGAGGAAACGATTCATTACTCATCGCTCCCCCTTTGCACTCGGGCTATAAATCTGGAGCCCCCCGTCAGGATTGAACTGACGACCTGCGCATTACAAGTGCGCTGCTCTACCACTGAGCTAGAGAGGCTTGCCACCTTTGCGGGCAACGGGCGTAATTATGGCAGTTAACGGCGTAATCTAAAAATCATCAAACTCTGCAGCGCAAACAGGTAGGTTTACCGCATGCGATTGGGCGTTTTGGATGTGGGGTCAAACACTGTCCACCTGCAAGTCGTCGATGCGCACCCCGGCGCACGTCCCAGCCCCGCTACAAATCAAAAAGTTGAGCTGCGTCTGCACGAATATTTAAATAAAGAGGGCGAGATAACTCTTGAAGGTGTCGCCCTTTTAGAAGAATCAATCGCCGATGCAATTGCACACGCTAAGGAATTTCAAACTGAAGAGATTCTAGCTTTTGCTACTTCAGCTATTCGTGATGCTAAAAATGGTAAAGATATTCTTGATCAAATAAATCAGAAATTTGAGATTGATCTGCAAGTTCTCTCTGGCGATGATGAAGCGCAAATGACTTTCTTAGCGGTGCGCCGCTGGTTAGGTTGGTCCAGTGGTCGCTTGCTTGTCTTAGATATTGGTGGTGGATCACTTGAGATCGCTGTCGGAGATGATGAGAGAGCAGAAGCCACAATTTCTCTACCGTTGGGCGCATCGCGATTGACGCGTGAATATCTTGACTCAGATCCTCATACTTCGAAAGAGATCAGAGCATTGGAAACTTTTGTATTAGATGCGATTAAGCAATCTCTGCCAGATGAGATCACAGAACATATAGCAGACCACTTTGTCGCAACCAGTAAGACATTTAGAACACTTGCTAGATTAGGTGAACATTGGTTTGAAGATAATCCAAAGTATTTAAAGATTAATTCACTCACCAAGATGATTCCAAAATTGCAAGATATGTCGAATAAGGAACGCGCTGAACTTCCTGGAGTTTCACCGAGCCGGGCCCGTCAAATTGTGGCGGGGGCGATAATTGCGCGGACCGCAATGGAGAGATTGCAGATCAATGAGCTAGAAATCTGCCCTTGGGCGCTGCGCGAGGGAATTGTGCTTCGTTGGCTTGATTGGATGGAGCGTTAACGCCTTCAAATTACCCTAAATTAAGGGTTCGTCGATCCAATCGCAGGCTATAACTTCGCCGTCGCGACAATGCAGAACAATGGCTTGCGCTGGTTCTAATTCGCGATCCATTGATTTAAAGTACTTCTTTCCAACCAACTTTTTCACTACTTTTGGAAGAATTGGATTATGGCTACACACAATTGCCGGCACGCCACGGTCCATTAAATCTTGCACATAATCCAGAGGCGCTTCTCGATCTATTTCAAAACCATATTCTGATAGATCTTTAGAAAAAATTGGTGTCTTCTGTAAAGAACGCGCCATTAAATCGATTGTCTCAATACATCGCAGAGCATCTGAAGTGTGAATCTCAGTAGCGTTGTACGGTAGATAAATTGGCAAGAGTCGTTTTGCCTGCAACTGCCCGCGATGTTCTAGCGGACGATCACCATCATCACCATCCCAATCGGTGCGCTTTAGCGCTTTAGCGTGGCGCAACAAAATAATTGGAAAAGTATCTGCCCCAAAATCTAGGAAATAATCAACTATTGCGCGATCATCTTTATTGGTCAGCTTCTCTTTTGCTTTCTTCGGCGTTAACCACTCGACCTGATCGACTTCTTCAGTGTTTGGGTGACCAGTTAATTCTCTGGCAGCCGCAGCCCAGTAACGAACTTCTTTCGGGGCACCTTCTAACTTATAAACAACTGTTCCAATTTCAGGTCCGAATACTGATTCATAGCCGGTCTCTTCTTGAATTTCACGGTAGCCAGCAGAAATATGTGACTCACCTGGTTCTACCTTTCCTTTTGGAAGAGACCAATCGTCATATCTTGGGCGGTGGATAATCGCGATCTCCAAATCACCACTACTTGCCTTACGCCATAGCACTGCTCCAGCTGCTTGAATCATTGGAGTTGTGGCTTCCTTCGACATTAGTGCACTTTCTTATAGCGCTTGATGTACAGGCTCTGCAGATCTTGCAAAGCTTCTCCATTTGAGTTCTTTGAAACGCGCTTCCACGTATCTTGATCTTGGTGCCAGCTTGATGTTTCATCGCTTAGCGACAGATCAAAAATTTCCTGAAGCGATGCCTTGTGGGCGGGGCGTTCGATTCGCACCAGGCTCTCCACGCGTCGATCGAGATTGCGATGCATTAAGTCTGCGCTACCGATCCAATACTCATCTTCTCCGCCATTTACAAAGTGGTAGATACGCGAATGTTCTAAGAAACGACCGAGGATTGAGCGCACTGTGATGTTCTTAGATAGACCAGCAATACCTGGTCGTAGCGAACAAATGCCTCTAACTACTATGTCTACTTTCACCCCAGCTTGCGAAGCCTCGTAAAGAGCCTCAACAAATTCTTCATCAAGTAATGAGTTCAATTTCATTTGAATCCCTGACGCTCGCCCAGCTTTAGCCATTGCAGTTTCGTTAGCGATCTTCTCGAGCAATCCACTTCTTAAGGTGCGCGGAGCAACTAAAAGACGTGAATAAGTTGAGTGAGGTGCAAAGCCAGATAATTGATTAAATAACTTTGTCAGATCATCAGTTAAAAGTGGATCAGCGCTAAGCATTCCTAGGTCTTCATAAAAGCGCGCTGTCTTTGGGTTGTAATTACCTGTACCCATATGGCAGTAAAGGCGTAAGCCCTGAGCTTCATCACGAACGACAAGTGAGAGTTTGGCGTGAGTTTTAAGTCCCATCAATCCGTAAACAACGTGAGCGCCGGCGGCTTCTAGTTTGCGCGCCCAACGCACATTTGCTTGTTCATCAAATCGAGCACGAAGTTCAATTACCGCTAGTACTTGTTTTCCAGCTTCGGCAGCTTCAATTAGCGCCTCAATAATCGGTGAATCACCAGAAGTGCGATACAAAGTCTGCTTGATAGCAAGAACATCTGGATCTTGCGCAGCATGCTGCAAGAACTGCACGACTGATGAAGTAAATGACTCGTATGGGTGGTGAAGCAGAATCTCTCCCTGGCGGATTGCAGCGAAAAATAGATCCGGTTCTTCGGCATCGACCTCGCGTAAGGATGCAACCGTGCGGGAACGGAAAACAGGGAAATTTAACTTTGGGAGTTCTAAATCAGTGATTTTCAGGAGATCACGTAAATCAAGCGGAGCCGGAAGAGAAAGTACATTTGCGGGATTTATTTCTAATTGCTCGCATAGTTTGTTACGGAGTTTTTCACCAACGCCTGATTCAATCTCCAAGCGAACCGGTGGTCCAAAGCGACGGCGGGCAAGTTCTTGTTCAATTGAGGTTAGTAAGTTTTCGGTATCTTCATCTTCAAGTTCAATATCTTGGTTTCGAGTAATTCGGAAGGTGTAATGATCTTCAATCAACATTCCTGGGAATAGCTCTTGCAAGTGAATCGAAATCAACTCTTCCAGCGGTAAGAATCGGGTGGTATTCGGCGCAGGGCTTACTGGAATAAAACGCGAAAGAATTGGTGGCACTTTAATTCGTGCGAAATATTCTTCAGAGCTCTTTGGGTTCTTAACGATGACCGCTAAATTGAGCGATAGCCCTGATATATAAGGAAATGGGTGGGAAGGATCAACTGCAAGTGGTGTTAAAACTGGAAAAATACGATCGCTAAAAATTCGTGAAACGTAGCTGCGTTCATCATCTGAAAGATCATCCCAACGAAGGAATTCGATATCGTGGGTTTTGAGTTCGGGGGTAATTTGATTTTTAAATAAATCGGCGTGACGCAAAGTTAGATCGCGCACACGAACCGATATCGCTTCAAGTAGTTCACTGGGAGTAAACCCGGCAGAATTAACAGATATTGAATTGCTCTCAAGTTTGCTCAAGAGCGATGCGACTCGCACCATATAGAACTCATCTAGGTTAGATGCAAAGATAGTTAGGAAGCGGATACGTTCGAAGAGCGGGATGGATTGATCCTCTGCCATTTCCAGAACGCGTTCGTTAAAGGAGAGCCAACTTAACTCGCGATCGATTAGATGCTGTGCTTCTGGCATGTTGTAATGCTCCCCCTTTCAGGTGAACGCGTAGTGATCAGGCTATGGACGGCGGCTAAACGGGCCAACGCGTCGGAGTTGGATATTTAGCGCTTCTTCCATCACCTGAAGATTTACCACGCAAACGGCGCCAAATCCAAGGTAGCCCAAATGAGAATAACCAAATTGTAGATGAAATCCGCCGCGATAACCACGACGGTTTAGAAGCGGGCGGAAGTGGGATTCGCCAGCTTGCATCAAATCGGTAACCCAATTTTTCCAATAAGGCTTGGGCAACACGATTGTGCCCTTCGGTATTTAAATGTAGGCGATCAAAGGCAAGGAAGCGATTATCGCTAAAGAACGATTCATTGTTGGCATCGATAATGATCGCACCGACTTCAGCACCAACGCTGCGCACAATTTTATTAAATTCGCCAAAGCGTGCTGCCCAAACATCTGAACCTCGCCCAGAATTTCCGGTGCGCTCAAGGACGGTAAATAACATTAGCGTTGCCCCACTTGCAGCAGCGCGACGCACGCCTTCTGCATAAAGTGCTTGCGCAACTTCGGGTTTGTAACTTGGACGTAAGGCATCATTTGCACCGGCGTGAAATGAGAATAAAGTATCAGGTCCAGTTACATAACCGATTGCAACTGGTAATTGGTCATCAATTACCTGCTTAAGTAACTTTCCGCGTACTGCCAAATTGAGATAAGTAAATTCTGGCTCTTCTTGCGCCATCCCATCTGCAAGGCGATCTGCCCATCCGCGGTATTGCCCGTTGATGATTTCATCGGACATGCCTTCGGAATATGAGTCTCCACAGACTATTAAACGCTTATATTTCATTTCCTAGCTCTTTCTAGATATTTATTTTCGGCGCTGCTCGTCAACCCAGAACAAGGCGATTGATGTTGCCACGCTGGCATTCAAAGATTCTGTGGTCGCACGCATCGGAATTGAAACAACCAAGTCGCACTTTTCGCGCACTAAACGCGATAGCCCTTTGCCTTCAGATCCAACAACAACCATTACATTCTCTTTCGCAACTTTCATGCCACTCAAAGACTGATCTGATTCGCCATCTAAACCGATAACAAAGCAGCCTATTTTCTTCGCATCTTCAATAGTGCGCGCCATATTTGTCACTTGTGCAACAGGCAAGCGAGCCGCCGCGCCCGCAGATGATTTCCAAGCAGATGCCGTCATCGCTGCTGCGCGACGTTCAGTCATCACAACACCAGCAGCGCCAAATGCTGCAGCGCTTCGCACGATCGCTCCAAGGTTACGAGGATCAGTAACGCCATCGAGTGCCACAATTAAAATTGGATGGTTAGCGCGTTCGGTGATCTCTTGGAAAGACGAATATTGGTAAGGCTTAATTGCCAAGATAATGCCTTGGCTATTTGCGCTAATGCCTTCGATTTCGGCGCGATGTACTTCGCGAATTGGTAATTGGTGGTGCAGAGCAAGTTGCAGAGACTCCGCAACGCGATCATCTACATCAATGCTGCGCGCAACAATTAATTCGGTTGCAGGAACGCTAGCGCGCAACGCTTCGAGTACCGCGTTGCGACCTGAAACAATTTCACCCTTTGGTTTTTCACTACGTCCAGTGCGAGTGCGTGGTGCAGCTTTCTTTTCGACAGCTTTCTTCCGTTTAGCCGCTGCGTGATACGGACGATCTTCCGCCTTAGGAGTCGGTCCTTTACCTTCTAAGCGACGTTTATTTTTTCCACCGGTTCCGCCAGTTGGACCTTTTTTAGAACTAGATCGAGCTGCGCCACGAGGTTTTGCAGTGCCGGCCATTTACTTCTCGCTTATCTGTGAGATAGACCAACGTGGCCCTTGTGCTGTGTCTTCAATA
>CAXNDN010000018.1:0-12139 GCA_964201295.1 Candidatus Planktophila sp. | reverse complement strand
TTTCTGCCATCAATTTCTTTATGTACGAGTGACCGACTCGGGAGCGAATCGCTTTTCCACCGTTCTCCTCCACGATCTCCACAACAGCGCGCGAAGAAATTAAATTATAAATAATGCTAGCGCCAGGGTTCTTGGCTAACTCTCGAGCGGCAATTAGCGCAGTAAGAGTTGAAGGATTTACAAGCTCACCATTTTCATCTACTAAGAAGCAGCGATCGGCATCGCCATCGAAGGCAAGACCAATATCGGCTTTATGTTTCTTAACTGCCTTCTGAAGATCTTTAAGGTTCTTGGGATCAATTGGATTCGCTTCGTGATTAGGGAAGGTGCCATCTAATTCAAAATACATGGGGATTACTTCGCAATTTAAGCGGGTAAAGACTGCCGGGGCGGTATGTCCAGCCATTCCATTTCCAGCATCAATAACTATCTTTAGCGGACGGATTTCAGTCAAATCTACGAGGCTGAGAAGGTGATCAACGTAGGCAGTTAACATCTCTTCGCTGCGTTCTTTACCTACGCTTCTAAAATCAATTGGGGAACCTTCATTTACATACCTTTCGATTGCCAAAAGTCCAGATTCTTTACCGACTGGCCTAGCTCCGCTTAAGCATAATTTGATTCCGTTATATTCTGCTGGATTGTGGCTCGCTGTGAACATCGCCCCAGGAAAATTCAATTTTCCAGCGGCAAAGTAGAGCAGGTCAGTTGAGGCCAAACCTATTCGAATAACATTTAAACCTTGCGATGTAACGCCAGCCGAGAAAGCATCTGCAAATACCGGCGATGATGGACGCATATCTTCACCGATAACAACTGTTCCGGGTTCACGCTCTTGTTGTAGAAAGCGTGCAAATGCCACACCTGTGGCGAATGCGAAATCGGCATTGATTTCTACATCAACTAATCCGCGAATGTCATACGCTTTAAAAATTGAAATACGCTGCTTCTCTCTTTAGTCGATCAATCTAACCGATACACAATAATTTTAAGAGGGAACTGCCCGCAAGTGACCGCGGCGACCAATCTGTCCTTCTTGGCTATTTGAATTCTTCGCTGTGCTTTCGACGCTCGCACCATCTGGGGATATATTAAAATTAGCGACTTCGCGCACTGCATCAGCGATCGCCATTAAATCATCCTCGCTTGGTCCAATATCTGTTTGTGAACTCTCTTCTTTTATTACGCTCCAGCCATTTGGAACTGTAAGGCGATTACCATGTATTGCACATAGATCATATGAATGAGGTTCAGAAAAAGTTGCCAAGGGGCCAAGGACAGCGGTTGAGTCGGCATAAATGTAAGTCAGCGTCATAGAAGCCAAACTTCTACAACTAACTCGCGAACAGCTACGCCCTGTTCTAGCCAACTTACTCATAACGCTAAGGCTAGTGGGATGAAGGGCGAAATACTGGGATTGTCACGGAGTTAAGACGCGAATATTTGAAAGGGGTACTGAAGATTTAGTCAAGACACTTCCTGGCGTTAGTGGGAAATATCCGTACCCACTCTTTGTGGCGATTAGACCGGCGCCATAAATACCCTTTGCTACTTTGCTAAATGTGATTGACCGAACTCCATCTGGAATCTTGGCTATGGCAATCTCATCTCCTGTAACTTTGATAACTTTACGCTCACCTTTATCAAGCAATAGCTCAATGTCAAGAGAAATTGTTCCACCTATAAAGACAAGTTGCGGAGCCACTCCAGATGTTGCCAGAGACATTGGAACCAGCTCTGGAGCAGATGTACTCCAGATAAAGTCAGATTTCTTTTGTGCAAAGGTCGGTGAATAAACCGATGCGACCAGCGGCTCATCCGAAGAAATTTGTAAACCAAATTTACTTGTTGGAAGGTTGGGGCTAAGCCCCAAAGATACGACCGACCCAGCCTTGATAATCTTATTTTCGAACCCGTTTGGGATAAAACTGCCATCGGTAGATAAAACTTTAACGGTTACGCGCGAGTCGAGTTCTCCCGGCACAAGTAGGTGCAGCGAGTGCGTAAGTTCGACAGATTTTCCACCCTCTTTTCGAATCAAATGTGGCACTGCAGGAATATAAATTTCCTTAGCGGCTTTAGGAGCGAAATTAACGATATCTCCACCTAGCGCTTTTAAACCTCGTCCGCGTTCATCCAACATATAACTGGTAACGCGACCAGATCTGGTCAGCGCTCGAAGAACAATTAGACGAGAACCAGGTGCAAGAGAATCTAGCCTAAGTTCACGAAAAGAATTAGCTTTGAGAGTAATTGGTGTTGTCGGCTGAGCACCAACCTCATTCCAGATTTGTAAATCGACGATTGCAGAACTGAGACCACTGTTAACAATTAAGACTTTACCTTTACTGGTTACATCTGCTGTACCACCAACAAACCACTGTTCATTCTGTAAAGATGAACAGATAGTTGCCCCGGCCCATACCCCTTTGCGAATTTGCCAAACAATAGGAGTAGAGCCTTGAGATTCAACTATGACGGGCGCGCTTGCCTGCGTATACCTAAGGGTTTGTGCCGGAACAAATGAAAGCGACTTGGTTCCCGTCTTGCGCAGTGGTGTTTTACTTGATGGAAGGGATATTGCCGTTATTAACTGACTTGGAGTCGGAGGACATACAACTGCAGGAAAATTTGTTGAAAATTCACTCTTTGATAAGCCAACATTTAGCCCGTTAGCGGCTAGAACTACCGCTACGGCGGAAGATAAAATCAGAGTTGGGCGCTGAAATCTCATGCTAATTCCGCATCTTCGATCTCACGTCGCCGGCGTCCAGCAGGCAGAGCCAGAACAATCACGGTGACTATCACAACAATCTGAAAAGAGATCCAAGCGCGACGCGAAGTTCCGTCATACATCAAAGTCACTAAACCAGCCTCGGGCACGATAAATGTTGGCATTCCATCAACGCTTCGTTTACGTTCTAAGCGAGAGCCATCTTGCATCGCCCTCCATCCCCGGCTGAAATTTTCAGTCAGAGTAAACTCACCTGGTTCAGTTATCGTAATTCCTAATGCACCCTCTTGCACTACCGAGTTTTTCCCCGAGGAATTAGTAAAGAGAATATCTCCAGTATTTACTGAAATTTTCCAAACGATTCCGACCGTTGTTGAAGATGCCCTTGAAAATCCACCTAGACCATCGATTACCCGCACAATATTTTCATCTAGTGGACTCTTTAAGAAAAGATACTTAATTCCGTGAACAGCAAAAGTTGTACTTGCTGTTAAACCGCTGCCGTCAGCAATCTCTTGCACCGCACTCGATATTTGCTCCCGATCAGCCGGTGCAATATCTGGTTGCCCCAAGGTCGCATCGCCACCTCGAGCTATGTAGTAATTTAGCGAAACCTCCCCGCCGGTTGCACGGGGGCGAATAACCATAGTTTTGGCATCGCCTTCAACGGCAAGAAAGGCCGGGAGAACGACACCCTTATCGGTTCGCAATGGTGAATTAGCGCCGCTGCTTACTACCCAGCCGATTGAAGTAATCGTATATAGAGCAGTAATAATTAAAAGTAATCCTGCTGATATGTGGCGGAAATTTATATTTGTCGCAATCAATCTTTCACGCAATTTATCGAGCATGATGACCGCTGCACCAATTGCAGCAATGGTGGTCACCACCAAGAGTGACCCTGCATAAATTGGTGTTGCGATAGATGTACCGTTGCCGGTCAGTGAAACGCTGCTCAATAAAATCGCACTTAGAAGTGAGATAAACCCAAGTTCAGCGACAAAGCGAGCTTTAGTAGAAGAAAATAATGAAATACCAAGCACAAGCGTCAGCGGACTAACTATGTAAATTGGAAGAGATCCGGGTCCTCCTGGATTACCCATGAGAGCCAGATTCGGACCACCTCCTGGAATTAGAAACCCAGACTCCATAAAGATGCGTTTTGGTTGAAGCAATAATTCGAAACTCCAAGGAGCGCAAATTAGGAGAGGTGTAATTACCAGCGCTATCCGGCGATATAGGCGTTGATTGAAGAGCTCTGCATTAACCCCACGGTCGCTATCGGCATAGTCACGAGAAATTCCAAAGCCGCTGAATAGAAGGCCAACTATTAACAAGATTGGTGAGAATGCCACGAGAACTGAACTAAGTAAGGAGAGGCCAAAAATTCGTCGCCAAGTAAATTGTTCTAGGACTACGAGTCCTTGGGCGGCATTTAAAAAAAGTGGTAACAAGATAAGAACAATTATCGTACTTAAGCGCCCTGAATTTATAGCCGAAATGGCAACTGGTGAAATTGCATAAAGTAAAGATGCGCAGGCGGTCAACCAACGGTTATTGGATAGTCGGCGTAATAATAGATAACCCGAGACCGCAATTAGCAGGGGGGCGAGGAAGAATAGAATCGCGACGAATAACTTTAAATTTCCCAAAAATGGAGTTGCGAGAACTGCAATCATCGCTAGCCAAGTGGGTGCCGCAGCAGAAGTCCCCATTCCAATCGATTGCCATCCGCTGAAATAAGTACTCCAAATATCACTGACTCCAGAAGGTTGTTCCGGTAGCGCACCGCCTGATAGTGAGCCATAGCGATTACGGGACCAGATTAGAGTGAGTAAGAATAGAAATATCGGCAAGGCAACTAGTGGGCGCTTGATGAGTGAAAACCAATTACGATTTGAAGCAGGGGTTAACAAATCTTCTTCATCTAAATTCTCATCCAAGATTGAGATCTCGCGAACTTCACTAATTTCATCCGGGAAGATTTGGGAACGTAGCCACTCCGCTGATCTAGCTAGAGATTGGCGGATCTGAGACCAACGTGAGGGAATGAACTTCAGGGCGATACTTGCTGGCACCAAACGCTGGTTGCGCCTTACTTTCCGAGCTTCAAATAATTCTCCAGGATGAATAAAAAGTGCACCAACGGCTAAAATCTCATCGCTCGCATAGCCAGGTAACTTTGCAAATAGGAATCCAATCGCACGCAAAATTGAACCTGTTAAAAGTTGCACGGTAAGCAGCGGCAAGCGCCACCACGATGAGTTGGATAAGAGAACGTAAGCGGCGTTTCTTCGATCTAGTAATAGCGGGCGATGCAAAAACGCTTCTGCAACATCGACAGTACGGCGCTCGTTTGCCGATGCTTCGGCGTGAAATGCGATAGCGCTAGAGACTGCTATCGCACTATAGCCCGCTGAATATAGGCGCCATCCAAAATCAACATCATCTCGAAAGAGATCAAGGTTTGGATCAAAACCACCTAACTGCTCAAATACATCTCTGCGGATTAGTGCGCCAGCTGTGCTTACCGCAAGAACTTCGTGAACCCCATCGCGTTGTCCTTGGTCATACTCTGCTGGCTCGAGACCTGTCCAGCGATTTCCATTTGCCGCGATACTGACGCCAATTTCCAATAAATGTGTACGGTCGTGCCAACCCAAGAGTTTGGGGCCGGCCATCGCTACGCTCGGACGGGTTTCTAATTCTGCAATTAAATTTGCTAACGCTCTGCGGTGAACTGACAAATCATCGTGAATGATCCAGAGCCATTCTTTTTCTGGATCAACAATTTTAGGAAGAGTCGCAACTGCGTGGCTAATTGCTTCGCCAAAACCTGCATCACGAGCCATTGTTAAAACTGGTATTCGCGCACCTTTAACGAGCTTTGCAGAAGAATCAAGTGAACCAGTATCAACTGCAACAATTTTATTTATCTGATGAGTCTGGGAAGTAAGTGATGCAACAACTTCAGGCAACCAAGTTGCACCGTCGTGAAGTACCAGAATCGCAGTGACGCGATGTGAACTCATTAGAGTTACGCTGGGCGGCGCTTCAAACGGCGGCGCTCACGCTCGGAGAGTCCACCCCAGATTCCAAAGCGCTCATCGTGTGCAAGCGCGTACTCCAAACATTCTTGGCGAACATCGCAAGAAAGGCAGACGCGCTTTGCTTCACGAGTTGAGCCACCCTTTTCAGGAAAGAATGCTTCTGGATCTGTCTGTGCGCAAAGTGCGCGCTCTTGCCAGGAGAGTTCAACATTCTCTCCATTTGCTAATTTGATTGATGGGCCAGCAGTAGGGGCTGTTGGATTGCCAGTTGTTGTTGCTTCTGGACGAATCGGCATTGACTAATCTCCTATAGACCTTCGGGGTCACGTCGCGATATGAACGTAACTTCTCTATAACGAATTACACGCTTGTAATCCCTTTTAGTCAAGTCCACGGCCTAGGGTGATACCTGTTAATTACGCTCAATTTCACAGATTTATCGACTTATTAGAGCGAAATTGGCAGATTTTCTTTCGGTGAGATGTATTTTCCGATAATTTCTGAATGTGCTGCGAGTTGCGAATTATGAAGGATAAAAGAGTCGCTAATGGTGCAACTATCGCCGATATCGACCCTATCGCCGATAATCGAATTGGTGATCCTGCAATTTGCACCGATCGTTGAACCTTGGCCAATGGATGTTCCCCCAGTAACCACTGAACCCGCACCTATTTGGCTTCCCGTACCAGCTAGAAATCCTTCGCCGACGATATCGCGGGAGGCTTGGAAGAGCGCTGCTGGGGTTCCGATGTCTAGCCAGTGCGACTCTTCGTTATAGCCAAATACAGGGCGGCCGCTTTTAACTAATTGAGGGAAGGTCTCGCGTTCAATACTGACAACTGTATCTTTTGGAATCTGTGAAATTACAGATGAATTGAAGATGTAGCAACCGGCATTTATTGCGTTGGTGATTGGGTGCTCCATCTTCTCCAGAAAATCTAAGACTTTCCCGTTTGAATCTGTCGGTACGCAACCAAAGGCTCGTGCATCTGCAACTTCAATTAAATGAAGTGTGGCATCTGCTTTATTTCTCCTGTGAAAATCGAGCTGCGCAGCAATATCGTGGCCACTTAATACATCGCCATTAAATATTACAAATTCTTCATTGGAATCAGCAAAGTCAACTAAGGAGGCTGCATTACGTATCGCACCACCTGTGCCAAGTGGTTCTCTTTCTACTGCATAAAGTAAATTCATTCCCCATTTAGAACCATCGCCAAAGTAAGGAGTAAATACTTCAGAGAGATAAGAAGTCGCCAAGATAACGGTTTTCATACCTGCTTTCTTAGCAGCAAGTAATTGTCGCTCTGTGACTGGCATGCCAGCGACTGGCAACATCGGCTTAGGAGTCTGATTGGTAAGCGGTTTTAATCGGGTGCCCATTCCACCGACGAGCAATATGCCGATCGCCATTATTTAAGCGCCTGCCGAATGCGCGCTGCGGCATCGGCGATTTGTGCATCAGTTGCAGTCATAGCGATGCGAATATGCGATGTGCCCTTTGGTCCATAGAAAGTGCCGGGGGTAGCCAAAATTCCGAGGTGAGCCAGCCAATCTACCGATTTCCACGAATCTTCAGATCGGGTGCACCAGATATAAAGTCCTGCGGCTGAGTCATCAATTTTAAAACCCGCTTCCTGTAGAGCTGGAGCGAGAGTTGCGCGGCGAGAGTTGTAACGTGCGCTCTGCTCTTCTACATGTTTTTCATCACTAAGGGCTGCCACCATAGAGTTTTGAATTGGCAGAGGAACCATCATTCCAGCGTGTTTTCTAACTTCACGAATTTTCGCAATTAATTTGGAGTCGCCGATCAAGAATGCGCCACGGTAGCCAGCCATTGATGAGCGCTTTGATAACGAATGCACCACCAAAATATTAGAGTTATCGCCATCTGTATATTTAAGAAGTGATGTCGGATCTTTGGTATCACCAAAATCAATGTAACACTCATCGCAAATCAAAACCGCTCCATTGCTGCGCACCCAATCAATTGCAGCACGTAGTTCAGATTCAGAATGAACTCGACCTGTTGGATTTGCTGGGGTATTAATCCACGCAAAGTCAGCGCTTGGCCAAGTTTTAGCATCTACTCCGACGGCGATAGGTTCAGCCTGCGCCAGTAGTGCGCCAACTAAATAAGTTGGGTAAGCCACCTCGGGATAAATAACTTGCTTACTTTCCAATACTGTCGGCAACCACGCCACTAACTCTTTAGAGCCAATGACAGGAAGCACATCAAAATCTCCAGAGGCGCCGAGATGGTTGACTGCCCAATTGCGGATTGCGGTTTGCAATTCTTTTGTGCCCGCAGTAACTGGATAGCGTGGTGAATCAGAGCTTGCGCGCAGAGCGCTTTGAATCACTTCTGGAGTTGCATCAACTGGCGTACCTTGTGAAAGATCGATAATTCCGGCTGAATGTGCACGGGCTTTATCTGCATAAGGAGCAAGTGCATCCCAAGGAAAATCTGGCAATGGTTTGCGCATGGTCCGGTGCCAGACAGGTTTTATTAAATTTATTCTTTAGGTGGAAGTGCAGCGATCACCGGGTGATCGCTATTTGTTAGGCCAACCTTTGCTGCGCCGCCAGGAGAACCGAGTTCGACAAAGAACTCAGTATTTATCTTGGTGGAGTCTTTCCATTGTGATGGAATGTCATCTTCATAATAAATTGCTTCGACTGGGCAAACTGGTTCGCAGGCTCCACAGTCGACGCATTCATCAGGCTGGATATATAGCGCACGACCCCCTTCATATATACAGTCAACTGGGCACTCTTCGATGCAAGATTTATCCTTTACATCAACGCACGGTTGGGCAATTACATATGTCACGAGCTAACCTCCAAAGTTGATAGCGCTCGAAAGGCGCACCTAAAGATAGAACTTATTCTAACCATGCGCAGGCGTGGTTGCCCGATTAAAGTAGCAACATGACCGAGGCGGCCCAAAAATCCACACCTTCTCTTCTTGGGGCGATCGGCAAACGAGTCACCATTCGTCTACGCGAACCAGGCGGTGGTTTCCGGGATATCGTCGGGATTTTGCAGAACGAACGAGAATTAATTAATTCAAAATCTAAGTCGATCTACTTCTCACCAGATGAGATCGCAATCTGGCGCGAAATTAAACCGCTCCCAGATTTAGCTGGTAAAGGTGCACCTCTCTCGCAAAGAATTATTGAGTTAGAAAAACTCTCAGACCTTACTTGGCCCGCTGAACAAGTTATCGAATACGGCGGATGGCTACTACGAATCTCTGATGGATTTAGTATGCGCGCTAATTCAGTTCTGCCAGTCGGTGAACCCCCGGTCGATCTTGCTGTCGCAGTTGATCAAGTAATCAGCAGCTATCGTGAAAAAAAGCTACGGCCAACCTTTAGTATCCCTCTGCCATTATTTGAGGAGTTAGATAGCTATCTAGAGCAGAATGGTTGGACTATCAAGATAGATGCTAATTTCTTGATTAGAGATATCGGCACAATAGAACTCGCTAGCCATCAAGATTACTTAGTTGAAATATTAGATAACCCATCTAATTTATGGTTAGAGATGAATTCAGATCTGCCGCATGAGAAAATAATGCGAGGATATCCGGCTCGGTATGGAGCGATAAAATCTGATGGAAAATATATTGCAATAGGACGAATCGCAACTTCTGATAGTTGGTCAATTGTCACAAGGCTCTTTGTTGATCCTTCCTTTCGCGGTAAAGGCGTGGCAAGGATTTTAATGGATAACTTATTGGCTGCGGCAAAAAATGACGGCGCTACAAAAGTTGCGCTACAAGTAGATGATGAAAATGGCGCAGCCCTTGCGCTCTATCAATCTATGGGTTTCAGGACGCACCATAAATTTGTGTATCGCATTTTGGCGAAAAACTCGGATAAATTATGATCGCAATCTATGACACCTTGGCGCGCGGGTTAAAAGAAGTGCCATCGGAAGAAACGATAAATGTCTATTGCTGTGGGCCGACCGTCTATCGCGATGCCCACGTCGGTAATTTACGTACTTTTTTGCTTGCAGATTTGATTGTCCGCGCTTTGAGACTGGAAGGACGTCAAGTTAAATTCATCCAGAACATTACTGATGTTGGTCATATGTCAGAAGATTTTCAAGGTGAAGATAAGTTGTTGCAGCAGGCACAAGTAGAAAAGCAAGATCCATTTGAGATCGCTCGTAAATATGAAGAGAAATTTCACCAGGATTTAGCAAAGATCAATATTCTGCCGGCAGACTCTTATCCACGGGCGAGCGAAACAATTGAACTAATGTTGCAAACTATCGCTAAATTGATATCGAGCGGCCACGCTTATGCAACGGATCTAGGTTCGGTCTACTTTGATGCTCGATCTGTAGAAAGTTATGGTGCGATAAGCGGAAATAAATTGGATTCGCTCAAACCGGGACACCGCTATGAATACAGCGATGAAGGCGACAAACGCTTCCATGCAGATTGGGCGCTCTGGAAATCTGCAGGCAATCGCACTGAAATGGTCTGGGATTCACCGTGGGGTAAAGGTTTCCCTGGTTGGCATATTGAATGCACTGCCATGTCACTGGATTTATTGGATAAACGAATTGATTTGCACGTGGGTGGAATTGATCTGCGTTTTCCACATCACGAAAATGAACGAGCGCAATCCAACTCAATCATCGGAGGCGAAGCGGTAAAACTTTGGGTGCACGGTGAGCACTTACTATTTGAGGGGCGCAAAATGTCTAAGAGCGCTGGAAATGTTGTTCTAGTTAAAGATTTATCAGAGCGTGGGTTAGATCCGCTCGCCTTACGTCTTGCTTTACTTGAAAATCGCTACCGGTCTCAGATGGATTTAACATGGGCCGGATTGGAAGCGGCCAACTTAACTTTACGGCGCTGGCGATCCAATATGGCGACTTGGGGCACAAATGAGAATCAAGTTGAAGACCCTGACATTGCTAGTGCGATTGCAAAAGATATTGATATGCCCCGCGTTTTATTGAGAATGCGCGCGATTGAAAAGGATGCTTCAGTTCCAGATGAGTTGAAGCGCTCAATATTTCTACGTGCAGATTTACTTCTTGGCTTAGATTTAAATCATCCGGTAGAAGTTCGCGAACTAACCCCTGAACAGGTTGAGCTACTGAAACTTCGTGCCCAAGCTCGACATAATAAGAATTGGGGTGAGAGTGATCGCCTGCGCGACTTACTGACAGATACCGGTATTGCGGTAAGTGATGGTCCAGATGGGCAGAGTTGGAGTTAATTCGCAGGCAGAGCGTTTGCCACAAATAAGGCAATAACTGAAGTTAGTAAGAAAATATTTCCTAATCTGTCACCCTGAACAAATATCTCGTTACCGACGCCCAGAGAAGAGGCTTGCGCAAAGATTGCGAGCCAAGAGATAGCAGCTATTAACTTAAAGAAGCGTTTTCTGAATAATCTTCCGAGAGACCAGATTGCGGTAAAAGTTCCAATAATTGCAATTGCAATGCCAAAAGGCGGAGCAAAGTGGTGTAGAAAAACTGCAGCGGCTCCGGTGGCAAAACCCACTCCAAGAGAAACCAGCAATTTCATTTAAAGAGTCACACCTGAGAATAAATCAGCCTCGCGCCCATTGGAATCAAATGGCGCACTCTTTTCTCCTTTAACTAAGGTGTAGTACTCATTACCCCAGACTTGTAGCCCCAAATTATCTGAGAGCGCAAAGAATGGTCCATCTAATGAAATTTGTGTGTGATGTGCCTTCATCGCCGCCATCTTGGCTTCTACATAGGAGTTTCCGTCAATCAGAGTTGTAACAAAAGAATCATCTTTAGCAAAAGGTAGATCATCAACGCTATCTGCTCCGAAGAAATCAGAGCCTAACTCTTTCATCTTTGCCATACTCTCGGCGAGTACGGATTTAGGCATGGTGTTCCAATAAATTTTCTGAATCTGCCAATCAGATTTTTCACTCGCCCGCATCGCAACTCGATGGGCTTGGATGTGATCTGGGTGTCCATATCCCCCGATTTCATCGTAGGTAATCAGAATATGTGGCTTAATTTCCTCAATTATTTTTACTAGATGATCAGCGGCTTCTTCTAAATCGGCCTGCCAAAAAACATCAGATCGGTTATTTACTTCAGTCCCCATCATTCCGCTATCGCGATATTTACCCTCACCTTGCGCCAAGAAACGAAAATCGGTAATTCCTAATGCCTGCATCGCATTGGCGAGTTCAGTCTCACGGTGCTCGCCTAAGGCATCAGTGTCAGAGCTGGCAAGATGAGATAGCTCAGGGGTAAGAATCTCTCCTTCTTCACCACGAGTGCAGGTAATTAGCGTTACTTGCGCACCCATCGCGGCGTAAAGAGCCATTGTCGCGCCATT
>CAXNDN010000017.1:0-12259 GCA_964201295.1 Candidatus Planktophila sp. | reverse complement strand
AGTGAGAAGAGATCATCAGCAACTGCCAAAGTCAGTAAAAATAGTCGAACCGCTGGGTTAGCTTTGCTCCCTAAAAGTGCAAATACTCCTAGCGCTAGCGCCAAATCGGTAGGCATGGCAGTAGCCCATCCGCCACTTTCTGAGTCAATTAATAAAAAAATAACTGCCGGGAAGATCATTCCGCCTAAGGCTGCTATCGACGGAAGGAGTATCTGCTTTGGGTGGCTAAGTGTTGTCGTGATCTCTAAACCAATGAAGAAGAAAAAGATTGCGATCAGCAGATCCATAGCCATGGCTTCATATTACTAGGTAAGCCAAAGGCCCCGCCGAGTAATCGACGGGACCTTTCGCGTAATTAACTTCTGAATTCGAATTAAATATCGAAGTAGAGTTCAAACTCAGCTGGATGTGGACGCAAGCGAACATAATCAACTTCGTTCTTACGCTTCCATTCGATCCACGTTGAGATTAGATCTTCGCTAAAGACGCCGCCCATAGTTAAGAATTCATGATCCTTCTCGAGGCTGTCAAGAACTGCATCTAGTGATCCTGGAACTTGAGGAATAGCCGCAGCTTCTGCGCCTTCGAGTTCGTATAGATCCTTATCAACTGGAGCAGGTGGTTCGATCTTATTTATGATTCCATCGATACCAGCCATCAACATTGCAGCAAATGCGAGGTATGGATTTGATGATGGATCTGGGCAACGGAATTCAATGCGCTTTGCCTTAGGTGATGAACCAGTAATTGGAATACGGATACAGGCAGAACGGTTACGCGCTGAGTAAACGAGATTAACCGGCGCTTCATAACCTGGAACCAAACGACGGTATGAGTTAACCGTTGGATTAGTGAACGCAAGAAGTGATGGCGCATGCTTTAGAAGTCCGCCGATATACCAGCGGGCCATATCTGAAAGATCTCCATAGGTTCCTGCTTCGAAGAAGAGTGGCTTGCCATCTTTCCAAAGTGATTGGTGGACGTGCATGCCTGAACCGTTATCTCCGAAGAGTGGCTTTGGCATAAAGGTTGCAGTCTTGCCACCTTCCCAAGCAACGTTACGGATGATGTATTTAAACTTCATCAATTCATCGCCCGCGCTAAGGATGTCAGTGAAGCGATAGTTAATTTCCATTTGACCAGCAGTACCAACTTCGTGGTGTGAACGTTCAACGAGAAGACCGGCGCGACCGAGTTCCATAACCATCTCATCGCGCAAATCAGCAAATTGATCAGTTGGTGAAACAGGGAAGTAACCGCCCTTGATGCGTGTGCGGTATCCGCGGTTTGGCGTGCCATCTGGATCGGCAACGATGCCGGTATTCCATGCACCTTCGTAAGAATCGATGTGGTGGTATGACTCATTCATTCCAGTTTTAAAACGTACGGCATCAAAAACATAAAACTCCGCTTCAGGTGCGAAGAAGGCTTGATCTGCGATTCCGGTTGACTTCAAATAGTCAACCGCCTTGGCCACAACTCCACGTGGATCACGTGAGTATGGAGTGTTATCGGAAGGGTTATGCACTGAGAAGAGAATTACGAGTGTCTTCTCTAAGCGGAAAGGATCGATAAATGCAGATGATGGGATTGGCAACAACTTCATATCTGATTCATGGATTGACTGGAAGCCACGGATAGAAGATCCGTCGAACATCAAGCCATCGGTGAAGACAGCTTCATCAAATGATTCAATTGGGACGTTGAAGTGATGCTGGATTCCTGGAAGGTCGGTAAAACGAACGTCGACAAGTTTTACATCTTCCTTTTTGATAAATGCAAAAATTTCTGCGGAATTCTTAAACATTGAGTTTGCTCCTCGTATCTTCGAATTTTTCGAGAGTAAGGCCGGATTGTTACATCTGCCAGATTTACTCGGGCCTTCACCTTTGAGGGCGACCGATCTAGGTAAACCTTAAGACTTGAAAGGCCTTTTGACATAACTGGTGTGTTACATCCATGTAAATCCTGCAGCCCGCAGGCGCGGTCTGCAGATGTAAATCCTGCATCGGAATCTGCGGGTCTGTAGGCTCACCCGCATGAAACATGAGATCAGTTTGGGTCGTCGCTTCCTTGGTTTGAGCATCGATTGGCTGATGTGTTACGCGATCGCGCTCGGTTTCTTTGGCGGTAGCGGTTCATGGAGCGAGCGCGTGCCACAAGCGCGCGTGCCACACCTAGTCATTTTCTTTATAGAGGTGTTGGTATTGACCGCCTTTGGTGGGGCCACCGCTGGCCACCGAATCGTTGGGTTAAAAGTGGTTCAATTCCAAGGCGGAGGAAATCCTACTCCAGTTCAAGCGCTGATCAGAACTGTCTTGCTCTGCTTGGTCGTTACTGCAATTACTTATGATGATAACGGCCGCGGAGTGCACGAGCGCCTGAGCGGAACTAGGCTGATTGATATGCGAAAGAGAAAAGTTTAATTATCGTTTTGGAACGCGAATTCCCTTTGGCATTGGTCCTTTTGGAATTGGAAGAGACATTCCGCCGACCGCTTTAAAGCGGGCACGCACTTCACGCATTTGATTTGCAGATAATTTCTTAGGCAATTTGGCTAAGCGCTTCTGTAATTTGCGAAGCGGGACTTGACCAGTGCCATCTCCGACGTAGATCTCGGTAACCGGAACACCTGGCGCAAATCTTTCCGCTTTTCGATGTTCGTCTTGCAACATTATCCGAACTGCTTGTGTTCCTTCGCCAGTTAAAACAATTCCGGCGCGACCGATACTGCGGTGGACCATATCTTGATTCTTAGTTACAGCAACGGCTGGAGTAGTTGTCCAACCTTTACGAATCGCCATAAGAACACTGGCCCCTGCACCCATCTGTCCTTCAATTGAAACATAAGCAGCAGATGATGCAATTCGAGTGAAGAAGAACATTGCGGCAAGTACTGCAACAGGCAGAGCCACAAAGCCGAGATAAATAGGATGACCAGTTGCTATTCCGATGGCAATGCCAATTGCCCACGTGATGGCAAATACCCCGAAAATGCCGGCGCCTATCCAGGGCTTAACTTTCTTAGTTACCGAATATGCATCACGCAAAGTTTTGAAACGGACCTTTTTAATCTTAGGCTCTTTCGCCTTATTCCTTTTGAACATAGCGTTAGTTTAGGGGAGCGGGCGCTGTACCACCAAGACGAGTCGGCGCCCAGCGCTGACCATGGTGGCTATCTGGGTATTTCTCTTGTGCTTCGTGTAAGAGATTAAGCAGAGCTTCACGGAGCGCTCTCTCGCCTGCCTCAACATCTGAAGATTTATCAAAGAACATGGGCGCTCCAAATGTGACAAAGATCGGAAACTTGTTGCGTCGCAAGTCGCGCTTTACACCTTTAGTCCAGATTCGTTGTGACCCCCAAATAATTGCTGGAATCACCGGAACGTTAGCGCCCATTGCCAGACGCACAGCACCAGATTTTAACTCTTTAATTTCAAAGCTTTTTGAGATCGTGCCCTCGGGGAAAATACCAATTACTTCACCTGATTTAAGCGCGCGAAGTGCGGCAACGAAGGAGGCTGAGCCGCTGCTGCGATCAACGTTGATGTGGTGCATCCCGCGCATTAGTGGGCCAGCTAATTTGTTATCGAAAATTTCTTTCTTTGCCATAAATCTAACTAAGCGACCAGCGGGAAGAGCTGCGGTTCCGATCAGTGCAAAATCTAAGTAACCGATGTGATTCATCGCCAGAATCGCGCCGCCTTTACGGGGAATATGTGCATCACCTTCAAAGTTAAATTGGAGCCCTAGATATTTCCAAAAGGTCTTCAGCGCCACAATAACTGGCGGGTAAACAATTTCAGCCACGCAGTGATCCCATATTGGTGCGCGCTTCAACTGCTTGCTTATATAGGCGACCGGCTCGGTAACTCGAGCGCACTAGCGGTCCACTCATTACACCTAAGAAACCAACCGCGGTTGCTTCAGCTGCTAACTCTACAAATTCTTCTGGCTTGACCCAACGCTCTACTGGGTGATGTTTATTCGTTGGACGAAGGTATTGGGTGATGGTGATTAAGTCACAGCCGGCACTGTGAAGATCTATTAGCGCTTGTGAGATTTCTTCGCGAGTTTCACCTAGCCCAAGGATCAAATTTGATTTTGTTACTAAACCAAAATCGCGAGCCATACCGATCACTTGCAGAGATTTCTCATAGGTAAATGCTGGGCGAATCCGCTTGAAAATGCGGGGGACTGTCTCAAGATTATGGGCAAATACTTCGGGTCTGGTTTCAAAGATCTGATTAAGGAGTTCAGCTTTGGCATGAAAATCTGGAGCTAACATTTCAACGCCACATCCAGGATTTAATTCGTGAACTTGGCGAATTGTTTCGGCATATAACCAAGCGCCTTCATCAGGTAAATCATCGCGCGTTACACCGGTGATCGTTGCATAACGTAGCCCCATAGATTTTACGGACTCAGCAACTTTGCGCGGTTCTTCGCGATCAAGTGGTAGCGGTTTACCGGTGTCGATATTGCAGAAATCGCAACGCCGGGTGCAGCGATCGCCACCAATTAAGAAAGTCGCTTCTTTATCCTCCCAACATTCAAAGATATTTGGACAGGCCGCTTCTTGGCAGACTGTGTGCAGTCCTTCACTTTTTACGAGAGAGCGAAGTCTGGTGTATTCCGGCCCCATATTTGCGCGAGTCTTAATCCACTCGGGTTTGCGTTCGATTGGAGTTTCTGTGTTTCGCGCTTCGATTCGTAGCATTTTGCGGCCGTCAGGGGCGAGAGTCATACGCTTACCTTACTCAGTGCTTCTAGGAGATGCTTCTCAACGATCGGGGTAATTTCGGCTATGTCTATAGAGCGCCCAAGTTCGACTGCTAAGGAAGTCACGGAGGCATCATCAATGCCGCAGGGGATTATCTGGCTAAAGCGAGTTAAGTCAGGGGATACATTTAAGGCAAAACCGTGCATTGTCACGCCACTTGCCACCCGAATTCCAATCGCTGCGATTTTACGTTGACCTTTACCGTCGCAAATCCAGACGCCTGATCTGCCATCAATTGGAACTGCAGTTACTCCTACTTCACTACAAACTTTAATTAGTGCGCCTTCTAGGGTTCGCACAAATCCAACTAACTCTGTCGGTTTCAATAATTTAACAATTGGATATCCGACCAATTGACCTGGCCCGTGCCAAGTAATTCGCCCACCGCGATCGACTTGAATTACCGGTGTTCCATCAATTGGCATTTCAAAACTTTGGGTGCGCTTTCCGGCGGTGTAAACCGACGGATGCTCCAGGAGTATCAAAGTATTGGGACGCTGTCCGGTTACTACATCTGAATGGTAGCTCCGTTGCAATTCCAGGGCGTTTTCGTAATCCATCAGGCCGCTATGACTTATTGCAATATTCACAGAGAGTTCTCCAGCCGTGATCGGCGTTTGAAGTGGCACAGCCATAGCCTAAAGGTAGGCTGTACTCCTAGCGAAATCTGCTCGAACTCAAGCCCGAAAGGCCCTTATATCGTGTCTATGCAACGCGCCCAAACGAATCGTAAACCTTATGCCATCGCAATATTGGTGGTGATCGCTTGGTTCATCATTACCGGCATCTTCGGTCCGCTATTTGGAAAGTTAACTTCTGTTCAGGAAAATAATAACTCTTCGTTTTTGCCAAAAGGTGCTGAAGCGACCTTGGCTGCAGATGAGATAAAGACTTTCTCATCACAAGACTCTTTTAACTTTCCCGCGCTAATACTCTTTGAGGGAAGCTTTACTCCCGCAACGCTTGAGGCGGTCAGCGATCACGTTGCCAAGGTTGGAGAACTCACTTTGGCCGGCACATCTGCGAAAATCAGTGATTACTTAGCGCCAGGTCAGGAGATTTCGGTCTTTCCATCACAAGATGGGAAAGCGCTTTTAGCAAATATTCCGCTGGATGGAAACGCGATTTCCAAATTACTACCTAACGATGAGCCGGTACTTCCTGCAGCAATTGAAGCGCTGCGCGAGGATATTAAGCCAATCGCTGAAGCTAACGGCTTCACGCCATATGTAACCGGTCCTGGTGGTTTGTTAGGTGATTTATTTGGGGCCTTTGGTGATATCGATTCAACTCTATTACTCACAACCCTTGCTGTTGTCGCCGTAATTCTCATAGTTGTATACCGTTCCCCGATTCTCTGGATAATCCCCCTGCTGTCAGCGCTCTTCGCGCTATCAACCGCCGGCGGAATTGTTTACCTCTTGGCAAAGAACGACATCATTGATGTTGATGGTCAATCCCAGGGAATTCTCTCGGTATTAGTTATTGGCGCAGCAACAGATTATGCACTTTTGCTTATCGCTCGCTACCGCGAAGAGTTACATTTCACCGATAATAGATTCGTTGCGATGCGCGCTGCCTATAAGGGCGTATGGGAGCCAATTCTTGCTTCTGGTTCTACCGTTGCGATTTCGCTCTTAGTTCTACTCTTTAGCCAATTAACGAATACTGCGGGTCTTGGTCCAATCGGGGCGATAGGAATTGTCGTTTCGATGTTCACAATTTTAACGCTATTACCAGCGCTGCTTTTAATCTTTGGGCGCTGGCTCTTCTGGCCGCGAATTCCAAAGAATGATGGCGACGATCATGTAATGACTGGCAGCTGGGCGAAAGTCGCAAATTCAATCGGGAGAAATCCTCGTAAGGCATGGGTGATCACTGGGGTTGTTCTCTTGGCATTTGCCGCGACTTCAACAACGCTAAAGACCGATGGACTTGGCACCGTTGACTCATTTACGGGTAATCCAGAATCCGTAGTCGGTCAGAAACTTCTCGAAACACATTTCCCTGGTGGTGAAGGCGACCCAACTCAGGTTGTGGTTGATGTCAACAAGATTGCTGCAGTTACCGCTGCCATAAAGAACGCACCCGGTGTAACAAATGTAACTCCAATGCTTGATGGTATTGAAATTCCTGGACAGCCAATGCCCGAAACGAAGATCGTTAATGGACGTGCGATTCTAAATGTGACGTTAGATAAAGTCCCAGATAGCGTAGAAGCCGGCAATGACATTCCAAAGATTCGTGAACTTGCCAAAGATGCAGATTCAACAGCCTTGGTTGGCGGAACAAGTGCTGTTTATTTTGATGTAAGGACTGCCAATGATCGCGACAATAAAACGATTATTCCAATCATTCTCCTAGTAATCACAGTAATTCTTGGGCTTTTACTGCGCAGTATCCTCAGCGCAATCGTGCTCTTAGGAACCGTGGTCCTTAGTTACTTTGCAACTCTCGGTGTATGTGCGCTCGTGTTTAATCACATCTTCGGCTTTGCTGGTGGAGATAACTCATTCCCACTCTTTGCCTTCATCTTCTTGGTCGCACTCGGAATCGATTACAACATCTTCCTTATGACACGTGTGCGTGAAGAGAGTGCCAAGATCGGTACCCGTGCTGGTGTTATCAAAGGCGTGACTGTTACTGGTGCGGTAATTACCTCAGCGGGTGTTGTGCTTGCTGCAACCTTTGCAGTTCTTGGTCTACTTCCGCTCGTACCGCTGGCGCAACTTGGTTTCGCAGTCGCCTTTGGAGTACTGCTAGATACCATCATTGTCCGTTCTATCTTGGTGCCGGCTATGGTGCATGAGATTGGGCCAAAGATCTGGTGGCCATCTAAATTGCAAAACAAGTAAGTCTTCTTACTTAGATGTATGTAGTTATTGGGGCGGGGCTAGCAGGTTTGAGCGCAGCTCTAACTCTGCAAAATTCTGGCGCTGAAGTCACCGTTCTGGAATCATCCGATAGGCCAGGTGGGCGAATCGCCAGCGATTTAATCGATGGCTTTATCCTTGACCGCGGATTTCAGTTAATCAACGCAAATTATGAAGAAATTAAGCGCTGGGGGATGGCCAGCGAATTAGATTTTAAGGAAGCCCCACGTTCGGTTCGGGTATCTTTTGGATCAGATTACGTAACCCTTGGCGATCCGCGTACTTCACTTCTCACAATTTTTTCATCGGCTTCAGGGTCGCTGGCTTCCAAGGCAGCCTTTTTAAAGTATTTATTTTCAAAACCACGTCAAAGTGAGAGTTTAGAAACCCATTTGCTACGTTGTGGCACGGCAGATTTGTATCAGAAAGTTTTGCGGCCTTTTCTACAAGGCGTATTTCTAGCTGATCCATCGCGAGTTAGTGCGGTAGTCGGTAGAGAAATTATCGCTACCTTCATTTCGGGGCGCTCGGGAATTCCAGCAGAGGGCGTTGCTTCTTTGTCTATAGCACTTGCAAAACGCATAAAGGATTTGCGCTTGAATACTCGAGTTGAGCAGATCCGGGGCAGCGTTGTATCAACTAACAATGGCGATCTCGTGGCTAAAAAGATTATTCTGGCGACTGATCTAACGACGGCTGGTCAACTTTTAGAGGCGGAGCAAGTTACTCCCTTGTTAAGTGCGACTACCTGGTATCACACCACTATTAATTCTCCTTCGGACCAGGCGCAATTGGTTATTGATTCCCAGAATCGTGGACCAGTTGTTAACTCCATCGTTATCTCAAATCTTTCCCATAAGTACGCACCCATTGGACAGTCGCTCATTTCTTCAACAACTATTTCACACGCCTCTGAATCAGAAGTACGTCGCCACTTAGCACTGATGTGGGGCGTCTCTACAAGCACCTGGCGCTTCTTAGCAAAATATGAAATTCACTCCGCGCTGCCACTATTTGCACCAGGAGTTGAGAGAGTGAAGAGTTTGCGGGTTAGCGATAATATTTACCACGCTGGTGATTATTTGACTGCGCCTTCTCAAAATGGCGCATTACTTGCGGGCCGCTTGGCAGCCGAGGAGTTAATGCTCGACGAGGGCTTGTAGAGCAGTTGAAATATGTGGATAATCCCATTTGAAACCTGCATCAGTTAACGCATTTGGCATAACTTTTTTGGAACCAAGTACTTCACTCGAAAATCCGCCGAGGGCAATCTTTAGCGCAATCGCTGGCGCAGGAAAGAGCGCAGGTCGTTTCATCGCTCGGGCTAAAGCGGCAGTGAACTCTTGGTTGGTTACTGGATTCGGGGAAGTTAAATTTATTGGACCTGAAACGTTCTTCTCTAAAGCAAAGACAATCGCGCGAACCACATCATGCAAAGTGATCCAAGACCACCATTGCTTTCCTGAACCTAGCTTTCCGCCAAGCCCGAATCTAAATAGTGGCAACATTTTTCCGAGTGCGCCACCGGTGGGATCGAGAACTAACCCAGTGCGTAGTTTCACAGTACGAACATCTCCTGCTAAATCTGCGGCACTTTCCCACTCGCGACATACTGCCGCTAAGAAGTCGTTACCTACTGAATCACTTTCTACAACAGCACGATTCCCGGAATCTCCATACCAACCAATTGCGCTAGCTGATATAAAAACTTGTGGTTTAACTTCGGCCACCGCATTTGCGATTGCGGTCGTTCCCAGTAGGCGAGAATTCAAGATCTCTGATTTAAAACGCTTTGTCCAGCGCTTATCGCCGACGCCGACTCCAGCTAAGTGAATTATCGCATCCACGCCACGTAAAGCTTCAATATCTACAAAACCCGTCTTTGGATCCCATCTAATTTCATCTGGAGCAACAGTCTCTCGGCGAACTAAACGCTGCACTGTGTGACCTTCAGATTTTAAGTAACCAACAAGTGCGCTTCCGATTAAACCGGATGCGCCAGTAATAGCGATTCTTTGTGCAACAGCCATAGGAGTTAGAGACCCAAATCTGATTCAAATGCGCCACCTTCGAGGCGCTCCTTCAATGTAACTAAGAATCGAGCTGCATCTGCACCATCTACTACGCGATGATCATAAGAAAGTGCGAGATAAACCATGGAACGAATTGCAATTGTCTCGCCGCCATCTTCACCCTTTACAACCATCGGACGTTTTACAATTGCGCCAAGACCAAGGATCGCAACCTGTGGTTGATTAATAATTGGCGTATCAAAGAGTGCGCCGCGACTTCCGGTATTGGTCAGGGTAAATGTTCCGCCGCCTAATTCATCGGGAGTCACTTTATTTTCACGAGTACGCGCGGCTAGATCAGAGATCTTACGAGCGATTCCTCCCATATTTAAATCACCAGCGCTATGAATAACTGGCACTAAGAGTCCGCGTTCAGTGTCTACCGCGATCCCTAAATGCTCTGTACCGTGATAGATGATCTGGTCATCTTCTACAGATGAGTTAAGTACCGGGTGTTGCTTAAGTGCTTCGCACACCGATACTGCAAAGAATGGCAAGAACGATAGTTTCACACCTTCGCGAGCTTCGAAAGTTGCCTTTGCACGATCACGTAGGCGGGCAATCTTTGTAACATCAACTTCAATGACAGTTGTCAGCTGTGCGCTAACTTGAAGTGATTCAACCATTCGCGTCGCAATAACTTTACGTAGTCGAGACATCTTCACAGTTGTTCCACGAAGTGGTGATACCGGAACTACTGATGTGGTGCCTTGCGCAGGCGCCGTCGAAGTTGCAGCTACGGGAGCTGAAGCTGTGGCCGCAGGAGCCGCAGGTGCAGCCTTTGGTGCGGCAGCTTGTACATCTTCTTTACGAATTCGCCCGCCCACGCCTGTACCTGTAACGGTTGCAAGGTTTACACCAAGATCAGAGGCAAGTTTACGAACGATCGGAGTAACGTAGGCATCAAGTGGCTGCGCTGCAACAACTGGCGCTGCAACAACTGGCGCTGCAACAACTGGCGCTGCAACAACTGGCGCTGCAACAACTGGCGCTGCAACAACTGGCGCAGAAGCGGCAGCTGCTCCACCGATGACTGCCAGGCGCGCGCCAACAGGGACAGTTGTATCAACAGGAACATCAATAGAAATTAAAACTCCGGCAACAGGTGATGGAATTTCAGTATCGACTTTATCTGTAGAAACTTCCAATAATGCTTCGTCAACTGCAACGCTCTCGCCAACGCTCTTTAACCAACGTGTGACGGTTCCTTCGCTAACGCTCTCGCCAAGTGCCGGCATAGTAATAATTGTTCCAGCGCTACTTGGCGCAGCTGCGGGTGGGGCTGCAGCAGGGGGAGGAGTGATAGGTGCGGCGGCAACAGGTGTTGCAACAGGTGTTGCAGCAGGTGCAACACCATCTGCAATTATCGCAAGTTCGGCGCCGACCGGAACGGTCTGATCAATTCCAACAACAATCTTTTGCAACGTGCCAGCAACAGGTGAAGGAATTTCAGTATCAACTTTATCGGTCGAGACTTCAAGGAGTGGCTCATCCATGGCAACGTGATCACCCTCGGCCTTAAGCCAGCGCGTGACTGTTCCTTCGCTAACACTTTCACCAAGTGCAGGCATCGTTACTGAGAAAGTCATATCTTTTCCTTTTCCTTAATTAACCGTGAGCGTGCAATGGTTTGCCGGCAAGTGCCATGTGAGCCTCGCCCATTGCTTCGGAAAGAGTTGGGTGAGCGTGGATAAAAGATGCAACATCATCAGCTGATGCTTCCCAGTTAAAGATTAGTTGCGCCTCAGCGAGAAGTTCGCCAACGCGTGAGCCGACCATATGAATGCCAAGTACTGGTCCACCTTTTTGCGATACCAACTTGATTGATCCAGAGGTGCGTAAAATTTGTGCTTTGCCGTTTCCAGCCAAATCGTAATTAAGTTCAACAACATCAAAGCCACGTTCTTTTGCTTGCGCAGTTGTGAGCCCAACTGAAGCAACTTCTGGCTCAGAGTATGTAACGCGAGGAACACCGTCATAATTAATTGGACGTGGGTTAAGTCCGGCGATTTCTTCTGCCACTAAAATTCCTTCGCCAAATCCGACGTGCGCCAATTGCAGCGTTGGAATCAGATCCCCAACGGCCCAGATACCAGGCACATTGGTGCGGCACTTGTCATCAACCAGGACATAGCCACGATCCATAGATATTCCTTGTTCTTCATAGCCCAGATTCGCGGAAACTGGACCTCGTCCGACGGCAACAAGGAGCACTTCTGCACTAAATGTTTTGCCATCTTCTAAAGTGATGGTTACTCCGTCGGCTGTAACTGCGTGAGATTTAAAGCGCACACCAAGTTCGAAGTTAATACCTCGTTTACGATAGGCGCGTTCTAATTGTTTGCTTGAAGATTCATCTTCTAGGGCAACTAAGTGTGAGAGCCCCTCAATAATTGTTACTTCGGCGCCAAAAGATTTCCAGACAGATGCAAATTCGCACCCAATTACGCCTCCGCCAAGAACGATGACGCTCTTAGGTACATAATCCAACTTAATTGCATGCTCTGATGTCATTACGCGCTTGCCATCAA
>CAXNDN010000016.1:0-12855 GCA_964201295.1 Candidatus Planktophila sp. | reverse complement strand
TAGCCCCAGTTGTTGTCATAAAGATAAGAATAAGGGTGTAAGTTAAACCTTGTGCACGTCGTGATAATGGGATGCGGTCGAGTTGGTTCTTCTTTAGCCACCGAACTTGAAGCCGCTGGACACTCTGTGGCGATAATCGATCAATCTCGCGAAGCTTTCCGCCGATTAGGTCCAGATTTTAAAGGGCGGACAATTTCAGGCGTTGGATTTGATCGCGATACTCTGCTGGAAGCTGGCATTGAAACCGCTGATGCATTTGCCGCAGTAAGTAATGGTGATAACTCAAATATTTTAGCCGCGCGCGTTGCTCGCGAGACTTACGGTGTGGCAAATGTTGTCGCTCGTATCTACGATCCAGGGCGTGCCGAAATTTACCAACGCTTAGGAATCCCAACTGTCGCTACGGTTATTTGGGCAACTGATCAAATTTTGCGCCGCTTGGTACCGGAAGGATCACGTTCTGAATGGCGCGATGCCAGCGGGGCGGTACAACTGTGCGAGATGCATCCACATAAAGATTGGTTTGGCATGGCGATCACAGAACTTGAAGCATCCACAGGTGCTCGAGTCGCATTTATTACCCGTTTAGGAGAAGGCTTGATACCTGATCCGCACTCAGTTCTGCAAGAAGGCGACTTGCTTCACGTCACCGTGCGCGATGAAGAGTTAAGTAAAGTTGAAGAGATACTTGCTCGATCACCAGAGGACCATTCATGAGAATCGCCATAGCCGGTGCTGGAAATGTTGGTCGTGCAATTGCGCGCGAACTCCTAGATAACGGCCACCAAGTTCTTTTAATTGATCGCGATCCCAAGGCTCTAAAGATGGAATCTGTACCTGATGCCGAGTGGTTGATGGCTGATGCCTGCGAAATCACTGCACTTGATAAAGCGGTGCTAAATAATTGCCAAGTTCTGGTTGCGGCTACCGGTGATGACAAAGTTAACTTAGTTGCTTCACTGCTTGCCAAGACTGAATATGGCGTACCTCGCGTAGTTGCGCGTATCAACCATCCAAAAAATGAATGGTTATTTGATTCATCTTGGGGCGTAGACGTTGCCGTATCTACTCCAAGAATTATCTCTGCCTTGGTAGAAGAAGCGGTCAGCGTTGGCGATGTGGTTCGCTTATTCTCTTTCCGAAAGGGACAGGCCAATTTAGTCGAGTTAACGCTCCCAGATTCTTCAAGCTGTATTGGAAAAACCGTTGAGGAGATTGAGCTTCCTGATGATGCCTCACTTGCTGCAATTGTTCGCGATGGTCGAGTTATTACACCGACTCCGACTGATGTTTTTAGCGCGGGAGATGAACTACTTTTCGTCGCATCTGCAACTGCAGAAGGCTTAATTAAATCCTGCTTTATCGCTAATTAACTACTTTTTATTTTTCTTGTATCTTTGTTAGCGGAACGCTCTTTAAAATCATCCACGATCCATATGCGGTAGCAAGAAACAGTGGGTAACCCATCGCCAAATTTACAGTTCCGAGCAGATTGACATTGCCGCTGCGATAAATTGGATACTGCACCGCAATCCGCGTAAAGAACATTAAAACCCAGAGCCAACTTGCGCGCTTATACGCCCGAGCGCGCGCTGGATCTTTCCGCCAGGTTAAATTTTCGCCCAAGATCGGCCCCAGCAAGAGCCCAAGAATTGGCCAACCAGCTAAGTTTGCAATTAAGTAAACGCTGCCATAGCCCAAATTAGTTAATAACTTTGGAATATATAGATCGCTGGCATTGCCAGTGCGGTTGGCAAACCAAGCGCAGATAAGCGAACCAATTAACCCTGATATTGCGTGTTGAATCGTGTCGCGCTTGGCTAGGCGAATAATGGTTAAGCAAGCCGAAACTATAAGCGATGCTATTAGCGCTTTACCTAGATCATCTGCCAAATTAAAGGTTATAAGGAAAACAATCGATGGAACGCCCGAATCAATTAAGCCTTTCTTGCCACCAAAGGCGGCAAGGACCTTCTCTTTATCTGAACCAGTTGAATCTATCGGCAAATTACTCATCAGCGCCCCGTAGATCCGAAGCCATCCGTACCGCGCCCTGAACCTGGCAAGGATTGAACTTCTATAAATTCGGCTCGCTCGACTTGTTGAATCACTAATTGCGCGATGCGATCACCGCGCTTAAATGAAACGCTCTGGCTTGGATCGTGGTTGATTAAAATTATCTGCAATTCACCACGGTAACCAGCATCAACCGTCCCCGGCGCATTAACCATGGTGACACCGTGCTTAATCGCTAAACCAGATCTTGGGTGCACCAATGCGACGTAACCATCTGGAAGCGCGATAGAAATTCCAGTTGGAACTAATTTGCGCTCTCCTGGTTCCAAAGTGACATCTACGCGCGTGACCAAATCAGCGCCAGCATCTCCCCCTTTGGCATAGTTTGGCAATGGCAGATCTTTATCTAAGCGAGTAACTAATACTTTTACGCCCATTATGGATTTATCTCAAACTCTGGATCTACAAAGGCCAAAATTTCAGGGGTCTTGGCCATCTGTTCTAGATATTCTTTGGGAGCGTTATCTAAGAAATGTGACATCGGAACGATCACAAAGAGCGCAGCGGCTCTAACAGCAACATCACCATCTGGTCCACCTAGGCGACCTTCTGCAGCGGTGTAAACCTTGCGATTTACTTGTCCGGTTATACGCGCAGTTATATGCAAAGTTGTTCCTATTGGAACCGGTTTTAAAAAATCTGTTTCTAACCTAGCTGTCACAGCAGGTGAGCGAATTAACCACATCAACTTGCCGAGCGCTTCATCGAATGCCAGAGATAGAAGTCCGCCATGCGCCAGACCCGGTGCGCCTTGATGATCTTGCGTGACGGTAAATTCCGCAGTTAAATCTGGGCCGGCTCCGGCCTTAGCAACAAGATGAAGTCCGGTCGGATGTAATTCACCGCACCCGAAGCAATGTCCAAAGTGCGATGGTATTTTCGTGCCGATTTCCGGCGCTTTAGGATGGCGCTCAGGAATCATCGCGCCTTCTGGAGGGATTGTGCTAGCCACGCGACTCATACGCGCACTTTACTTCATCTAGACTCTAATGGTGATCTTCAAGGAAGTCCTCCGCCCGCCTATCTGGGTGCTTACCTTTATATATTTTCTTTTATTATCACTTGTTATAGCCATCTGGGCAGCTTTTGATACCACTGCCACGATCGGCGCATTTACGGCAGCAACGATCGCAATAATCTATCTAGCCTTTGCCATGCGTTCGACGATTTCATTTGATGGGAACGAATTGCGCATTGATCGCGCGCATATCGATATCAAATATCTAGGTGATGCAAAAATTTTAGATTCATCTGCGATGCGCCTATTGCGCACTCGCGATGCTGATCCTGCCGCATATCTGGCGATTAAGTTCTGGCTTCCGGTCGGCGTAAAGATCACAGTTGTAGACCCGCGCGATCCAACGCCATATTGGCTTATAACGAGCAAACGCGGCGAAGAGATCGCCGCGCTGCTAAATAAGCCTTAAAAAATCTAACTACACTCTTTACAGACTGCCTTTGCGCCTTCACCCTTTGCGAGCTGAGTAATGTGATGCACCAAGAAACAACGAGAACAAGCAAATTCATCAACTTGCTTTGGAACCACGCGAACTGCGAGTTCCTCCCCTGATAAATCTGCACCAGGAAGTTCTAGCGTCTCTGCCGCCTCCGCCTCATCAACATCGATCTGACCGGATTGAGCATCGACGCGCTTAGCTTTGAGTTCCTCTAGCGACTCCTCATGGAGTTCCTCATCCGTTTTTCGGGGGGTGTCGTAATCTGTTGCCACTGCTCTCACCTGCTTTCCATAAAATCAAAAGACCACCTTTTAAAAGGTAGTTGCTATACGGGCGCATACTCGCGCATCTAACCAGTATTACCCCTTACAACCAACGGCGTGTCGCATATATTCCCATTTTTTCTGGCATATAAGGGCTATCTGAACATTAAAGGAGCGCATCCTCAATCGCTTTCGCCAAACCGCCATCTACCAGAGCGCGCATTTGCGTACCGGTCTCAACGTACTCTTCACTGAGAATTTCACCACGTTCATGTACAGCGCTGACTAAATCACCACGATCGTAGGGAATTAAGGCATTTATCTCCACATTTGGATGGGGCAGTGATTTCTCTATTGCACGAATTAGCCCAACTATTCCAAAGCCGGTGCGTGCAGAAAATGCAAAACTATTCTTCTCTCTCCGTAAAATCTCCATGACCACATCTGGATCGGCGGCATCTACCTTATTTATCGCAATTATCTCTGGAATATCTGCGCCGCCGATTTCAGTTATTACTTCGCGCACCGCACGAATCTGCTCGAAGGGATCAGGGTGCGATCCGTCAACGACATGCACGATCAGATCAGCGCCAGATACTTCCTCCAATGTAGATTTGAAAGCATCGATTAACTGGTGCGGCAGATGACGAACAAATCCAACGGTGTCTGAGAGCGTGTAAACGCGACCTTCTGCTGTCTGTGATTTTCTAACGGTGGGATCGAGCGTCGCAAAGAGCGCATTTTCTACTAGTACGCCGGCATCAGTTAATTTATTTAAAAGTGAAGACTTGCCTGCATTTGTGTATCCAGCGATGGCGACAGATGGAATATTAAATCGCTTTCGCTCTTGCCGCTTAGTGTCACGAGATACCTTCATCTCAGCGATCTCGCGGCGAAGCTTGGCCATTTTGTCGCGAATTCGGCGGCGATCAGTTTCAATCTTGGTCTCACCTGGACCGCGTCCACCAATTCCGGCTCCACCTGCAGCACGTCCACCTACCTGGCGCGAAAGTGAGTCACCCCAACCACGCAATCTGGGGAGAAGATATGCGATCTGCGCTAATTCAACTTGGGCTTTTCCTTCTTTACTCTTGGCATGCTGGGCAAAGATGTCGAGAATTAAAGCGGTGCGGTCTACAACTTTGACTTTTAACTTATCTTCTAATTGGCGCAACTGTGAAGGTGAAAGTTCTCCATCACAAATTACTGTATCCGCACCCGTTGCTACGACAATTTGTCGTAATTCAATTACCTTTCCGGATCCAATATATGTTGCAGGATCTGGTTTATCGCGGCGCTGAATTACTCCATCTAAAACTTCTGAACCAGCTGTCTCAGCAAGCGCCTTTAATTCGGCGAGTGAATTCTCAGCCATTTCAGCGCTTCCTTCAGTCCAAACACCGACAAGAACAACTCTCTCTAGTTGTAACTGTCGATACTCGGCATCGGAAATATCCTGTAGCTCGGTAGAAAAACCTTTGACGCGTCGCAGAGCGTGGCGATCGGCAAGATCTGGCTGCGATGAAACTTCGAAATCGCTCTCATCAGCATCAAAGTCAGCGGCGACTCTTGCGCTTTCCCGCAATAGCTCTTCGAATAGATCGTTATTACGTGGGGCTTCCTCTTTCATGCATCCTGCAAAAATCGAGTTAAATCATGATCTGCAATCAATAGTGCGGGTCCCGTTAAAGTGGCATTGGAATGTGGATCAATATCAACAACTAGCCTTCCACCTGGTGGGTAGATAACCCAACGAGCGGGTAAATTCTCTTTTGAGTGCAAAGTTGCCGCTAACGCCACAGCACACGTGCCAGTGCCACATGATTTTGTTTCGCCACTGCCACGCTCGTGTACACGCATCTTAGCTTCGTGGTTGGGCATAATCTCAACGAACTCAACATTTACACCTTCTGGATATGTGTCTTTGGGGCGAACCACCGGTGCATCCTTGAGTGATCCAACATCTTCAATACTTACAACAAAGACAACAGCGTGCGGATTTCCTACATTTATGTTGTAGCCATTCCATATCTTGCCTTCGACAGATGCAGTTATCTCCTCACTTTCATCGCTGACTTTGCCCATATTGACGGAGATATCATCGATTTTAGGAACACGTAGATGCTTTATTCCATCACGAGTATTAATTGCAAAGATTCCTTCTGGTTGATGTCCGCGTTCTACCAAGTAACGAGCCATAACCCGAATTCCATTGCCGCACATTTCAGCCAGAGATCCATCGGCATTGCGGTAATCCATAAACCATTTTTCATCGCGCTTGGTGATACGAATCAGCCCATCCGCGCCGATTCCAGTCTCGCGATTACAGATCGCTGCGGTCTGTGCGGTAGTTATAGAAATTTCATCGCTTGGATCAAAGACGAGAACAAAATCATTCTCGGTGCCATGGCCATATGTGCCAATTACAGTATCAATCATGATGAAGCCGAGTTTATCTTCTTAAGCACTGTTTCCAAGCGCGGTTGTGTCGGTGATATCCAGTTGATTCGCGCATCACGTGAAAACCAGGTTTCTTGCCGTCTAACATATTGGCGCGTAGCTCGCTTTGTCTCTTCAATTGCTAAATCTTCGGAGATATCCCCGTTTCGCATGGTGATAATTTGTGCATACCCCAAGGCGCGTCGCGCCGTTGTGGCCTTTGTAATGCCTGCCTCAATTAATCGATCAACCTCGGCTACAAAACCAGAATCCCACATTCGATCTATACGCGCCTCAACTCGTGCTCCAAGTTCTGCTCGGTCCATAACTAGCCCGAATTGCAGCGCATCTGGATAGCGTGAACTATCTTCACGTGGCAGATTTGCAGTAAAGGGCTTTCCGGTAATTTCGATAACTTCTAAAGCGCGGATTACCCTTCTCTCATTCTGCCGATCTATAGCTGCCGCTGCTGCGGGATCTAACTCTTCTAACCTTTGAAAGAGTTGCACAATTCCAAACTCTTTCGCTTCTTCGGTCAATTTTTGTCGTACTGCAGCATCAGTGTCCGGAAAATTTAAATCATCTAAAATTGATTTTATATATAAGCCTGTGCCACCAATAATAATTGCGTGTTTTCCACGGCTATGAATTTCGGTGACGGATTCTCGCGCCAACCCTTGGTACCAAGCAACTGTGGAATCCTGGGTAACCTCCAAGATGTCCAGCATGTGGTGTGCAACCCCACCTTGCTCAGCAAGCGTGAGTTTGGCAGTACCTATATCCATGCCTTTGTAAATCTGCATAGAGTCCGCGTTAATAATTTCTGCGCCAATCTCCTGTGCTAAAGAAACCGCTAAATCACTCTTGCCTGTTGCAGTAGCACCACAAATAACGATCGTCTTCATTTCACCGTTGGGATTCCCAGCATGGTTGGCTGCGGGCCGACAGTTGCTTCGCGCGCGGCAAATGCATCTCCCCCTCGTGTCTTTATATGTGCATCTTCCTTACCAATTAGATAATGAGCGGATGCATCAGTGATAGTTAGATCCACAAAATCTCCTGGTCTAGCGTTGCTAGTCGCATCAAAGTGAACTAATCGGAAATCTGCAGTCTTGCCGGTAAGGCGTGATTGCGCGGCATCGCGCCTTCCTTCAGCTTCAGAGACCAGCGCGCGGTGTTTAGATCCGATAGAGCGTTGATTAACTCCGAGTGAAATCCCTTGTTGATGCTCATGTAAACGCGTATATCGTTCGCCAACGACTTCCGCCGAAACCTGATTTGGCATTGCGCCAGCCGGAGTTCCAGGCCGGATTGAATATTTATAGGTATACGCTGCGGCAAATTGCGCCTGTGTTGCCAAATCCATAGTTGCTTGAAAATCTTCTTCAGTTTCGCCAGGAAATCCCACGATGATGTCGGTTGTGATCATGGCATCTGGCATTGCCTGTCGCACGCGATCTAATATCCCTAAGTAACGGCTGGTCCGATAAGACCGGCGCATCTCTTGCAGAATTCGATCGGATCCAGATTGCAACGGCATATGTAAATGAGGCATCACATTCTTAGTCGTTGCCATAACTTCAATTACATCATCCGTGAAATCTCGCGGATGTGGGGACATAAATCGAACGCGCTCTAACCCATTAATCTTGCCGCAATCGCGCAGCAAATTCGCAAATGCGCTGCGATCTCCAAAATCGACACCGTAAGCATTCACATTTTGTCCCAGAAGGGTAATTTCAATTACCCCTTGGTCAACGAGGGCGTTTATCTCTTTCAAGATATCAACCGCCGAACGATCTTTCTCAATCCCACGTAAGGTTGGAACAATGCAGAAGGTGCAGGTGTTGTTGCAACCAACAGAGATTGATACCCAAGATGTAAATGTGGAGAACCTGCGCGCCGGTAAGGTAGATGGGAAGTGTTCTAGCGCTTCCAAAATCTCGATCTGAGACTCTTCTTCAATCCGCGCGCGTTCTAGCAAAATGGGAAGCGAACCAACGTTGTGGGTGCCGAAAACAACATCCACATATGGTGCTTTCTTTAAGATTATCGATTGGTCTTTCTGCGCCAGGCATCCACCTACCGCAATCTGCATATTAGGGTTTGCCTTTTTTATCGGAGCTAAGAAACTCAAATTCCCATACAATTTATTATCGGCGTTCTCGCGAACGGCACAAGTATTGAACACCACAATATCTGCTTGCACACCAGGTGCGACTGGAAGATACCCAGCCTCATCTAATAGCCCAGCTATACGTTCAGAATCGTGAACGTTCATCTGGCAGCCATAAGTTTCGACTGTATATGTGCGGGTCATAAAGGTAAGCCTAACGCGGTGTCTAGAGTGGTAAAACCTCAAAAGTTAAATCACGTCGGTTAATTAGAAGAATTGAATGATTTTCTAGGTGGCTCCAATGGTCTTTACCCCATCCAGTCGATGCCACTTTCATCACACCGTCTTCAACGCTGTAGCGGAGTTCGTAATGGCTATTAACCGTCCACTCGGTTGCATCTGATTCATTAAATTCGCACACGGCGACCATGTAATCAGGTGAGAGAAGCATGCAATTTATACTCGTAAAATCACAGTTGGCGGCGAGCGTTCGCACGGCTTTCCGGACTCCTTCAAGTAAGCCCAGTTCATCTATCGCTGTCAGCACTGTATAGAAATAACGCTCACTGTCAGTAGTCGATGTAAATTGCGACACATAGCGTGGATCTACCAATTTCTCAATCTCGCTAATTGATCTTATGGTCCCGTTGTGCATGAATGAGAACTCTCCATACACAAACGGGTGGTTATTTGATAAATCTACGGTGATCCCTTTCGATGCCAGGCGCAGATGCAATAACGCTCCATCAGATTTGAGCCCATTTGCTGATTCAGCAAATTTTGCACTCTCTGCCGCCAAGGTTAAATCCCTCACTAAGGTGGTGGTGCGAGTATTAGTTGAGCTAGCTGAAATACCCCAACCATGCCTATGCTCTTTGGAGAGTTCGATAAAGTTCTCAAATCCTTCGCCTATAACGTCGGCAAAAGTTCGCTCTTTACTTGCGACATAACCAAGTAATCTACACATGAGATAAATCTATCCTTGAAATTTACTTTTGAATACGTATTGGTGATTGACCGCGAGCAATTAGTCTTTCAAAGTGAACTTCACGTTTATCGTTAAAGGTCGCGGCTTCTTTACCTGCTTTACCCATAAAGGCAATCAGCTCATCGCGGGCAACTAGGCCATCACCCGATAAGTCATTTCTTTCAAAGACATTCCAAGCGCGCAATACTGGCGAGATGACATCATCTAAGTGTTGTTGTAAATCATAAATTCCAGCCAGGGCGATCTGTACCGCCTTACGGCCGAAGCCAGGCATATTCGCACCTGGCATATCGAAATTGGTTACAACATCAGCGATCGCGCGCATCGCCGCGTTTGGTTCCATTTCTAGCGCTGCAGAAAGGGTGTTGCGATAGAAGAGCATATGTAAGTTCTCATCGAGTGAGATGCGCTGCATCATACTTTCGGCGATCGGATCATCGGAAATTTTTCCAGTATTACGATGAGAAATACGCGTTGCTAACTCTTGGAAAGAAACATAGGCGATGGTGTGCAACATATCGTTCTCATACGGTGTCTGATAACCCAGTGACATATGAGCTATACGAAGATCTTCCAGCTCATAAGGATTAACACCTCGCGTGGCCATTAAATAGTCACGGATCACAATTGCGTGTCGACCTTCTTCTGCCGTCCATCGCTCAATCCAATTGCCCCAAGCGCCATCGCGCCCCATCGAAATTGCAATTTCGGTGTGATAGCTCGGCAGATTATCTTCGGTGAGTAAGTTAAGAATTAATGAATCTTGCGCAACTGGAGATAAGCGTGAATCTTTCGCTTCCCAAGCATCACCATTTAAAGGGCCGGCATAATCACGGCCTTCTGACCACGGGACATACTCGTGTGGATACCAATTTTTTTGTACTGATAAGTGGCGCTCGAGTTCGACTGCAACGACTGGCTCCAGGTCGCGAATTAAACGTGCCTGGATATTTGCTGCTTCCTCGCTCATAGGCGAACGCTACGCGAGGTTGGTTGTTACTGACGAGTTAAAAGCCGTTTTTGGCGCGTTCTTGGGCCTGTAATTTGCGCCACTTTGCAATTTCACCGTGATTTCCACTTAACAATATTTCAGGTACTGAGATTCCACGCCATTCTTGCGGCTTAGTAAAGTTGGGATACTCGAGATATCCATCACAATTATGTGACTCTTCAGCTAGTGATTCTGGATTACCAAGAACTCCCGGAATCAAGCGGGTAATTGCTTCGATAATGACTAGCGATGCAACTTCTCCCCCACCTAAGACGTAATCTCCAATCGAAACTTCGTGTACGCGAACGCCGGCCTTAGCAAATTGAGGCTGTGAATAATATTGGCGGACGCGATCATCAATTCCTTCATAACGACCACACGCAAATACCAAGTGGCTACTCTTTGAAAAGCCCTCCGCCATTTTCTGGGTAAAACGGCTCCCTGCTGGCGTGAGAATGATTAGATCAGAATCTGAAATTAATAGTGGATCAAGTGCCTGGCCCCAGATTTCTGGAAGCATCACCATTCCTGCACCACCACCGTAAGGAGTGTCATCTACCGTGTTGTGGTTGTCGGTAGTAAAAGACCTTAAGTCATGAATTTGTAATTCAACTAGGCCTTTTTCCTGCGCCTTTCCAAGAAGTGAAAGTTGGGCAGGAGCAAAGTACTCAGGAAAAATGGTTATCGCATCTATTTTCATTGGCTAGCCTCACTCTCGTAGAAATCAGGTGGGATTACCGTCATACGTTTTCCTTTAATATCTACTACCGGCACGAGTTGGTGAACAAAAGGGATCAGAACTTCGCCAGAGTCAGTTTTAATCGATAGGACATCCTGGCCTGGAAGGTTGAGGACTTCAGTTACTTCTCCAAGTAAGTCACCATCGACAAGATATGCCTGACAGCCGACGAGCTGAAGGACGTGATAATCATCTTCTGCAAAGCCAGCTTCATCGATATCTACCTCTGAAAATAGTAGAACGTCGCGAAATTTCTCCACGGCGTTACGATCATGCACGCCTTCAAATCCAAGTAATAAAATTCCATTATGCACGCGCGCAGAAACCACAGTTAATTTCCCGTGGCCATCTGTTTCAAGTTGTGCGCCGATAGCAAAACGTTCTTCCGCTAAATCAGTGCGAACTTCGATGGTCGCTTCACCAAGAATTCCGTGAGCGCGACCGATGCGTCCTACATTAAGGCGCATACTGGGTGACTTTTTTAACGAGCCTCGTCGGTATCGATGAGATCAACGCGAACTGTGCGACCTGCAATTGCGCTTACGACAGTGCGTAGCGCCTTTGCAGTGCGACCGTTACGGCCAATTACCTTGCCGATATCTTCAGGATTGACACGAACTTCTAGAGTTGTGCCGCGACGGTGAGTCTTCTCCTTGACGATGACATCTTCAGGATTATCAACGATTCCCTTAACGAGGTGCTCTAAAGCTTCGTCCATCATTGTTATTCGGCAGCCGCATCTGTTGATGTTTCAACAACAGCTTCTGTCACAACCTCAGCTGGAGCCTCTGCCACTGCTTCAACCACTACATCTGTAGTCGCAACCTCAGCTGGAACCTCTGCCACAACTTCGGTCTCAATTGGCTCGGACACTTCAACAACTGGTGCAGGGTTAGCCTTTGCAGCCAACTTCTCTTGCGCCTTCTTCTTCATTGTTGTTGCGCCTTCTTTTGGTTCATCCATTGCTTGCTTAACAGCTGCTTCGTAAGCGATGCTCTTAGCTGGCTTTGGTGTAGCAAATTTAAGTGTTCCTTCAGTTCCAGGAAGACCCTTGAACTTCTGCCAATCGCCGGTGACCTTAAAGATCGCCTCTACAGCGGCAGTGGGTTGTGCTCCGACACCGAGCCAGTACTGAGCGCGCGCAGAGTTAACTTCCATGATTGATGGTTCTTGTCCCGGAACGTAACGACCAATTTCTTCAATTGAAAGTCCGTTACGTGCTTTACGTGAATCTGTTACGACGATGCGGAAAAATGGTGTGCGGATCTTTCCCATGCGCATTAATCGAATTTTTGTAGACAAAGAAGTAGTGCTCCTAAAAAAGTGTGTCGAATCTATAACTTGTGCAGCGGGGTGCGCACTCGCGGGATCCAACCTTGGATATGGATGTTGTAGGGGTAGAGGGCCCTTCAACAGGAGGCTAATCTTGCCATTAAGGCGTGTAGATACGAAATTGAGCGCTTATCCGCGTTCTTCAGCAGCCCGTTTAGCGGGATTGCCTGATTTCGACTTCTTCTTGGCTGGCGCTTGACTCTTCTTCGAAGATATTGGCCCCGCGCCCATTCCGGCGGGCATCCCCATGCTCTGCGCCATCGCTGGTGGCATGCCACCACCATTGCGCATCTGACGCATCATCTTCTGCGCCGCAGAAAATTTATCTACCAACGAATTTACATCTTGGACTTTACGTCCTGCCCCCAGCGCAATTCGAGCACGCCTTGAACCATTTAAAACTTTAGGATCTTGTCGTTCAAGTGGCGTCATTGATTGAACGATCGATTTAGTT
>CAXNDN010000015.1:0-12989 GCA_964201295.1 Candidatus Planktophila sp. | reverse complement strand
GCGGCATCATCCATAGTCGCACCAAGTTTGGTAATTGTGGAAGTGATGTCATCTACTTGTAAAAGTGATGAGTGTCCACCGCTGACCAATAGCGCAATTGTTGGATCAGTGGGAAGATCATGAGTTAAGTAATCAACGCTGATGTGTGCGGCTAAGTGGTTAACTCCGTATAAAGGTTTACCCAGTCCAAGTGCTAAACCACTGGCCGATGCCACGCCCACCAAAAGTGCACCAACTAATCCCGGGCCTGCAGTGACCGCAACAGCATCAATATCTTTTAGTGAAATACCAGCATCGTGCACTGCTTTATTAATGCTGGGCAACATCGCTTCCAGATGTGCGCGGCTAGCGATTTCAGGGACAACTCCCCCAAAGCGCGCATGCTCTTCAACGCTAGATGCAATGACATTTGCCAACAGCTTTCGCCCGCGAACAATTCCAATAGCAGTCTCATCACAAGATGTTTCGATTCCTAAAACTATTGGATCGCTCATTATTTGAGCTCCTTGCGCATTACAAGGGCATCTAAACCAGGGCCGTAATAACCTTCGCGGGTTGAGATCTTTAGATACCCCAACTTTTCATAAAGCTTGATTGCAGCGGTATTTTCAGTACCCACTTCAAGCATCATCGCCGGGGCTTGCTTTGAAATCGACCACTTTTCTAGCTCAGCCATAAATTCGGTAGCAATTCCTTGGCGCAGATACTCGGGCAGAACTCCAACGGTTAAAACATCGGCTTCTACGCCAGGTGCCACAACCAACACTGCGGCGTAACCAACGATCTGATCATCAGTATTGGTGGCTACTAAAAAGTATCGAGTATTGGGCACACCTTTAAATTCTTCTTTAAATTGCCCCATCGACCAAGGTGAATCTGCAAAAAGTACTCGCTCCATTGATACTAAGACCGGAAGATCGAGTTGAATCGCAGCGCGGTATTGGATCATGTGCGCTCCGCCGTCGGCACCGCATCAGGGCGGCGCAGATACATGGGCTCAGTAATATTCTGTGAAGTACTTAAGGCAACCAGCTTCTTTAAATCTGGGTACTGATCAATAATGAAGTTATCGACCTCAGCAGGCTTGCTAACTGCTGGACCAGAAGCTCGAACTCCGTCTTTGTAACTCGCCCAGTAAATTTCCTTACGCCGCGCATCGATCGCCACGGTGTATTCACTTTGCTTGATATCAATAGCATCAAGTGAACAAACGCCAATCACAGAAATCTCACGCGCCAAAGCAAAGGTATGCGCAAAGGTAATTCCCACACGAAGTCCGGTAAATGGCCCAGGTCCCATACCAACAACTACTTGATCAGGCTTAGGGCAGATTTCTAAAGCTTTCATTACCAACTCGGTGATCGCAAAACCATGTTCGGTTGCACCTTCGTGAAAAGATTCAAATAGAACTTTGCCATCTTCGATAACCCCAACAATGGTGCGTGATGTTGCAGTATCTATCGCAAGTGAAATGGTCATAACTTCAACTCTGCCCAGCGCGGACCGATAGCCCGCCAAGAAACAACCCGTTCTTCATCAGTACGATCAATATCAATTTCTAAGCGCTCATCAGATAAGCGCGCAGATTCCGCCCCACCCCATTCGATAACCGTCACCGCACTTTCGCGCGCGGTATCTAGATCCAAATCATCAAGGTAATGCGCGGCTTTGCCACTTTCTAGTAAACGGTAGGTATCTACGTGAATTAGTGACAAAGGGCCCTTATGAATGCGTGAGATCACGAATGTTGGAGAGGTAACTTCAGCGAAGCCAAGTGCTGATCCAATACCCTGCACCAGCACTGTTTTGCCTGCGCCAAGTGGGCCATTTAAAAGAATGAGATCGCCAGTACGAAGTTGTGAGCCAATTTTTTTCCCGAGATCAAACATCTCTTGCGCTGATGCGATCTTCATAGTGGCTAAGGGTACTAGTTAACTTCTAAGAGAAAAGAAACAGGGGCCGCGCTCGCGCGCGACCCCTGTTTTTTAGGACCTTTACTTCAACTTATTAATTACTGGTTGAAGTACTTTAGGTATGGATAGAGCGTGTTGCGATCTATCTTCAACCCCTTTGCACGGTTGACCTTTGATAACTGTCCAGAGTGCCAAGGCAAGTCACCGTTCTCGGCTGCAGCAAGTGCAGTATCGATTACGGCCTTGTATTGGGCCATTGTGAAGTTAGTGTGACCGGTACCTGGTGTATTTGTTAATGCAATCGGTGATCCGGCAGCATCAAACTTCGACCAAGTCTTTGGAGTTACGCTCCAAAGAACTTGCAACTTACGGACTGCCGGTTTGTATGCAGCGCCCTTTTGAGCTGCTTTAATAGCAGCGGCCTTAGCTACAGCAAACTCTGCTTCATACACATCAGAGTAACGCTGAATGATTCCGGCTGGCTCGATTGGATCGTGCTGACCGATCATCATCACTGTTGGGACTTTGATCTTGCCAGTGTGATTCATCAGCGCTGCAGCCTTAGCCATAGCAGCAGCGTCACCCTTGATGCGTGGTGCATCTGGGTTAAGCGGGCTAAGCGTTGACAACATTCCAGCAATCGCGTCATTTCCACTCAAGCCTGCGTTGTGAACAGTGCGATCTACATCGCTTAGCTGCTTTGAATAATCAGTCTTCTGATTATCTGCCCAGACTCCACCCATCTTCGCATCCAAGTCACGAGCTCCTGCGAGTGCGTAAACCAATACACCAGATAGATTTTCTAGAACAGCAAGTGCTGGTGATACCGCTAATGGAAAGGCGGTTGCCTTATCTGTGGCGGGTCCGGCGATGCCATCAAATGAAGTGCTCTGTGTGCTGACTCCAGATAAGAGTCCAATCATCAAGAGCGCACTGCGTGATGGAATGCCTTTAGCTTGAAGTGCTTTTGCTGATGCACTAGATGTTGTTGGCCAAGCGCCTGATTCAACTCCAGCCTTTAGTGCACCGAGCACTGCCGCAAATTTGCCAGCATCTTGCAACATCTGCATATCTCCAGTAGGTCCTGCAGCGTATCCAGTTAACTTGATTGATGGGTCGAACCAAGTTTTAACCAACCACAACATATCAATGAAGTACTTGGTCTGTGCGTTAAATGCATCAACAGGGTTCATAACCGCAGCAGAAGCAAGTAGCTCTGGGTTCTTCTCAGCAAATGCCTGAGTAATTCCGCCACCCATTGAGTAACCCCATGCCACAACCTTCTTAGTTGTTGTGAACTTAGCCTTAAAGATTCCAACAAGTTCTGCGTTGGTCTTTACCGCTTCGTCAAGGTTCCATGCTTGAGTGCTGAAACCAGAACCCATAACAGCGACGCCTTTATCGGTTAGGTACTTGATCAGTTCAGGGTTTCCACCGATCTTGTCACCAACACCAGTAACAGTTGGTGCAATGTACGCTGATGAGTCAATCGAAAAAGGTGTGCCCGGAATAGAGGTGTTAGCCCCAAATCCGTGTGACCAGATAGTTACTGTGCCAGCGAATGTGGCAGGAACAACCATCTTGTAGGCAGCGCCGTCAGATGTAGTACCGGTACAAGTTTGTACTGGCGTTGCGCCATCACAAGTTGGACCAGTTGCCGCAGCGTTAGCTGGTGATGCAACTACGAGCGTTGCAAGCAACGCAGTTGTTGAAACTAGCGCGAATGCGCGTGATTTAAACGATGTAGTTCTCATTAGTTTGGCAATCCCTTCAGAGGCATCTTTGGACGAACATATGTTGATTTCACTACTGGGCCTGTACCTGAATCGGTTGTGTAGGTCGTGTATGTGAATGTGGCGTTAGGGACCAGGTCACCGGTGCTGTTGAAAGTACCGAACCAGTATCCGTTGTAACCAACGTTGCTTGTCTTTGAGTAGTTCAGAGGAACTAATCCAGCGCTTGCAAACTTTGAACCACTGCTATCAATGGCTGCAAGGAGTGATTTGCGGGTTAAGTTCTTGCCAGCTGCTTGAAGGGCCTGAACTGCAACAAATGCTGTGTTCATACCGATTAGCTGCCAGCTTGTGAACTTAGCTCCTGCTTTGTAATCTGCGTTGTATTTGGTGTTGATTTCTTTGAACAACTCAACGTACTCATCCTTTGGATCGACATTTGATGGCATAAATGACATCGAAACCGCATCCTTGATATAAGGAACAGTTCTAGGATCGATTGCAGGAATATCAGCGCCGACGGAACCGAGGATCCACTTAGGCGCGTATCCGATCTTGGCTGCAGCTTGTACTGTAAACAAAGTTGCAGTTGCAACTCCGAAGACGATCTGAACTTCGCAGCCACCGGCCTTGAATTTAGCAACCCATGAATCTGGAGCGCCAGCTACACCTTGAGAAAGTGACGGGTAAGCAACCTTGACTGCAAAGTCGACGTTGCCGTGAGTCTTGTCGAAGCCGACAAGTGCATCGTCACCAAAGTCATCATCCTGATACAACAGGCAAACTTTCTTGGTTGGGTAGTTTTCGCTTATGTACTTTCCCATCATCTTCGCTTCCATAATGTATGAAGGCAAGAGAGTTGATGAAGTTGGGTAAGTGGTGCGATTGTTAAATCCACTGAAGCCAGTGTTGACAAAGAGGCTTGGGATTCCGCGCTTACCTAGATTTACCGAACCTGCAACAGCTTTATTGTTTGCTGTTCCGAGTGCTCCAATAACCGCAAAAGTATTCGCCTTAATAAAAGCTTGGGTATTTGCAATGGCCTTCTTTGGAAGGTAGCCATCATCTTTTACCGTCAAGGTGATCTTGCGACCGTGTACTCCACCATTTGCGTTGACATAATCAAAATATGCCTTCATCGCGCCTGGTAGTTGGTTGTAGCCGTATCTAGCTGAGCCTTCGAGCGGCAAAGTGATACCGAGTTTGATTGAGGTTGAAGATACGCCAACTTCTGAACGCGGCGAAATTGCTTGCGCCGGCATAACAGAGAGTGAGAGCGCGGCTACAGCCGTCACTGCGGAAGTTACGAGAAACTTCCGACGAGTCGTTCTGATCATATTTTTCCTTCCATCGAGGGGTATAACGGGGTAGATCTGTACTGCGGAGTACCGTGAATCATACGAGCGCTTTACCTTTACTTACTATGACGCGACCGAAACTTCTCGATCGGACCTTTCGGGGCTAAGAAGACCGTCAAGATCAAAAGCGCGCTCACAATAAAGTCAGGCAATAACACGGCCACGCTCTCAGAACCGCTCCAACGATCAGAGATCGATGTAGCGATCTCGGGGATCGCGACCAACGCTACGGCTCCAATCATGACCCCTCCGAGGGTATTTACGCCAGAGAGGACTGCCCCAGTTGCAATAGAGAAGGAGAGGGCGAGCGGAAATGCGCTCGGCGAGACGTTATTTAGGGTGGTAGCCAGCAGCGCTCCGGCCAGCCCGGCTAGTCCCGCGCTCACCGTGAAAGCCAAGACCTTGGAGCGACCGATATTGATTCCGGCTATTTCGGCGGCGACTTCATTGGTCTTCACCGCGCGCCAGGTTCGGCCATAGCGGGAGCGCAGAATATTTTGCACCCACCATAGGGCGATTAGCGCAGCTAGCGTTGTAATCCAGAGGAACCATTTGTATTGTGTAAAAGTTTCTCCAAGTGAAAGCGGAGGCCATCCTGCATCAAATGAAATTCCTTGCTCGCCGCCCAAAATTGAGAATTGATTTGCGATTGCAGGCAGACCGACTGCTAACGCCAAAGTTGTTCCTGCTAAATAAGGGCCCGAAAGTCGCGCCGCGGCAGTTCCAAGAATTGCGCCAAAGAGCGCTGTTACTAAAACTGCTGCAATAAAGCAGATCCAGATCGGTGCGCTGAAATATATTTGTGTAAGGGCGGCTGCGTAAGCACCGATTGCAAGAAGTGCACCATGGCCTAACGAAATTTGGCCAGAGTAGCCAGTTAATAAAATAACTGAAGCAATTGCAACAACGAATACAGCAACAGTCGCGCCCTGATAAGCCTTCCACTCGTCAGCAATATTGCTCAAGATGTAAACAACTAGTCCAATGAGTACAAAGCCAATGAAGCGATGCTTATTTGTAATGTGACGACTATGCACGGCGCCCACCTTTGACTCCGATGATGCCATTTGGTCGCAAAAGTAAAACCAAAATCAGAATTACGAAAGCCGCAAAGAAGACCAGAGAACTTCCTAGATACATCAAGATAATAGCCAGGATAACTCCCAGCGTTAACGCACCAACGACTGCTCCAATCAAACTTTCTAGTCCACCAATGACGGCGGCCACAAATCCAAAAATCAAGAGCAGAATAAATTCGAATGAATCCGGTGCCACCGAACCTGAGCCATTAGTAGTCTGCAATATTCCAGCAGTTGCTCCGGCCGCACCTGATATTGCCCAACCAACCGTGCGAACTAGATCAACGCGAATTCCTGATAACCGCGAAATTTCTGGTGCAAATGAGGCTGCTCGTAATGAAAGTCCCAGATTCGTACGCTGAAATACAAAGGTCAACACAATCATTAGGGTTAGAACGATCCCAAGAATCAATACGCGCATTGGCGATAGGGCGATACTTTCTCCAGAAACGATAAAGCCTTTATCGGACAGTGGAGGTGGAATAGAGCCAATTTGATCGCCGTATGTAAAGCTCAGTATCGCTTTGATTACTCCGAGTAAGCCAAGCGTTGCAATAATAGGTAAGAAAATTTCGTGGCCCTTATCGCCAGAGCGCTTGAGCAGCGGACGTAAAAAGAAGTATTCAATAAAGGCTGAAAATGCCGCACCGGCCACCATTGCTACGGGCAGCGCAATCCAAAATGATCCAGTCTTTTCGAGAACTGAAGCGCCTACGAAAGAAGAGGCTAAAGCTAGGCCACCTGCAGCGAAATTTACTACGCGAGTGCTGCGCCAAACCAGAACGATGGAAATAGCCATCAGAGAATAAATTGATCCAGCAGTTATGCCGATAAGTAACGTATTTACGAATTGAAACATAGTTAGAACCCCAAGTAAGCAGCGCGCACTGCGGGATCATCTCTAAGCGCAGCTGCGCTACCTGAGGCGGCGATAGAACCAAGATTTAATACTATTCCGATATCAGCAATCTTCAACGCGCCAAGCGCATTCTGTTCTACCAAAATTACTGTTAGCCCCAACGCAGTTGTTAGATCACGGATCGCTTGAAAGATCTGCTCAATCACAAGTGGGGCAAGTCCCAGTGAAGGCTCATCTAATAAAAGTAGTTTTGGCTTTGACATCATTGATCTTCCGATGGCCAACATCTGGCGTTCACCGCCTGATAGTGAATCAGCGCGCTGCGAAAGTCGCTCGCCTAAACGCGGAAAGAGTTCGACAACTTCTTTCTTGGATTGTGCTGATTCTTTACGGTTGCGGCGCCAGAGCGCACCTAAATCTAAATTCTCCGCAACTGTCAGCTCCGGGATAACAGACTTTCCTTCACTGACATGTGAAATTCCGTGGCGCACCAATGATTCTGGTTTTGAATGCAAAATGTTGCGCTCTCCCCAATGTGCAGAGCCATTACTTGCCTTATTGAGCCCAGATAGCGTGCGAAGCAGCGTGGTCTTGCCTGCGCCGTTAGCGCCAATTACCGCGGCCAGTTGGCCTTCTTCAACGTTGAGAGTTATTCCGTGAAGTGCACGAATCGCTCCGTGATCAACTACCAAATTTTCAATCTTTAACATTACGCCACCCCGGTTCCGAGGTAAGCCGCGATCACGGCTGGGTCGCGACGCACAGTTTCGGCAGCACCGCTTGCGATGACTTCACCAAAGTTTAAAACATATAGACGATCACAGACGCTCATTACTACATCCATATGGTGCTCAACAATTAAAATAGACATAGTCGCGGTTAAGTTGCGGATTAAGTTATTCATCCACTCGATATCTTGTGGGCCGAGTCCACCTGCTGGTTCATCTAACATCAATATCTTTGGCTCAGAAACAAGTGCGCGTGCAATTGAAACCCGTTTGGTATCTGGGTAAGCCAAAGTATCTGCGCGACGATTGGCCAAGGTGCCGGCATAGACGCGATCGAGTGCGCGCATCGCTTTATCGCGCAGAATTTCTTCATCGCGCTTATTTGTGCCAAGGGCTGCAGAAATCAATCCAGTCTTGGCTAACCTTTGCGCCCCGACCATTACATTCTCTAAAACTGTTAACTCTGGAAAAAGTCCAACGCCTTGCAAGGTGCGCGAAATACCAAGGTCAATTAACTCATCAGTGCGCGGCCACGAACGTTCTTTACCTTCAAATTCAAATTTTCCCGAATCTGGTTTAACCAATCCGCACATGGCATTAAACAAAGTTGTCTTGCCTGCACCATTTGGTCCGATAACTCCGACGACTTCATTAGGGCGAAGTTCTAAGTGCACATCATGCAGAGCTTTAAGTCCGCCAAAGGAGATGCTGACACCCTTTGCGTGCAACAGTGCGGCGCTCATAGTTGGTAGATTCTAGGCACTCGCGGGCCGATTCGTGTAACTAACTCGTAATTTATCGACCCAGATGCACTTGCCCAGTCATCTGCGGTGTACTCCCCACCCGTACCTGGTCCAAAAATACTCACCCAATCCCCAGATTTCGCAGTAGATGTAGCCCCCAGGTCTACAACAAATTGATCCATGGAAACGCGACCGATAATCGGTGCACGCTTACCGTTAAAAGTAACTCCGACGTTTTTGGCTATGCGCGGTATGCCATCGGCATAACCCATCGCTACCAATCCGAGCTTTGTATCCGCCTTTGTAATTTCAGTTGCGCCATAGCCAACTGGTGATCCTGCTGGAACATCTTTTACCAAATGTAATTTGGCGCGAAGGGTCATCGCTGGCTTTAGCGAAAGCTTTTCGGATGTCCCTAAAGTTTTTACATCAGGACTCAGTCCATACATTGCGATTCCGGTGCGCACCATGTCAAATGCGGAAGCCGAGTCAACAAGCGTTGCTGCAGAATTTGAAAGGTGGCGAATTATATTTGTGTATCCAAATGACTCTAGAGTGGCAACCATCTTCTTAAAGCGAGTTAATTGTTCTAAGTTCTGTGGTTGGCCTGGTTCGTCAGCGCGCGCAAAGTGGGAAAAGATTCCGATAATTTCCACACCTTGTACATGGTTGGCATCAATCTCACTCCACTCAGATAGAAAACCACCGCGCGTCATTCCGGTATCTACTTCTAAATGTATGCGCGGGCGTTTGGTTCCAGCGACTGCTCCGATTTCATCAAGGGCCTTGATTGATGAAACTGCGATATCAATATCGTGATCTACCGCGCTCTTAAAGTCTGATCCTGGTGGCACAAGCCATGCCAAAATCGGTGCGGTGATACCCGCTGCGCGAAGTGTGATCGCTTCTTCAAGAAGGGCAACACCAAGCCAAGTTGCACCGCCTTCTAGCGCCGCCTTAGCCACTGGAATCAGACCGTGACCGTAGGCATCTGCTTTTACAACAGCGAGTAAATCAACACCGGCTTTGCCTTTGAGAAAGGCAACGTTTGCTCTGATCGCCGATAAATCAACGATTGCTTCTGCGCGATTGCTCATCGCTCCACCACAACCATGGCAGATGCGATTCCGGCATCGTGCGAGAGCGTGAGATGAACCTTTGCGCCATCAACCAATTCAGCGATTTCTCCGCGGAATAAGAAATCTGGTTTTCCGCTCTCGTGGTTAATTACTTCTGCATCATGCCAAGGCAATCCGTGGCCAGCGTTTAAAGCTTTTGCTAACGCTTCTTTAGCGGCAAAGCGCGCGGCAAGCGAAGGAATTGGCTTAGTTGCTTCAGCAGGGGTAAATAACTTCTCGCGCAGCGATGGGGTTCGTTCTAAAGATTCGGCAAAGCGGGCGATATCTACTACATCGATACCAATGCCATCAATCATGTTATCTAGTGTAATTGGCGTTAAGAGAGTTGGCTATTAGATGGCCAATAACGATCAATAGCGATAACTAAGACCAGCAACGCACCGCCAATGAAGAGGCCACCTAACAAATCTGAGAACCAGTGAGTGTCGCGAATTAGCGAAACGATGCAGACCGTCAAACTAATGGTTGCAACACCAGCGCTAGCCAAACGTCCTTGATAGCGATCAACATGCGCATATCGATAAATTAAATATGCCAGTACTCCCCAAGTAAGTAAGGCATTTGATGCGTGTCCGCTGGGAAATGACATTCCACCAAAGTGCAACAAATCGATTCCAACTTTTGGCTTAGTGCGACCAAGCCAGAATTTAAAGAATCCAACAACTAGATTTAGGCAAATCAAAGAGAGAATTGCCAAATTCAGCGGACGCCAGGTTTTAAAGCGGCGCGCGATATAGAAGGCAGCTAGTAAGAGAGCGGTTGCAGTTACACCACGAAGTCCAAGATCATCTAGTCGGCGAATGATAAAACCACCAATCCCATCAAATTCTGGGCGATCTAAGTCGTGCATCCATCTATCAATTTTAATTAGTGGTCCATCGATAATCACTTGGTGGGTGACGAGCAGAAAGCCGAGGAATAGAATTGCTGACCAACGGAAGGCGCGGACCGTTTGTGCGCGACGATGCTCAAGAAGTACTGACATTGTTATTCGACTGTAACTGACTTAGCCAAGTTACGTGGCTGATCTACATCGTTGCCTCGCGCAACGGCCATCTCGTACGCAAATACTTGCAAAGGCACGATGGCTAATATCGGTTGAAATAGTGGCGAACACGCTGGAATGCGAATTATGTGTTCTGCGCCTACGACTTCTGCGCCTTCGTGTGCAATAACGATGACTCGCGCACCGCGGGCTTTCACTTCTTGGATATTGCTCAACATCTTTTCATCAAGTGCGTGGTCGCTACCTGAAGGCAGAATTGCAATTACAGGTGTGCCTTTATCTTTATCAATCAGCGCGATTGAGCCGTGCTTTAACTCACCACCGGCAAATCCTTCGGCGTGGATATAGGCCAACTCTTTTAACTTCAACGCACCTTCTAATACAACTGGATAACCGATATTGCGGCCGATAAATAGCACGGTCTCGGATTTAGCAAAGGTGCGGGTCAAGGCGCGAAGTGGCTCAACTGTTTCTAAGATCTGTTCAATCTTGCCAGGAAGTTCGAGCATCTCGTTGTAGAGATCGTGTACCTGGGCATCACTTAACTCACCGCGCACCTGGGCTAAGTGCAGCGCAATTAAATCAACGGCCACGATCTGAGTTAGCAGCGCTTTGGTGGATGCAACTGCAATTTCTGGGCCAGCGTGTGTATAAAGAACTGCATCTGATTCACGCGGAATAGTTGAACTATTTGTATTGCAGATCGCGAGTACTCGCGCACCTGCCGCTTTAGCATGGCGGATCGCCATCAAGGTATCCATAGTCTCGCCAGATTGTGAGATTGCAATAACCAGTGTGCTGGAATCGATAATTGGATCGCGGTAACGATATTCGCTGGCGATTTCTACTTCTACTGAAATCTTCGCCCACTTTTCAATCACATACTTTGCGATCATTCCTGCGTGATAAGCCGTACCGCAAGCAATCACCACAATTTTCTTGAGCGCCTTTATTTCGGCATCTGACATATGCAATTCATCAAGTTCAATTTTGCCGTTATCGGTTAAGCGGCCAATTAAAGTGTCAGCAACCGCCTTTGGCTGTTCAAAGATTTCTTTGAGCATAAAGTGCGAGTAGCCACCTTTTTGTGCAGAGGCGGAATCCCAGGTAATTGTGTACTCCTTTGGAGCAACGACTTTGCCAGCTAAGTCGATAATCGAAATTCCGGTTGGGGTCATGGTGATAATTTCATCTTGGCCGAGTTCAACTGCGCGCTTGGTGTAATCAATAAATGCTGCAACATCTGATGCCATAAAGTTTTCGCCATCGCCTAAGCCGACGACCAACGGTGAATTGCGGCGAACACCAACAATAGTTTCGGGTGCATCAGCGTGGACTGCAACCAAGGTAAATGAGCCACGCAGGCGAGTTACCGCCTCGCGCATTGCTTGCGTTAAATCACCATTATTTGATTTACGTAAATCAGAAAGTAAATGCGCCACAGATTCAGTATCGGTATCAGATGAGAAAGAGTGGCCGCGCGCTTGTAGCTCTGCCTTTAACTCAGAATAGTTTTCAATAATTCCATTATGGATAACGGCAAGTTTGCCTTCGTTATCTGTGTGTGGGTGTGCGTTGCGATCGGTTGGTCCCCCGTGCGTTGCCCAGCGCGTGTGGCCGATTCCGGAGTGCACAACTGGCATATCTGTAGGCAGTGCACCTTCTAAATTTGCTAACTTACCGGCGCGCTTTTCAATAAAGAGCGCACCTGATGTTCCGAGTGCGATACCTGCGGAGTCATAACCGCGATATTCCAGGCGACGCAGACCTTCAATTAACGGAGTAATTGCAGACTGTGGCCCTGTGTAACCCACAATTCCGCACACTTTTTTTACCCCAGCTCTGCTTGAACGACCTTCGCGAGGTCATTTGCTATTTCGCTCGCTAGGTTATCACTCTGCGCCTCAACCATCACGCGGACAAGCGGTTCAGTGCCAGATGCTCTCAATAAAATACGGCCATGCTCGCCAAGTTTTGCTTTAGCAGCAGCAACGGCGGTCTTAATGACTTGAGATTGATCCAATTTATCTTTAGCCACATTTTTAACATTTATTAGAACTTGCGGAAAGCGAACCATCGCAGATGCTAACTCTTGCAAAGTCTTTCCAGATTTAACAACTTCTTGGGCAAGTGCCAGAGCAGTCAGAGTTCCATCACCAGTGGTGGCAAAATTGCGCATAATTAAGTGGCCAGATTGTTCGCCGCCGAGTGAGAAGTCTTTTTCAATCATTTTTTCTAATACATAACGATCACCAACTGCAGTGGTTTCAACTGTAATGCCCGCGTCTTTCATGGCGTGGAAGAAACCGAGATTACTCATCACGGTGGCAACAATTGTGTTGGCCTTTAATGATCCTGATGCTTTAAATCCGCGCGCCAAAATTGTCATGATCACATCGCCATCGATTTCAGCACCGTCTGCATCAATTGC